>CALFNG010000001.1 GCA_937902985.1 uncultured Myxococcales bacterium
ACGGTCGGCGAGTTGGTGCTCGGCACCATGCGAATCAGCTTGCGCAGGTAGTCCGAGGCGTTGAGCCCGTCGCGTTCGGCGAGCAGCTCGAGCAGCTTCAGTTCCTCGAAGAGGAGCAGGTGGAAGCTGCTTGGTAGTCAACCATGCGTCTCGGTTCGGTTTTTGCCGATACCGTTCTCGAAGGTTCGATTCCGGCCGCCTCCACCATAAATCCCCGTGTTTTCCGAGGCGCGCCAAGGTGCGCGCCAAGCTTCGCGACCTCGACGCAAAGCGGATTCCACTCCGTGCGGGTGTAGAGGTCGATCGTCATATCGCTCGCGTTGTGGGTCGCGAGCTCCAGCACATCGGCCCCCGCCCGCCGCGCCTCGGTAATGAGCGTGTGGCGCGTCGAAGCTGAGGACCACGTCGCCGGGATCGTGATGCGTTTGGCGAGCGAGCCAAACGACGCGTCTCGAGCTCCTTGGCGAGCTCGGGTCGCGGCTTCGTGCTCTATGTCGACGCGATGGGGACGTCCACGACCTGTGAGCGCGCAGTGACGTCGCGAACATCGCCTGGTAGGGGGGCGAACTGACCGGAGCTTCTGCAGGACCCAGATCTGATGGCGACTCCGGACGCCGTCCTCCACGTCGGTCCCCGCCTTGTTGAAGGCGTGGAAGCTTTCCGCGCCTACGAGCCGCGACCCGTCGCTTGCGAACCGCGACGCGTAGCGCACGAACCGCGCTCGGTCGCCTGCGAAGCGCGATCCGTAGCGTACGAGTCGCGCTCGGTCGCTTGCGAACCGTGATCTGTAGCGTACAAGCCGCGTCCCGTATCTTGCGCGGCGCGAACGACGGCGCACGAGAGACGACCGAGAGGCTCCGAGACGAGAGCCGTATCGCCAACGACGCGATCCGTAGCGGCTGGATCGCGATCCGTGGCGGACAAGGTGCGGAGTGAAGCTTCCAAAGCTCGATCGACGGCGGACAAGTCGACCAACGATGCCCATCATGCTCGGCGGCTCGGCGGCTCGGCGGCTCGGCGGCCTACGTCGAGGATGACCGCACCGTCGCGGGCGAGCCTTCGACCTTTGAGCTCGCCCGCGAGGACCCCCACTCGCCTTTCCGCGGAGTGGACGGTTCCATCGGCGCGCACGAAGCGCTCGACGGTCCCCGTACTGTCCCAAGCTCGATCCGCAGGGCTTCCGGCCGAATTGCGTTCGCTGCGAAGGCCGTAGCAGCGCTGGGCCGGGCTAGGGGCTGCCTACGTGTGACGAGGCCATCGGTTTGCCACGGGCGCTGCGATGGGCCGCCCGGCCACCCCCAAGCGTGAATGCCGGACAGCCCGTCGTGAACGCTCCCTCAGCTCACTGGATGACGCCGCAGCCGATCCGTGGTGCCGGGACCGGCGTTCCTGCGTCGGTCAGAACGGGCCCGCCATCCGCCGCCAGTATCGGAAGCCCGTGCACGTTCAGCGATCGGCCGACGATCCCGGTCCCGCCGTCGGACGGGAGATCGAGCGACAGGCCCATGCGGATGGACGTCATCGTTCCGACGCCCGCATCGTTCACCACGATGCTGTCGAACTCGCCGTTCTTCATCACCGCATCGGGGTTGAAGTGCGCCCCTGGATTCGTGCAATCGCCGGAGACGTGGACGTGCACCCCACGTGAGCCGGGAATGCTACCCGTCAGGTTCAGCACCAGCGTCATCTGGTTGCCGTTCTCGGTGAACGTGCCCGTTCCCATGGTGGTGGACGCGTCTCCGACGGGTGCGATCGTGATCGTGGCCGTGCGTCCCGCCTCGCCGCCGCCGTCTCCGGTCGTGGTGCCGGTATCCCCGGAGCTCGAACCGGAGCCGGAGCCGGAGCCGGAGCTCGACCCGGACGACCCCGAGTCGGCCGCGGCGGAGTCCTGGCCGCCGCCGTCCGTGTTCGTTTCGCCCGAGCTGCTACTCGAGCACGCATAGATTCCAGCCGTGAGCGCGAACGATAGCCCCATGGCCGACGCAATCGCCAGGCGCGGCCGGGCGTTCATCCATTCCCTAATCATGATTCCCTCCTCCAATGTACCCTCTCGGGCTGCGAGGCGCACTGTCGATGCGGAGGGCGGCCAAAGTCAACATCCCGTACTGTCCCAACCTCGATCGCCAGGCATTCCGGCCGAATTGCGTTCGCTGCGAGGGGCTGGGTTGGTAGGGTCCGGCGATCGTGCCGTCCGTAGCCCCGCTTCAGTTCCTGATTCTGCTGGTCGCCAGCTGGCTCGGTCGCCGACAAGGCCAAGCGATCGAGTTCTTGCGGACCGAGAACCGCGTGCTCCGTGCGCGCCTCGGTCGCCGGCGCCTTCGCTTCACGGACGCGGAGCGACCGCTTCTCGCCGAAACGGGAAAGCCGCTGGGGCGAGCTCTGCTCGGCGAGGTGGCGTCGCTCGCGACGCCGGAGACCATCCTCCGGTGGTACCGCGAGAGCGTTGCCGCGAAGTACGAGGGGAGTCGTTGCGGAGCGCTGCGGGCCCGGAGACGGTTCGCGCGAGAACCCGACGTGGGGGTACACGCGGCTTCGCGGCGCGCTCAGGAACCTGGGCTTCGACCTCGGGCGCTCCACCATCGAGCGCATCCTCAAGGATGCACGGCATCGAACCGGCTCCCTTTCGAGGGCGCACGATGCCGTGGAAGACGTTCCTCAAGGCGCACTGGGGGGCCATCGCGGCCGCGGACTTCTTCAGCGTGGAGGTGCTCACGCGCGGCGGCCTGGTGGGCTATCTCGTGTTGTTCGTCATCGACCTCAAGACCCGACGCGTTCACGTTGCCGGCGTCACTTCCCAGGCCGATGGGACCTGGATGGCGCAGACCGCGCGCAATCTCACCGATGCCGTCGCCGGGCCTCTCCGGGGCTACCGTCACCTCATCGTGGACCGAGATCCGCTTTACACCGCGCACATGCAGAGCCTTCTTCGCGTGGCCGGGGTGTCGCTCTTGCGGCTGCCGCGGGCCGTGATCCGGCCCACCTGGGCGGGCCCGTCGACAGAGACGCCGGACCCCGGAACACGTCGTCGTCCTCGACGCTCGCGGTCACGGTACTCTGACCGAAGGCCATGGGGAGCGCGGAGCCAGCAGAGACGTCGGAATCGGGGTCGGAGTCGTTCGAGCGCCTGCGCCTGCGGATGCAGGCGCTCCAGGCCCCGACTGCGC
This sequence comes from uncultured Myxococcales bacterium, assembly GCA_937902985.1. GTDB lineage: Bacteria > Myxococcota_A > Polyangia > Polyangiales > Polyangiaceae > Palsa-1150. The sequence continues at coordinate 3,165 of CALFNG010000001.1, forward strand.
CCCACGTCGATCCCCAGGCTCTCGCCGTCGGTGCGCTGCGGGTCGCCGGTCGCCTCGGGCAGACGGACATGCTCCGGAGGGTCGACGCCCTCGGGCGAGCCGGCGTGTGCGACCCTCGGGGCGTCGCCGACTTGCGCTTGGCCGCGCGGTCGCTGACATACGCGCTGTCGAGGCGAGGAGTGGCGCGCGACCTGGGCGACTCGCCGCACGCCAGCGCCCTGCGCACGGAAGCCCTCGGGCTCAAGCGCGCATGCATCGAGACTCTCGATGCGCTGGACACCGACGAGGCGAGGCTGTGGCTGGAGGTCTTCAGGCTACCGTCGAACGACCTCGAGCTGGTCTTCGATCTGCGGTCGATCGCCCTGCTTTACGAGGAGCAGGGAAGCGCCCTCGGCGAGGGGTTCGACCGCGCCGGCAGCCTCATCGCCCTCCGACGTTCCGCAGACGCGCTCGAGGCGTGGCTCGAGGGGCCAGGCGCGACCCTGGAGTGGAACCAGTGGGTCGCCCGAGCGTTCTCGCTGGCACGCTCCCTCTACCTGGAGGCCTGGCGCATCGGCAAGTGTCTCGAGGGGGGACCAGGCGGCCTGGCGCTCGAGTTCCCATCCATTGCGGGGATCGCGCGCTCCGCGCGCCGTAACCGCGGTCCCACCTCGTTCACCCAGACCGTTCCCCACGGCGCAGGGCCTCTCACGCCGCAGAGCGCCGCGGACGAGCGCGAGCCCCCGTTCGAGAGCAGCGGAGCGGCCGAGCCTGACCCCGAGCCTGCGCTCGCCCCCACGACCTCCCCCGACTCCGGGCCCGCGCAGGACTCCGAGCCTGCGCCTGCGTCCGATCCCGAGCCTGCCCCCACGCCTGCGCCAAAGTCTGACTCCGAGCCTGCGCCCAGGTCCGCGCCAGACTCCCAGCAGGGCCGCCGGCACTCCAATCGCCTGACGGCGGAGCTCGAGGTCACCCTTTTCAGCGACTCGAACTTTTACGTCGGCTTCACCGAAAACATCTCGGAGGGTGGGCTCTTCGTCGCGACCTACTTCACCCGGCCCCTCGGCTCGAAGCTGGAGATTTGCGTACGGATCCCGGGTCGCGCCGACCCCCTCACCCTTCGGGGGAGTGTCCGATGGCTCCGCGACGACTCACCGACGAGCGACGGGCACCCCGGAATGGGGATCCAGTTCGACGCGATCTCCAAGAGCGACGAGTCCGATATTGCGGCTTTCCTCGGCACCCGCGATCCGCTCTTCTTCGTGGAGTGACGACTGCAAGCGAAGCTCGCACGCGAGCGACGATCGGCGGTTCATCGACTTCACGCAGTCAAAGGAGAGTACGGGAGCTCGCG
>CALFNG010000002.1 GCA_937902985.1 uncultured Myxococcales bacterium
GATCGAAGGCCGCCAGGTACTGGCGCAAGGCTCTCTCGCGCGCCGTGGTCGCGAAGGGGACGCGCGGCGCGAATGGGGCGAGCGGGCGGAGCTGATCGGCCAGGACGGTGAGGGCGTCGAGGTCGCCTTTGCGGATCCCGCGGAGGCCGTTCGGGTCGAGCGGCCGCGCGTGCTCGGCGACCCGTTGCGCGACCTCGGCCTCCCCGAGCTCCGACCGGTCCACGTCGATGACGCTCGCGGCGCTCGCGAGGGCGCCGGCGATCACCGCGGCGTGCGCCGCCCCCGTACCCGGTGCGATCCACGAGCGCACGCGGGACGCCACCACTACGAGGCCCACGCGCTCGTTGCGTTGCAGGTGACGCAGAGCGGCGGTCGCCACCTCGTCGGCGATCTGGTCGAGCGGCGCGGTGCCGGGAGAGCCCGCCCAGAGCTCCACCGAGGCATCGACGACGAGCCACACGACGTCGCGCTCCTGGCGCTCGGTTTCGCGCACGAGCAGCCGTCCGCGCTTCGCGCTCGCCTTCCAGGCGATGCGCTTGAAGGGATCGCCCGGGGAGTGATCGCGGAGCTCGCGCAGCTCGTCGTGGTCGCCGGCGACGAGGGCGCGTCGACCCGCGTCGGCACCGCGGCGCGCTCGGCCCCCGCGGCGGCGACCGGCGACTGCGGCGAGCGCGGTCGGCAGGACCTCGATCCCCAGGGGGTTGGCGAAGAGCAACGGCACTTCGTAAAGGGCCTCGCCCCCGAACGACGTCCCGCGCACCTCGAGGGCCAGCCCGTGCACGCCCCAGCGTCCGATGCGGCGGGGACGGACGGTCACGTCGATGCGAGCTCGCGCTCCGGGCGGGAGGTCGAGGGACGCGGGCTCGATCGAGGCCTCGAGCATGCTCGAGACCAGGGGCCGGAGACCCACGGCGCGAACGGGAGCGTCGCTCCGGTTTCGCAGCTCGCCTTCGAGCACGAGCGGCTGGCCGCGCGCGCCCCGGCGTACGCGCGTCGGGCCGGTCCACACCATCTCGAAGCCCGTGGCGCGGAGGCGGGTCACCGACAGCACGGCGAAGGCACGGCCGATAGCGACGGCCAGCAGCATCGCGCCGCCGAACGCGACCACCGGCGGCAGGCGGGCCGCGCACCCGAGCGCCACGAGCCCGGCACCGGCCACCGCGACATGGAACGTGGCCCGCGTCGGGTAGAGCTGCACGTCGCCTAGACCGCGCGCATTCCGCGGCGGTAGCTGACCTTCGTGAGCGCCTCCTCGAGGAGGCGCTCGCGCGCCTTCGAGTCGACCTCGGCCTCGGCAGTCATCACGAGACGGTGTGACAGGACGCTCGGCGCGACGGCGCGGATGTCGTCTGGAGCGACGAACGGCCGCCCTCCGATCATCGCCCACGCCTTGGCGGCCTGCACCAGCCCGAGCGACGCACGCGGGCTGGCGCCGAGGGCCACGCGGTTGTGCACCCGCGTGAACGTGGTGAGGGCGACGGCGTACTCGAGGAGGTCGTCTTCGACGTAGATGCGCGAAGCGATGCCCTGCAGGCGAAGGATGTCGCGCGCGTCGAGCACGGGACGCGCCGTCGGCGGGTCGACGCCGTACGTCTTCAGCATCTGTGCTTCTTCGCGGGCCGACGGGTAGCCCATCGCCACGCGGACGAGGAAGCGATCGATCTGCGCCTCGGGGAGCGGGTAGGTCCCTTCGAGGTCGACGGGGTTCTCCGTGGCCAGCACCAGGAACGGCGAGGGGAGCTCGAACCGGTCGCCCTCGATCGTGACCTGCCGCTCTTGCATCGCCTCGAGCAGCGCGCTCTGCGTCTTGGCGGGCGCGCGGTTGATCTCGTCGGCGAGGACCACGTTCGCGAAGATGGGACCAGCCCGGAGCGCGAACGTGCCCTCGCGAGGCGAGAGGACGTAGGTCCCGGTGATGTCGGCCGGCAAGAGGTCGGGGGTGAACTGGATGCGCCGCGCCGAGCACCCGAGGGTGGTCGCGAACGCTTTCACGAGCGTGGTCTTGGCGATGCCCGGCACGCCCTCGAGCAGGGCGTGGCCGCGGGCCAGCAGCGCGACCAGGATCGTGTCGACCGGGCTCGACGAGCCCACGTAGACGCGCGCCACTTCGCGCCGCACGTCGTCGATGCGCTCGCGTGCGGCGGCGATCTCGTTGGTGTTCGCAGCGGCGGTCAAAGGGGCCCCTCGAACGTATCATGGCCGCCCGCGGCCGCGACTGGCACGAGCCCCAGTTTTCCCCGGAGCTCGCGCACGGCCGCCGCCAGGGTGAGGACGTCGGCGTCGCTGGGCGCGTCGCGGAGTCGCATGAGGGCCCCTGCTCCCCGGGAGGCGCGCACGACCTTCGCTTCGACGCCGGACATGACGGCGAACACGCGCAAGAGGGCGCGCGCGCCGGTCTCGTCGACGAGGCGCATGGCCCGGAGCCGGGCGACGAGCTGCTCCGGCGGCGGTGCCCGCTGCAGGCCGAGCCGGGTAGCCAGCTCCTCTTCGAGAGCGCTCTTCAGCTCGAGGACGGCGAGCGCCCGCGACGTGCCCGGCGCCCCCAGGACCGCGGCGTGCCCGGCAATGCCGCCCTGGGCGACGACCGGCACTTCCCGCGTGAACCGCGGCGCGGCGAGCTTGTGGGTCTTCCCGGCGCGCGCGCCGGTCCACACGATGACGCCGATCGCGACCACCACGGCGGTCAGGTACGCGACCACCGGCGGCATCCCGTCGCGGCGGGTCGTCTCGAGCGACTCGACGAGCCCCCGGCGCGCTTCGCTGGCAGCCGCCCACAGCGGCGAGTCGTCGCCGAAGGCCCCCGTGGTCTCGAAGTCGTTGGCCACCACGTAGAGCTTCCCCTCCCGCCCGCCCGCGGCCTTGGGGGAGGACCGCGCGGAGCGTTCGTCTTCGAGCCCATACCGGACGAGTCCGAGGGCGAGCGAGCGGTTGCCCGGATAGCGGAGCATCGAGTTCATCACGACCGACGCGTCTCCGACGGCGATCAGTCGCCCCTTTCCGACCGTACCCGCCACGCCCACGACGACGTCGTCGTCCGCCGCGCCGTGAACGACGAGGATCGACGAGAGCGCCGGGTTGTCGAGGCCCGTCGCGTGATTCGTGACGACGTGCGACACGTCGAGCACGATCGGGTGCTCGGCGCCCGGCTCCGCGATCGCCAGCGCGGGGTTCCCCCGTAGCATCGCCGCCGGGCGCGGGGGCAGCGCGCGTCGGCGCGTGTGAAAGTGCGCCAGGAGCTCGTCGCCGGTGCCGTAGTCGTCGAGGAGGATCACGCGTCCCCCCGCGTGCATGAAGGCCGACAGCTCTTCGACGTCGGGCGCCCGGGTGGGGTGCACGAGAACGACCGCGTCGGCGGGCTCGAGGCGATGCAGATCGAGCGTCGTGCCGACCACGACGCGCGCGCTCCCAACTTCGACCTCGGCGGCATGAACGAACTGCGAGAGGCCCTCCCAGTCTTCGCCGCGCACGTCGAACGGAGCCGCCCACGCCGCCCGCGACGCGGTCAGCGCGGTCCACGCGGTCAACGTAGCCAGCGCGAACCGGCCCACGGTCGGCATCCGCGCGAGCCAGGCGCACGCGCCCCGTGAGATCGACCGCGCCCTTCGAGCGAATGAGGCCATGGCGTCGCGAGCGACGCGCCATGCGCGCAGCTTCGTTCGCAGCGCAGCCGTGGGAGCCACGGAACGAACGGAACGAACGGAACGAGCGGAACGAGCGGAACGAGCGGAACGAGCGGAACGAGCCCGAGCGACTGTACGCGCGAAGGGGCCGCGGGCGGCCCGTGTCGTTCGTGATCTCGTCACCCGTCGCGTTTCCATCATGCCATCCATGCCATCGTCGGCGTTGCTGGCGATGCTGCCGGTCGCGCCGTCGCCACCAGTCCGCCGTCGCCACCAGTCCCCAGAGTATCCCGAGCTCACTCGCCGGCGGCGAGCCCTGCGGCGGGGGGAGGCGCCACGCCCGGTGCGGGAGTCGCCCTTGACCCTGGCACTCGCGTTGCTAGGTTGTTTATTGGGACGACGGGCCAGGTTCCGAAGCGATTTATTGGGATCCTTTCGAGCAGCTGCTTAACCTGCAAAGGAGGTCTCGCGATGTTGCCTCCATTCATCATCGAGCAGATCCGCCGGCGCGAAGAGCAAGAGCGCGCTCGCCATGAGCAGCCTCGCCTCGAAATCCCGGTAGATCGGCCGGCGCCTCGCGTGCCGCTGACGCCGCATGTGCCGGACGACGCCGGCGAGCGTGGCGTGATCGTCATCGATCTCATGACCGACAACATCGACTGACTGTTCCCCCGTCCAAGGAGCTCGAGCGACCGGAAGGGGGCAAGGCGTCCCGCTCAGGCTGACCGCTCCGCGTCGATCGCCCTGGCGCCCCGTTGCGCAGTTGCAAGGTCGGTCGTGCGAAATTGAGTGGGAACACCCGCTCGACACTCACGCCTGTGGTGACTAGGCTCGGCCGCCGCATGACGCGCGAGGTCGCACGTCGACTTATCTTCCTTCTCTGGCGAGCGAGCTCCGCGACTGCGGCGGTCGTTGTCGCGGGCATGGGCGTTCACGGGTGCTACTCCGGCGGGGGTGGCGGCAACGACCCGCCCAGAGCCACCTTCTACTTTCCGGTCGGCCTCGCCGTGTCGTCGGGCGGCAACGCACTCTACGCCGTCAACTCCGACTTCGACCTCCAGTGGAACGGCGGGACGTTGCAGAGCTACGACCTTTTCGCGATTCGGCGAGACACCGCTCGGCTCATCAACGCCAACCTGAACAGCACGCCGCCGACCGTCTTCGCCAACAACGCGGACCCCGAAGACAACATCCCCTTCGTCTTCGCGGCAGCGAGCACACCCTGTGCGATCGGCCTGAAGTCGCTCCAGTCCGACGCGGGTCCGCCTCCGTCGAACGCTTCGGACGGCTCCCGGATCGCCCTCGGCCAGGCTTGCGCGCCGCCGGTCGATACGGCGAAATACGTGCGCGATTCGGTGGTGCTCGGCGCCTTCGCGACCGACTTGCAGCTCCAGACCACGCAGGGTCCCTCGAAGAGCGGGAAGAACCTGATCCCGGTAGTGGGCACGCGCCTGTTCGCGCCCGTCCGGGGTGACGCGACGTTGACCTGGGCCGACGTCAAGCCCGACGACCCGAACCGCGTTCCGGCGTCGCCGAATGGAGCTCCCGCCGGCGGGGAAGCGTGCGCACCAAGCGCCGGCGCCGACGGCGGCATGACCGGTGGGCGCGACGGCGGCGCGCCCACCGAGCTCGGGGCCACGTGTGGCACCCAGGTGCTCGGCGAAGACATCTTCAAGCTCGATTGTGGACAGAGATCGACCGACGGCAATTGCGACGCCACCCATCGCACCGGAGACAACGGCAACGATCCGGCCGACTCGCGGCACGTCACGATGCCGGGCGAGCCGTTCGGAATGGCGCAGACGCCCGACGGGACGGCCATCGCGATCACTCACCAGGCCGCGACGCAGACCTCGCTCTTGCTCGCAGGCGCCCCCCCGGCGCTCGACCCCTCGATGCAGTTCGTGGTCGGCGACGTCGCCAACGGCGGCAAGGGGATCGTCGCCATCCCCCACGACAAGGACGCCACCGTGCCGCCCTGCGAGCTCCAGAGCAGCGCGTCCGTGCGCTGCGTGGGTCCCGCCTTCCTCGAGACGAGCGGCTCGGCGGCCGAGCTCGATCTCCTGCGGTACTACGACGACAAGGGCGCTTCGCTGAGGCGACCGTTCCTCGCAAAGGAGGGGACGTTTACGTTCTTGACCAACCTCTCGGGGACCGACTCGCGCGGCATCGTCATCGATCCCACGCAGCGCATGGCGTGCAAGGTCCTCGGCCAGTGGTCGGCGCAGCAGTGCGCCGAGCTCCCGGCCCGCGTCTTCTTCGCGAACCGAACGCCGTCGACGCTCGTCTTCGCCACCATCGGCGGCACGGCGGCCGTCGGCGGCGTCGGCACCTACGATCCCGACGACCTGAAGTTCGGAACGAGCAATCTCCCGCTCCCCGCCGGGCCGTCCAGGGTCTACCTGGCTCCGATCGCCAACCTGGACCACGACTACGAGCTTCGCGTCTTCGTGGTGAACTTCGACTCGAGCACCATCTCGGTCTACGACCCGAAGAACGGGCCCGACCTCGCGCTCGTCGACACAATCTACGTCGGTCCCGGGCCCTTCGCGATGGCGTTCGATCCCTTCTCGCTCGAAGACGTCGCGACCCAGAGCGCGGTGCCCGCGGAGACGCGCTACGACCCGAAGCTCAACTTGAAGAGGACGTATCGCTTCGCCTATGTGGCGAGCTTCACGCAATCGTACGTGCAGGTGATCGATCTCGATGAGTCGCAACCGACGTTCGAGAGCGTCGTCTTCACGCTCGGCAAGCCGACCCCGCCGAAGGGGTCCTAGGCGATGAACGGACTAGAGAAGACGGGGCTCGTCATCGCGGGGCTGGCCATCGCCGCGGGCTTCACCGTGGCGAGCTGCGGGCAGACGCCGACCAACGTGCCCATTCGCACCTTCGAGGGAGCGCAGAAGGTCGCCGTCGTTTGCCTGCAGATTGCCGACCCCAGGACCGGCGCGCCCACCGCCGTGACGCCGGTCGCGCAGAGCCTGTGCGCGCCCGTGGCGGCGGGCGTGATCGGCGCGTCGCTGCCGTACCATCTCGTCGCGACGGTCACGCAGACGACGCGCGGCGAGCTCGCCGTGGTCGATCTGACCGCGGGCGGCGTGGTCGACGAAGACCTCTCGACCCCGGGCATCAACTTCATTCCCGTGGGCACCAACCCCACCGACGTGACCGTCGCGCCGGGCGATCGGCCCGACGTCACGTACGTGGCGAGCGCCTCGCCCACCAAGCCGGGGATCTTCGCCGTCGATTCGCACCGGCTCCTCGGCGACAGCAACCTCACGGTGCTCGACCCGTCGCCGCCGCTCCTGCTGACGGACATCCCGGCGTGCTCGTTGCCGCAGCCGCCCGTCGCGCTCGCGATCCTGACCGCGCCGACTGCGGCCGCAGCCCCGGCTGACGGCGGCGCGCC
>CALFNG010000003.1 GCA_937902985.1 uncultured Myxococcales bacterium
AGCGTCGCCGCGCGAAGGCCCGGCGCCCGTCGCGCTTCGCGCAGCGCGAGCCGCACCTCGCCGACGTTCCGCCGGGCGCGCCCCGCGCGCGGAGGGCCACCCGCGCCCATGACGTCTCGGGCGAGCTCGTCGAGGGCCGCCTCGCTCCGGTCCGTTACCGCGCGAGTCGACACGAGACGCCCGTGTCGGAGCACGCTCACGTCGTCCGCGTGTTGCCGCACTTCGTCGAGTCGATGCGTGACGACGACCACGGCGCGGCCCGCGTCGGCGAGCTTGCGCAGCGTCGCATAGAGAGCGTCGGATTCCCCGCGGGTCAGCGCTGCCGTCGGCTCATCGAGGATGACGACGCCGGCCTCGCGCACGAGCGCTCGAACGATCTCGAGCCGCTGCTTGTCGCCGACCCCGAAGGTCTCGACGCGCGCGTCCCAGGCGACGGTGGCGCCGACGTCTCGCGCGATCACTTCCGCCCGCGCGCGGGCCCGCTCGCGATCGAGGCGACCGAACCGGCCGACCGGCTCCGCGCCGAGCATGACGTGGTCGAGCGCCGTGAGAGCGCCGGCAAGCGCGAAGTGCTGCTCGACCATGCGTACGGCCCGGTGAACCGCGCTGCGGCTCGCCGGCTTGCCCTCGAGGAGCACCGCGCCCCGGTCCGGTGCGTCGAGGCCGGCGGCGATCTTCAAGAGCGTGGTCTTGCCGGCGCCGTTCTCGCCGACCACGGCGTGAATCCGTCGCGCTTCGAACGCGAGCGAGACGTCATCGACGGCGAGCACCGCGCCGAAGCGCTTGCTCGTTCGTTCGACGGCGAGCCGGGCCAGCGATTACCCCGCGACGCGCTGCGCGAGCGGGATCCCTTCGTCTTCGACGTCGCAGACGACGTGCGATCGCCTCGGCGCGCGATGCGAAGGTACGCGGCTCCCCCGCGCGCCGGACGCGTTCAGTCCGGCGTGGAGCTGCGCGCCGTCGAGAATGGCCTCGCAGAGCGACGGGTAGTCCAGGCCGGAGGCCTCGGCGATCTTCGGCAAGAGCGACGTGGGCGTCATGCCCGGCAACGTGTTGACTTCGAGGACGTACTCGTTCTCGCCCTCGGTCACGAGGAGGTCGACGCGGCAGGCGCCCGTGCACGACAGCGCGCGCGCGGCGCGCTCGGCCAGGTTCAGCACGCCGCGCAGGCGGGTGGCGGCGATGCGCGGGGGCGAGACGTACTCCGTCATCCCCGCGGTGTACTTCGCGCGGTAGTCGTAGAGGCCTTGCTTGGGCCGCACTTCGATGGCGCCCAGGACCCGCCCGTCGAGAATGCCCACGTGCACCTCGGTCGACCGAACGAAGCGCTCGACGAGCGCATCTTCGTCGAAGGCGAGCGCCTGCTCGATCCCGTGAGCCAGCTCGGCGAGGTCGTCTGCCTTGCACAGGCCGACCGACGAGCCCTCGCGCCGGGGCTTCACGATCGCGGGGAACCCGAAGCTGCCGTGCAGCTCCTCGAGATTCTCGAGGTCGCCTCGTCGGGCCACGTAGTACGGCGGGGTCGGCACGTTGTGGAGACGGAACATCTCCTTGGCCTTGAGCTTGTCCATGGCGAGCGCGCTCGAGAGCACGCCGCTGCCGGTGTAGGGGATGCCCATCAGCTCGAGTAAGCCCTGGACGCAGCCATCTTCCCCGCCGCGCCCGTGGAGCGCGAGGAAGACGACGTCGACCTCGGCGCGTCGGACGCGCTCGTCGACGCCCAGGCCGTCGTCGGCCCACACGATGCGCGCGACCTCATGGCCGCGGCTTTCGAGCGCGGCGGCGACGCCCTCGCCCGTTCGAAGCGACACTTCACGCTCCGCGCCACATCCCCCCATCAGCACTCCGACGCGCTTCGTCTTCATTGGGATGAACTCCGAGCTATCAACTAACGTTCCATCGGCGCGCGCGGCCGGGGGGCAGGCATTCAGTCGCGCCCGGGACCGGACGCGGGGCTACCGCGTGTCATGACGGCCACAAAAGCGCGGGCGAACGGCATCCCTTCCGGATACCAGCGCTCTCCTTCGAGGGTCAACTTCGGCTAGTCGATTTCGACGAGAATGGCGGTGATGTTGTCTTTTCCGCCGCGCTGGTTGGCGAGCTCGATGAAACGACGCACCGCGACGTCTCCGCCGAGACGAACGATCGGCGGAATGTCTGCATCGCGGAGGTAGCCGTGCAAGCCGTCGCTGCAGAGGAGGAAGCGTGCCGCCGGCGTAAGCGGGACGCGCCGGGTATCGACCTGCACGTACTCGCGGTTCCCCACGGCGCGCGTGATGACGTTGCGATGCGGCGACCGCAACGCCTCTTGAGGCGTGATGAGCCCTTGTTTGAGCTGCCAGGCGATGAGCGTGTGGTCTTCGGTCAGCTGCTCGACGGCGTCGCCTTCGACGCGGTACACGCGGCTGTCGCCGACCTGCGCCGTGATGGCGTAGTCGCCGAGCAGGAGCAGCGCGCTGATCGTCGTACCCATGCCGCTCATCGCGCGGTCGATCTCGGCGATCGAGAACACGTGGTAGGTCGCCGCCTGGACGGCGCTCTCCATCAGGCGGCAGGCCGCTTGCGCGTCGGTTTCGGTGACGGGATCGACGAGCTCGCGCAGGCTCCCGACCCCGCGCTTGACCATGCCGAAGAGCGTGTCGACCGCCTCGCGACTGGCGACCTCGCCCGCGGCGTGACCGCCCATCCCATCGGCGACGACGTACAGGCCGAGCTTGTCGTCCATGAAGAACGCGTCTTCGTTCGAGCTGCGCTTGCGACCGAGGTCGGTCAGCGCGAAGCCGGTGCGCCGCCACGGGGGCGGCGCGACGTCAACCTCCGCGCGGGCTCCGTCCGTCGTGGCCCCCGGCGCCGTCACATCGCGCGGAGCCTTGGCCGTCGGTCCGCGGTAGTTGCTCGAGGTCATCGCGATGAAGGCTCGATTGAGGACTATACCCCCGGCGCGAGCGGGCGGCGTCGAGGATCTTTTGGCTCGCCTGCGCGCCGAGACAGTGGTTTCGTCGTGACACACGGTTCCCGACAGCCACCACTCGCTTCCTGACACCGACCACAGGCTCCCCGAGAACCAGAGACTGCGTCACGAGCCAGACCCCACCCGAGCCACCCGAGCCCACGAGAGATGCCCGTTTCACCCCGCTCGCCCACGCCCGCGTCCCCGAGGTCAGGGCTGCCGCCGCACGGCCACGTTCCCGGCCACGTTCAAGGCGGCCGTTCAGGCGCGCGCGCGCCTGTGCACGCGGCTCGCGCGCGACCTCGGGCGGCCGCCGCCGGAGCTCGCCTCCTCGGTCCGTTGAGCGGCAGCGCCGACCTCGCGCTCGCCGCGCTC
>CALFNG010000004.1 GCA_937902985.1 uncultured Myxococcales bacterium
GAGCCGGTCTCGGCGGGCGCGGCGCTCGGCCTCGCTGCAGGCGTCGATGCGAACGATCCCGCGCCCGCGGCGGAGGAGATGGACTGCGCCGTTCTCGGCCACGCAGCCGTCGATCGGCCACTGGCGAACGAGGAGCTCGCCCCACCCGCTCGGGCGCCCCGTGACCGCGACCAGCGCGAGCCCCGCTTCGCGGAGATTCCAGAGCGCGTCGTACGCGGCGCGCGTCAAGACGCCGTGGGACAGCAGCGTGTCGTCGAGGTCGAAGAGCAGACCACGGAGACGGCTCGCCTCTGCGGCGTCGAGGAGCGAGAGGGGTCTCACGAGCGGCGACCCCAGACCGCGCGTATGGCGATCATCGAGCGTCGACCCGGGCAATCAGCGCCTTCAGGTAGAGGCCCTCGCCGAACGCGGCGGGCACGGGGTGATCGGGCCCCTGGAACCAGCGCTCGAGGACGGTGGCTTGCACGTTCGCGCGCGTGGCGCCGGTGGCGAGCGCGCGCGTCAGCGCCGTCAGATCCACAGCGGCCGAGCACGAGCAGAGGACGATGAGCCCCCCGTGGCGGACCGCGCCGCACGCGTTCTCGGCGAGCTTGCCGTAGGCGAGGAGGGCGTGGTCGCGAGCACCGCGGGTCGGTGCGAGCCGCGGGGGGTCGGCGATCACCAGATCGAAGGCGCCGCGCGCATCGGCGAGCTCTTTGCGGGCGTCGGCCCTCACGAAGCGGATCCGTTCGCTCACGCCGTTCATCGCGGCGCACTCGGCGCCCACCTCGATGGCCATGGCGCTCTCGTCGACGGCCACGACCTCGCGCGCCCCGCCGCGCGCCGCGGCGATCGCGAACGCGCCCACGAACGCGTACGCGTCGAGGACCCGCTGGTCGCGTGCCAGCTGCTCGACGCGACCCCGGAGCGACCGCTGGTCGAAGTAGAAGCCGGTCTTCTGGCCGAGCTCGAGGGGGATACGAAAGCGCAGGCCGCGCTCGGTGAGATCGAGGGCCGTGACCGGCTCGCCGTGCACCACGCCCGACGCGGGCTCGAACTCTTCGAGCTTCGCGCTCTGGTGGCTCGTGCGATCGACGATCGCCCGCGACGCGAGCGCCGCCGACAGCGCCTCGAGGATCATCGCCTCGCGCCGCTTCATGCCGATGGTGCCGAACTGGACGGCCAGGACGTCGCCGTACCGGTCAACGACGAGACCCGGAACGCCGTCGCCCTCGGCGTGGATCACGCGATACCCGGTAGTGGCGTCGCTCCCTTCGCTCGGCAGACCGAGCGACGCGCGAAGGGCCTGGGCCTGCTCGATGCGCCGGCGAAAGAAGTCGGCGTCGATCGGCGTCGTGCTGTCGCGCACCAGCAGCCGCACCGGGATCGCGGATCCCGGGGAAAAAAAACCGCGCCCGAGGAGGTTCCCGCGCGGATCGATGACGCTCACTTCATCGCCCGGCGTCGTACCTCGGTCGACCGCGTCAATGGCCTGAGCGTACACCCACGGATGTCCGGCCCAGACGGGCTGGACGTGACCTGGTTTGAGCCGGACCGTCGGCATGGTCGCCGGTCATAGCGTGGACTCGCCCGCTGCGCGGGCCGGCGCCGACGATTACTGGGAGGGCGTGAACGATTGGCAACAGGAGCCTCTCGCGGGCGTGGCCGAGCTGGCGATGACCTCGTCGAGGCGGGGTAGGCGGGGTAGGCGGGGTAGGCGGGGTATCGAGCGGTGTGTTCGAGCGGTGTGTTCGAGGGGTCCGTCGTCGGCTCGTCTTCCGGGGTTTCTTCGTCCTCCGCGGTGCCCGTTGATTTCCGGCAACTCGCGGCCCAAGCTAGGTGGCACTTCGGTTGCACCCGAGAGGGCACGGAAGGAAGCACGCCCGTCATGAGGAAGTCGATCGTCTCCGCAGCCGCTCTGGCGCTCGTCGCCGCGTTGCCCGTCCCTGCGTTCGCGCAAGGCGGCGCGGCGGGTGCGGGCGCGTGTCCGCCGGGGAGCTGGTTTTGCGCCCAGGACTCGCAGGAGCAAGCGGCGCCCGCGGGGCAGCCGGTGAAGCCGCTCCAGCCGCTCCCGGATCCAGAAGACGCCAGCGCGCCAGCGCCTCCCCTACACAAGCCGCCGAAATACGAACCCGGCACCGAGGGCCCGCCGCCGGTCGTGGTCTATCAGCCGCCGCCCCCCGTGGTCGTCGTGCGCCCCGACGCGCCTGCTCCTTACGACTACGCGCCCCCGCAGCACGCGGGCTACCGACAGCGCCCCGAGTGGGGCTTCAATCTGCACCTCGAAGGGGCCGCCATCGGGCACGGCTCGAACGACGCGTCGATGGGCGGCGGTGGGCTCGGCCTGCGGCTCAAGCCCACGCGCTACTTCGGCATCGAGACCGACATCGATTTCGTCGGCGGCACCGACTACCAGGGCGACCACCGAGACGAGACGGCCGTGACCTTCAACGGGCTCTTCTTCTTGAACCCGAAGTCGCGCGCCCAGCTTTACCTCCTCGCGGGGTTCGGTCTGTCCGGCGCGCACGTCACCTCGGATTCGGGTTCGGTCGACCAGCACTACACCTACTTCGGCGGCCAGATCGGCGCCGGACTCGAGATCCGCCTGAGCCGCTCGTTCGCGCTTAACCTCGATCTCCGGGGCTTCGTCCGCGGACGCACCGACCGCATGGCGCAGTCGCAGCCCGAGTTCACCAGCGCCGACGGAAGGACCACGAACACCTCGGGCGGCGGTCTCATCACCGGCGGAATGACGATCTACTTTTGAGCCGGCGCCCGCGGGTGCTTCGCCGGGGGCATCGTGGGGGCCATCGCTGGCGCCTGCGCGTGGGCCGCGCCGGATGACGGGCAAGATGATCCGGGTGCGGCCCGGCGACGGCGCCACCGTCGCCGAGGTTCTCGCGCGCGCGGGGGCCGACGCCGACGCGATCGCTGACGGTCGCGTCTTCGTGGGACGCCGGCGCGTGCGCCAGGGCAACGAGCCGCTGGGAGAAGGCGACGTCGTCGACGTGGCCGCCCCTCGCCCGCTGCCGCGCGCGGTCCGGGTCGTGATGCACGAAGACGATCTCGTCGCCGTCGACAAGCCCGCCGGCATGCCCACCATCGCCGATCATGGCGGGGCATCTCACGCGCTCGTGCACGTCGCCGCGAAGACGCTCGGCATCGACGCCGCACGGCTGCACGCCACCTCGCGGCTCGACCGCGACGTGAGCGGCGTGGTGGTGTTCGCGCTCACGAAAGCGGCGGCCGAACGGCTGACGCGCGCGCGGAGCGCAGGCACTTACGATCGACGCTACGTGGCCCTCGCGACGAGGGACCCGCGGCCCGCGCGAGGGACGTGGGACGCTCCGATCGGTCGCGCGCGCGATCCGCGCCTGCGCATGGTCCGCGGGCGTGATCCCATCGCGGCGGCCACGCGGTACGCCGTGTGCGGCTCGTCGCCGAGCGGAGTCTCCCTGCTCGGCGTCGCGCCCGTCACCGGCCGCACCCACCAGATCCGCGTTCACGCGAGCCACGCGGGCGCGCCGCTCGTGGGCGATCGCGACTACGGCGGTCCGATGCGCGTCACGCTGTCGACGGGTCGCGTCCTCGAGCCGCGGCGCGTGGCCCTGCACGCGCGGCGCGTCATCGTGCCCAGCGCGACCGGCGCGCCCATCACGGTCGAGGCGCCGGTCCCGCCCGAGCTCGAAGCGCTGTGGACCGCGCTTGGCGGCGACGCCGGAGCGTGGGACCTTGCGGCCAGTTGCGCTCCGCTCGACTGACCGCCGGATGATCACGAACCTCTCGAGGATCGAGAAGACCCGGGTCGCGTTCGCGCTCGGCGCGCTGCTCGCCTACGCGGTCGGCGCGGCGGGCGCGGTATCGGCGCTCGCCACGGAGCCGGGTCACGCCGGCCACACGATCGACGTGAGCCGCGTGCTCGACGCGGGCGCGCCGCCCGGCGCGCCGCCCGAGATCGTGATCGCGCCGATCCCGGCCGACCCGACGCCCATGGTCGAGCGATCGCAATGGGTCTTCGATCTGCGCTGGGATCGCGGCGACGTGTGGCTCCTCGGCGTCCAGCCGCTCGAGCTTCCCGCGCCCCGCGAGACGCCGCGCGTGATGGGCCGATTCGCGCTGGAGCTCTTCGAGGGCGCCGCGCTCATCGAGCGGGTGCGCTTCGACTTTCCGCTCCTGGGGTCGTTCGTTCCGACCGACGGGGGCCACGCTTCGTCGTTCTCCCAGAGCCTGCGGACGCGTATCGGAGTGGTGTTCCCGGCCACGGCGCGGGGCACGCGCCTCGAGCTCTGGGACCGCGCCACGAATCGGCGCTGGTCGCTGCCGTGGCCGCCAGCGCAGCCTGCGCCCGCCTCGCCCGCCTCCAGGTGATGCTGGCCGAGGCTGAGGACCGGCTGAACTGGGCTGGGCCGGGCCGGCCGGCGGCCGGGCGACAGACGCGCGCGGCGCCTCGACTTTCCAAGACTTTTCCGCGGGCTGGCGCGTCTAATCGAGCGCGTGCCGCAGCGCCCCAAACTATGAGACGATTCGGCGGACCTATGCAATGCCCCTCCTGCCAGACCCAAGTTGACGCGTCGCAACGCTTTTGCCCGACCTGCGGCACCGTGCTGACGCCGGGCGAGGCGGGACCCGACCCGATGATCGGGCAGGTGCTCGGCGGCAAGTACACGGTCATTCGCCTCATCGGCGAGGGCGGCATGGGGGCGGTCTACGAGGGCGAGCAGAAGCTCGGGACCACCAAGCGCAAGGTCGCCGTGAAGACGCTCCACCCGCACCTCTCGCGCGACCCCAAGATCAAGGCGCGCTTCGAGCGCGAGGTGGGCACGATCGCGGAGCTCGAGCACCCGAACACCATACAGGTCTACGACTTCGGAACGACGCCCGAGGACATCCTCTACATCGTGATGGAGTTCTTGCAGGGCAAGAGCCTCGCCGACATTCTCGAGAAGGGCGGTGCGATGGCGCCCGAGCGCGTCGAGATCATCTTGCAGCAGGTCTGCGGGTCGCTCGAAGAGGCGCACGCGCGCGGCATCGTTCACCGCGATCTCAAGCCCGACAACGTGGTCCTCGTCGAGCGTGCGGGCAAGAAAGACTTTGTGAAGGTCCTCGACTTCGGGATCGCGAAGCGATCGAAGGAGGAAGACAAGGACGAGCAGAAGCTCACGCAGCAGGGCATGGTGCTCGGAACGCCGCCGTACATGAGCCCCGAGCAGTTCACCGGGCGCCCCATCGACTCGCGAAGCGACATCTATTCGCTCGGCGTCATGGCGTACGAGATGCTGAGCGGCAAGCTGCCCTTCAAGGCCGACACGGCGTGGGAGTGGGCGACGCAGCACATGACCCAGCCGCCGATCCCGATCGAGTCGCTCGCCGAGGGCCAGCGCGCGACGGAGCCGATGCGCGGCGCGCTCCGCCGGGCGCTCGCCAAGTCGCCCGACGATCGCTTCCAGACCGTGACCGAGTTCTGCGATGCCTTCTGCGGAAAGAGCGCGGGTCTCGGCGCCCTCGCGGCTCCGCCGCCCGCCGGCGGAAAGGCGAGGACCGAGATCGGGACGCCGCTCGACGTGGGCGCCGCGTTCGGAGCGCCTGGCATCGGCGGAGGCATGGGCATGGGCGGGGGCCTCGGCATGGCGCCTGGCGCGCCCGCCCAAGGGTACACCCCCGTGGGCGGCAACGTGGCGTTCCCCACGCCCGCCGGCATTCCGCAACCCCCGCCGCGCGAAGCGAAGGGCGGCAATCGAACGCCGCTGCTCATCGTTGCGGGCGTCATCGGCCTCGCGAGCATTGCCGCCATCGGGTTCGCCATCAAGGGCAGCTCCGGCAGCAAGTCCGTCGACTTCAACAACGGGAATTCGAGCGTGGCGCCCGCGCCCGCCACGTCGCTGGCGTCCCCCACGGCGGCGGTGACGGAGTCGGCTGCTCCCGTCAACCCGGGCTCGGGCGCCGACGTCCCGCCCCTCAACGGCGGCGGCGCGACGCCGCACCCGCAGCCCCACCCGAACCCCGGGCCGACGCCGCCGCACACCAACCCGGCGCCGACGCCTCCAGGCCCCCAACCGCAACCGCAGCCTCAGCCCCAACCGCAGCCTCAGCCTCAGCCTCAGCCCGCGAAGTACGACGGGCCCGAATGCCAGAAGGCCCGCACGCTGAGGGCCCTGAACCACCCGAAAGAAGCCCAGACCTACGCGCTGGCCTGCATCGCCAAGGGCGGTACGCCGTAGAAGCTCACCGCCGTGCTCCGGTCGGTGGTCTTCAGCCGTCGACGTGCGGCACGAAGCACGCGCGACAGCGGGCCTCGTAGTCGGCGAAGCCGCCGACGAAGAGCTGCCCCTCGGCTGCGACGAGGCGCTGGGAGCGGGTGCCCGGCGCCCCGCACCGCGCGCAGACGGCGTGCAGCTTGGTCACGTATTCGGCCACGGCCATGAGCGCGGGGACGGGACCGAACGGGCGGCCGCGCGAGTCTTGATCGAGCCCCGCGGCGATGACGCGAAGGCCCCGCCCCGCGAGCGATTGGGCCGCGTCAACGATCGCGTCGTCGAAGAACTGCACCTCGTCGATGGCGATCACGGTCGCCAACGGGACCTGCGCGGCGCGTTCGAGCATCGCGGAGGCCGTGGCCACGGGGAAGGCGTCGGCGTTGAGGCCCTCGTGCGAGACGACCTTGACCGCGTCGTACCGGCTGTCGACGCGCGGCTTGAAGAGAAGCACCGTCTGCCGGGCGAGGTGCGCGCGCTTGATCCTTCGCAAGAGCTCTTCGGTCTTGCCGCTGAACATCGAGCCGCAAACGACCTCGATCCAGCCCTGAGCCGCCACCTTGCCGGGCGGGTCGAAGCGGTGCGAATCGGACGAGTTCATGCCGCCCGCGGACCATAAGCGAAACCGGGGATCCCGGCAGCGCGGCCCGACCGACGCGCTCTAACCGGTACCTTCGGCGGCTGCAGCCTCACGGCCGCGCACTTCGAGCCGGTAGCGGCTGTTGATGGTCTCGATGTAGAAGACCTCGCGCCCGGCGATTCGGAGGACGCGCTTGACGGGGGTGGTCACGTACTCGTGCATCCCGTCAGGGAACTCGATGACGACCACGGACCCCTTACGAGGTGCTCGCACCAACCGACCTGCTACGGCCCGAGCGCCCTTGCCGAGCTTGCGCAAGACCACGTCCACGCGATCAAATCTAGCATCGTCTAGGACTCCGTCTACTACCAGTGGCGGTTCTCTCCGAAAAACCGTGAGACGGGTGGAATTGGGGCCATTTCGGGGGCGGCGGCCCGCGTCTCGAATGCGATGCGCACACGCGCCTGCCCCGGATCGCCTTCAAACCGCCTCCCCGGACCCCCGAAACCGACCGCCGGGGAACGGGCGGGGAGCGCCAGCCGGACGAGCGGGCCGGACGAGCCGGGGAACGAGCGAGCGGCAGCGATGCCAGGCCGAGAGCTAAACCGCCCACACGCCGCCGGCCCGCCTTGACGGGTGCGTCGGGGGGAGGGCATGTTGCGCGCCGTGGGAAAGCACGACAGCCGCAACTCGATGAAGATGAAGCGCCGCAAGGCGCAGGCGAAGAAAAAGGCGCGCGTCAAGCGCCGCACCGCCGAGCGCAAGACGGTCACCTCGGGCGTCAAGAAGCCGGCGACCCGCAAGAGGGCCGCGCCGCCCTCTTCGGCCTCGCCAGGCCCGGCGACCACGCCAACCGGCACCGCGCCGTGATTTCGTTCGCCCCATCCGGGATTTAGGCCATCCCGCTCGGCTCACGCCTGAGAGCGAGATTGGCCGCTGAGGCGCAGAGGGCGCAAAGCGAAGAGGGTTTCGGGACGCTCGTGCACCGCGTCGTACGACCCTCTCGCGCGAGTCGCTCGGTACCCACTCCTCTCACGGCTTTGCGCTCTTTGCGGCTCTGCGGCCCTCTCCATCTCCTAGGGAGCCTGACCGCCTAGGTGGATGGTCGGGAACTGTGCCGGAGGGCGCTCCTCGGTGGGGGTCTCGATGACGACCGGCTCGCCCAGGAGTCCCATGTCGCCGTCGAGGCGCTGCTCGGCCACGAGCTGCCAGCCGTTCTTGTCGCGCCACCCCTGCTTGAGGGTCGTGCTGCGGAGCTCTTGCTGCTCCGGGCGGTACCACGCGACGTGCACGAGAACGTCGACGTCGTGCTCGCCGTGCGCGCGCATCCCCGCGAGCTCGACGTCGGCGATCCGGACGGTCGTTCCCCATCCCCGGTGGTGCGCGGCGAAGTCTTCGCGGGCGTCGGGGGCGACATGGTCCATCGCGATCTCGCTTCGACCGAACCGCGCGTCGAGGTTCAGCTCCTGCGCGGCCTCCTGCGCCGACGCGAGCGACCCCTGAGGTGGCGCGCAGCCGACGCCGATGACGCAAGCGACCAGCGGACCGAGCGCGATGAACGTGGCAGCGAGAGCAGACGGCATGGCCTCATCGGACATCACGACCGGGGCTGCCGGGCCAACTTCCGCGCGAGGGGCGCTTCAGACATCGGGCCCATCGAGTAAGCCCGCTCTCGTCTCGCCGGCGACCCGCAAGGCAGCGAGGATCCGTTCAGAACGGCACGGCCGCGACGAAGTATGTCTTGTTGATCCCACCGCTGGCCAGGCCCTTCGCCTGCCCGGCGCGGAAGGTGAAGCCGAGGATGTACCCGACGGTCACGTCGAACCAGAGCTCGGCGCCGACGCCCGTCTTGAACTCCGCCAGCTTCGCGTCGTTGAACGCGCTCCCGTAGTCGACGTAGGCGGCCCCCGTGATCCGGTCGAGAAAGATCGGCAAGGTCGACGGACCGCGGTCCACGTTCACGATGGGGAAGCGGTATTCCGCGTTGAAGATGCTGTAGTAGCTCCCGATCTCGGCGACCTGCGGGTAGCCGCGCAAGGCCACGCCCCCCTGAATGAGCGAGTTCCGAACGACGTCGATCACCGAAAGGTCGGCGAATCCGCCGACGTAGAACGGCCCTCGCCCGCCTAGATTGCCGCCCGCGGCGCCGCCCGAGACGTGGAGCCCGAGCGCGTGGTGCCGGAGCCAGGGCATGGCGAAATACGTCGAGAAGCCGAGCGTGGCCGCGTAGCCGGTCGAGTCGCTCGCCAGCGCGGGGTCCGATAGGTCGAGCGACGCCCCGACGCCGAACCCCTGCTCGTTGCCGACGCCCCAGAGGTAACCCTGCGCGTTCGAGTAGCTCCAGCCGAGGTGCATCGTCCCGAGGGTCGAGCGCCCTGGCAGGCTCGGCGTGTCGTACGGATTGAGCGCCGACAGCGGCACGGGAAGCGTCCCCGCGACGCGCGCGAAGCTGTACGATAGGCTGAACGACTGCGAATCGAACGCCCGGGGCATCGAGTACCCCAACGCCGTCGACGCGCCCGCCGTGTCCTGGATCCACGTGACCGGCGTGCTGCCAAACTTGTAGTTCGCGCGCGGCGAGAGCGTCCGAAAGGCCGATACGCCCAGGTCGACCGGCAATCGGCCATAGGCGTACGAGACGTTTCCCTCGAGCGCGGGGTGGTGCCACTCGGTGACGAGGCTGGCGGCGATCGCGTGGATCCCGGCGATGTCGCTGCCGGCGACCGAGACGATGCTCGACTGCCCGAAGAGTCCCGGCGTGATCAGCACCGAGTAGCTGCGCGGCTGCATCGTGAGGAGCGGGTTGTACGCCTTGGCCGTAAAGGTCACGGGCGGCGGCTCGGCCGGCGGCGCGGGCCGGGTGTCTTCGTAGGGCAGCGCGTCGAGCCAGGTCGACGGGTCGAGCGGCATCACGAAGAGGTCGTACCCGTCGTGGGTGTAGCCGACGTACGCGAGCGACTTGCCGTCGGGCGACGGCTCCGGCTCGTAAGCGCCGTTGACGACGTTCGTCACCTGCTTGAGCGCGCCGGTCGCGAGTTCGTAGGCGTACACATTCGTGACGCCGGTGCGGTCGGAGTGAAAGTAGAGCCAGCGCCCGTCGGCGGAGTAGACGGGATCGCCGTCGATCGCGCGGTCATGGGTAACGTCGGCGTAGGTTCCGTCTTGCGTGTCGACGATGCGCACGTCGCGGTAGCCGCCGCGCTGCCACTCGCTATAAGCGACGTGGCGGTTGTCGGGCGACCATCGAGGCGTGAACGCCTGGTCGAAGGGCGACGCCGCCACGAGCCGCCGCGGGTTCGCGAGCGCGTGCACGCCGGCCCGGTCGGGGGCGGGCACGACGTCGGCGACGTTCAGGTACGTGGTGCCCCGGTGGTTGGTCGTGAACACCACGCGCCGCCCGTCGGGCGACATGCTGGGGTCGAGGGCTCGCCAGCCGTCGGTCCAGCGCACGCGTTGCCCGTCGAGACCGCTCGGGCTGGTCGCGTGCGCGCGGAGCTCGAAGAGGTCGTTGAACTCGAAGAGGTTCTCGTGCACGTCGCCGGAGCTGAAGACGGCCGCGCCGTCGGGCATGAACGACGCCGCGCCCGGCCCGTTCGACCGGATCATGAGCTCGCGCCGGTCGTCGCGCGCGCCGAGAACGTGACCGTTCTCGTCACGAACGAGCGGCACCGCCCAGAGCCCGGGCGTCGTGTGCCCGTCGTCCGCGTAATAGAGGAGGTCTCCCCCGTGCCCGGGCCAGGCGTTGTTCGGGATCCAGCGCGGATGCTCGGCGGTGTTGCCGCCGTGGGTGAGGCGCGTGCCCTCGCGGAGGCCTCGCGCGCGGATCGCCTCGGCTTGCGCGCCGAAGCCGCGGCGCATCGAGTCGACCCACGAGCGATAAAGCTCTTCGTAGGTGCGGCCGGTCGCGCGGCGGATCGACCGATTGATGCCGTAGGGAACGATCTGGTACGCGTAGTCGTCGATCATCGCGCGGATCGCTTGCTCGCCGTACGTCTCGGCGATCCACTGCATGAAGTACGAACCGTACAGGTACCAGATGTTCCCTTGGGGCCAGCGGCGGGGGACGTTCGAGAAGACATCGAGCGTCGCGACGTTGTCCTCGAGGACATCGGCGCGCATCCACATGTTCCACATCGACGAGCGCAAGCGACCGCCGCTCGTCCGGGCGCTCTCCTCGAAGACCGCGAGGCCTTCGAGGAGCCAGTGCGGCTGCACCTGGTTGGGCGCCAGCGTCTTGCCGATGATCTTGTTCACGAGGGCGGGAATCCCCTCGATGTGATCCGTATGAAGGATGTGCGTGTACTCGTGCGTGACGAGCTCGACGTACCAGTCGTCGACGTCGCCCAGCGGCGACATGTCGTCGGGCGCGGTGACGTTCAGGCGGACGGCGTCGTAGGGCAGCGCGGTGGCCGAGCCGTTCGCGCTGTCGGTCTGGTCGGTGAGCGCGATCTCGGTCTTCTCACTCGGCGCCCAGCCCACGGCCGGAACGAGGCGCTCGTGGATCGCCTCGGCCAGCGCGGCCACGTGCTTGGCGACGTCGTCTTCAGTCGAATAGAAGTCGATTCGAAAGTGAGCTGTCTCGATCGTCTTCCACAATAGCTTTGGGTCGTTCGCCGCGCGCGCCCCAGGCGCGTAGGCAAACGACGCCACGATGGCGACGAGAAAAGCGAAGCGGCGAAACAAGCCGCGCCAGTCTAGCGCCGAGCGAACGCCGACGGATCAGAGGTCGTCGTGAAAGAGCGGCTCTCGGTTGCGCACGTAGCGGTACACGAGTTGCCGGGCCTCGGGGGTGATCTCGGTGAACTGGGCGCCAAAGCCCGGCGGGGCGGAGTCTCCAGCGTCGCTCGGCTCCCGGCGCCACCGGACCACGGCATTGGCCTCGAACTCGTAGCCACCGGGGAGCGAGACACGAAGTCGCACGCCGTGGCCGATCTTGGGGAGTTTGTACGTGGAGACGAAGAGGCCCCCGTGCTCGATGATGTCGTTTCCAGATAGGCCCTTGTAGAAATTGCTATGGCTATGGGCCCCGAGCTCGGCGGTCACGGCGCCCGGGTCGGGTCCGACCGGCGCGCCCGCCTGGGGCTGGCCGCGCGAGGGCGCATTGCGGGCGGCAGGCGCGGCCGCGGGTTGCGGC
>CALFNG010000005.1 GCA_937902985.1 uncultured Myxococcales bacterium
CGCTCGCCGTGCTCAACGCACAGGAAGTGCGTTTCCGCGCGGCGACCGCCGAGCCAGACCCGTTCCACTTAGCCGCCGCTGGCTCTAGGCTCTCGGAGAGACGCGTCGACGTGCGACGTCCCGTCTTTCGCGCGTTCGAAGGACGCGACTCTTCGCGAAGCCGAACGGTCAGCTCGCGCAACCGATCCGTCCCTCTGCGAAGCGGCCCGCTCCGCTCCCCTCAGAAACCCGTCCCTCTGCGAAGCGGCCCGCTCCGCTCCCCTCAGAAACCCGTCCCTCTGACCGGCTCACGTCGCTCCATAGCGGTGTAGAGCGCTTTTCGTCTAAGTCGATCGGGTCCGTATCGGCGGTCGCCGCGCGGAGGCGTACTTCCCGTACGCCGAGCACGGCGAGCGTCGAGACGGGCCCGAACGGCGACGACGAAAAGTGCTCTACCGGCGGCCGGTTGGGCGTCCGAGATTCAGGCGATCGCGGAGAACGCCCGGCTTGGGCTCGGACGCGGCCGTCGAGACGGCGCTCACGGGCGACGCCATGTTCGTGGGCTGGTCCGAGATGAGCAGCTCATCTTCGAGGATGACATTGATCGCCTCTTCCGACGCGGGGACGCCGGAAGGTCCGCCGATGAGATCTCCGCTCGCCCCACCCGCGGCGATCGGCGGCATCGACCAAGTGTCCTCCGCGATGCCGCCATCGGCCTTCTCGCCGCCAATCGGGCCCAGCGCGCCCCCGAGATCCGGCTTTGACTCGAGCTTCGGGCGAGACTCGAGCTTGGCGCCTACCACGAGACCGACCTTTGCGACCATGGCGTCGAGGACGGCGATGAGGACGTCGTTGGCCGTCTTCGCGACGATCTTGTCCCAGCCGAGAGCCGAGACGAGGCCCTTGGGCGTGCCGTCGCCGGTCTCGTGGATGCGGCGCACCCACGCGGTGAGGTCGGCCTTTTCGAGGCCATCGGCCAGGACGTCGGTGCCGCGGATCGAGCCGCCCTTGGCCTGGATGGTGTCGAGAAACCATCGGGCATCGAAGAGATAGAGCTCGTAGGCGGTGGACAGGGCCTTGTGGATGCCCTGCTTCGTGAGCTTGCCTCCTCGCCAGAACGACCAGAGGTCGCCGAGCGGCAGCCAGCGAACGAGCGTCTCGGCCGACAGGCCGTCTTCGAACGCCGTGTGATCGACGTCACCCGCGACGAGCGCGTCGTGGACGACGCTCTGGACCTTCTGGTCGTCGTCGCGAAGAGCGGCTTTGATGCCCCGGATGCCCCACGCGGCGATGATTGGCCCGCGCGCATCGTTCGGCAGATACTTGAAGATCCGATCCGTGCACGTCTTCTCGTCGTGCGGGAAGAAGGCGGTCAGGAGCTCTTGGGAGGTTCGAACGCGCCCCTCGGGCGTGCGTCGGTGCTCCTCGAGAGCGAGACAGAACTTCGGGACTGCTGCGCTGAGATCGTTGCGTGCCTTGTCCACCGAACAATCCTCCATTGACCGCTCGCCCAAACGCGGCGTCTGCTCGATGGTACAGGAGTCGAGGGGTGGCGGATGCTGGCCAAGCATTCAGCCCCGGAAAAAAACCCGCGTCTTGTCGCACACCTCTTGTCGCACACCTCACGAGGTACCCTCAGAGCTCGGTCATGAGGGTCGTGAGCACGTAATCGAACGCGAAGATCGCGACGATGCTCGAGACGACGGCCTTGGCCGTCGCCTCGCCGACGCCGCGCGCGCCGCCGGACGCGTAAAAGCCCTTCTTGCAGCAAACGATGCTGACAATGAGGCCAAAGCAGAGGCTCTTGTTCACCATCATGACGAGGTCGTGCACGTCGAGGAACTGCTTGATCTTGTCGAAGAAAATGCCGGGATCGATCCCCTGCCACACCACCGCCACCAAATAGGCGCCCGCCTGCCCGGCGACGGCGAAGCACGTGGCCAGGAGGGGCATCATCACGGTGGTCGCGATGACGCGCGGGGCCACGAGATACTGAACCGGGCTCACGCCCATTGTCGTGATGGCGTCGATCTGTTCGGTGACGCGCATGTTGCCGATCTCGCTCGCCATCGTGCTGCCAGCACGCGCCGTGACCACGACCGAGGCGAGCACCGGAGCGAGCTCGCGGGCGAGGGCCAGCGCGACGACGCCGCCGACCATGCCCTCGGCCGAGAAGCGCCGGAAGCCGATGATCGTGCTCACAGTGAACGCCATACCCGTGAAGAGGCCGACGAGCCCGACGATGAAGGTCGAGCCGGCGCCGACGAAGTCGAGCGCGATGAGCAACTGAGCCGGGCGAAAGGGAGGGCGAACGGCCCAGGCGAGGGTCTGCCCTCCAAGGAGAACGGTGCCGCCGATGTCGTCGAAGAATGCGACGAACGGCTGCGTGATCGCGTCGACCCAGCCCGCCATCCGGCCGACGGCCCGGCCAACCGGACCGGACGGCGCGTCGTCGCGCGGGGCTTCGCCGATCGTCTCGCTCACGAGGAGGCCTTCATACCACCCGTCGAGGACGACGATCGAGCCGCCCAGCGAGCCGACCGGCGCTCAGGGCTCGCGATAGAACCGTGGCACTCGGCGCGAGATGCTGGTCAGGATCTCCCAGGGGATCGTTCCCGCACGCTCGGCGAGTTCGTTCGCGCTGATCGCGTCGCGCCCGAGGGGCCCTTCTTGCGGGCCGAGAACGACGACCTCGTCTCCGACGGCGGCCCCCTCGACCGCCGTCACGTCGATCATGGCCATGTCCATGGAGACCGCGCCCACGATCGGGGCGCGCTTCCCGCGGACGAGGACGTGCCCGCGGTTGCCGAGCTGCCGCGACAATCCGTCGGCGTAGCCCATCGGTAACGTGGCGATGCGGGCCGGGCCCGGCGCCCTCCAGGTGGCTCCGTAGCCGACGGGCGCTCCGGTCTCGAGCACGCGCACGGCGATGATCTCGGTGCGCACCCGCATGACGGCCTTGAGGTCCTTCGTGATCGGCTCCCCGGCCCCACCACCGAGGCGCGGCGACACCCCGAAGAGCGAGATGCCCGGGCGCACGGCGTCGAAGAGCGCCTGACCTCGCAGCAGCGCGGCGCTGCTGGCGGCGTGACGGACGTCGAGGTTCACGCCGTGCCGGCGCAAGAGGGCGGTCGCCTCTTCGAAGCGCGCAATCTGTTCCGCCGTCTCGACGTCGGCCGCATCTTCGGCGCAAGCGAGGTGCGTCATCAGTCCGCGGACGCGAACCTCGGGGTACTCCGCCAGGCGCGCCGCGAGAGCCGGGAGCGCCTGCATCGTGACGCCGAGACGGGCCATCCCGGTGTCGATCTTGAGGTGGACCTCAATCGGCCCGCTGGCGATCCCCGCGCGGACCAGGCGCGCGAAGGCCGCGATCGGCTCGGCGTCGTGGACGACGGGGACGAGACCGCGCGCGATGACCTCTTCGTGCGCGTTCCCGAAGTGCCCCCCCATAAGGAGGATGGGCGCGACGATCCCGGCCTCGCGGAGCTCTACCCCCTCTTCGAGCAGCGCCACGCAGAAGCCATCGACGCGGCGGTCACGCTCGAGCGTGCGCGCCACGGCAGGAGCGCCGTGCCCGTAGGCGTCGGCCTTGAGCACCGCCCAGACGCGCGCGGCTCCCGCCTGCTTTCGCACGACGCGGAGGTTGTGGCGGAGCGCCTCGAGATTGATGTCGGCACGGGTCGGACGAACGGCGTCCGCCGGAGCTGCCCGGCGCGGGCGAAGGATCCGAGGCACGAGCGGCTGGTTCATCGAAGGGAGAACGGCCGGCGGGACGCCGGTCATTCCAGATCCACGTACCACCAAGACTGGCCGACGGCCAAGAGACCACCTGGGCGCGCCAACGAGACTTTACGGCGCCCCGAGCGTCTGAGGTTCGTGAGCGCGTCGTTCGGCGGCGAGGGCCTGCTCGTGCGCAAACTGCATCCGATAGAGCCGCGCATAGACCCCCCCGCGGGCGATGAGCTCGTCGTGGGTTCCCACTTCGACGACCCGGCCCTTGTGGAACGCGACAATGCGGTCGGCCGCGCGGATGGTCGAGAGACGGTGCGCGATGACGAGCGCGGTTCGGCCGTGGATGACGACCTCGAGGGCCCGCTGGAGGCGGGCTTCGGTGTCCGAATCGACGCTGGCCGTCGCCTCGTCGAGGACGAGAAGGGGGGCGTCGCGGTAGATGGCCCGCGCGAACGCCAGGAGCTGCCGCTCGCCCGCGCTGAAGTTCTGGCCGCGCTCGTCGACCGCCGAGTCGAGCCCGCCGCCGCCGCCGTCGCGATCGCGTCGTTGGAAGAGCTCGAGAGCGCCGATGCGCCGGAGGGCCTCTTCGGCCCGCGAGCGATCCGGCGTGGTCTCGCCGATGGCGATGTTCGAGAGGATGGTCCCGGGGAACAAGAACACGTCTTGCGGGACGACCGAGAAGAGCCGGCGCAGCGCGTGAGGTTCGCATCCACGGACGTCTTGCCCGAGCACGCGGACCGCTCCCCCCTGGGGCTCGTAGAGGCGAAGGAGCAGGCTGGCGACCGTGGTCTTCCCTGCCCCCGTGGCGCCGACGAGGGCGATGCGCTCGCCGCGCGTGGCCGTGAAGCTGACGTCGCGCAAGACGGGAACGCCGGGCTTGTACTCGAAGTCGACGTGCTCGAGCGCGATGGCTTCGTCGGACGGCCCAGGGCTGCAACACTCGTTGGCCGGCAGCGCGTCAGGTGCGACGTCTTTCTCGTCGAGGAGCTCGAAGATACGCTCGGCGCCGGCCATCGCGCTCTGCAGGAGCGTGTAGCGCTGCGAGAGGAGGCTCACGGGCTCGAAGAACTGTCGGATATACTGCGTGAAGGTCACGAGGAGCGCGAACGTCACCGTGTGGTCGCCCACCCGGCGTAGGCCCGCGAACCAGAGGATGCTGGCGACGCAGAGTGTGCCGACCATCTCGATGGTCGCGTCGAGCACCGCCTCGTAATAGATCGCGCTCTTGTTCGCGTCGCGATAGCCGATGTTGATCCCATCGAACTCGGTCGCCATGGCATTCTCGCGCACGAAGGCCTGCACGACCGCGATGCCGTTGACCTGCTCGTTGAGGAAAGCGTTGAGACGCGCGGTGCGGGTGCGAACGTCGCGGTAGGCGGCGCGCGACCGCTTTCGCACGTAGTTGACGATGGCCAAGACGATCGGGAGCGCGAGGAACGAGACGATCGACAGCTGCCAGTCGAGGGCGATCATCATGACGACGATGCCCACCAGCGCGATGACGTCCCCCATCGCGTTGAGCGCGCCCGAGGCGAAGAGCTCGCTCACGGCGTCGACGTCGTTGGTCGCCCGCGTGACGAGACGCCCGACGGGCGTCTTGTCGTAGTAGCGGAGGCGGAGGCGCTGGAAGAACGCGAAGATCTCGGTGCGGAGATCCGCCATCGCGCGCGCACCGGCAACCTGCATCGCGTACATCTGAGCGAACGTCAGCGCCTGCACCACGACGAGCAGCCCCGCGAGGAGCAGGCCATCGCGCATGAGCCGGTGGAGATCGCGCGTGCCCGCGGACTGGACGACGTCGCCGATGAGCAGCGGGCGAATCAGGTTCACCAGCGTGATGACGACGAGGGTCGCGAGCGAGACCACGATGAACCGCGCGTGCGGGCGCACGAACGGCCAGAGCCGGCCGAGGAGCCGGGCGTCGTACGCCTTGCCGATGCTCCCCTCCTCGTGGAAGGTCTTGAGCGCCTTCTCGGTGCGCTCTTGGCCGCGCTTGGCGGCGGCCACGCCGTCGCTCGGCGGCTTGGTGCTGGCGACCGCGCTCACGACACCTGCGCTCCTTCCATGGCCGGCAGAGCGTCGCTGGACGGCAGGTCGATCTCTTCGAGCTCGCTCGCCATCTGCTGCTCCTCGGCGAACGCCGCATAGATGCCGCCGGCGTGGACGAGCTGGTCGTGGGTGCCCTGCTCGACGATGCGCCCCTCGTCGAGCACGATGACCCGATCGCACCGCGAGGCCGCGGCGATCCGATGCGTCACGAGCACCACGGTTCGCCTCGCGGCCTGGCGCTCGATCGCCTCGAGAATGGCGCTCTCGGTCTTCGCGTCGACTGCCGAGAGCGGATCGTCGAGGATGAGGATCTTGGGCTCCCACACGAGCGCGCGCGCCAGCGCGATCCGCTGCTTCTGCCCGCCTGAGAGCTGAACGCCGCGCTCGCCGACCACGGTGTCGAACCCTTCGGGCAGCGAGAGCGTCTCTTCGAGCACCTGCGCCTCGCGCGCGGCTTCGCGGATCTTGGCGACAGCCTCGGGCGAGTCGGGCTCGTCGATGGCGAAGCCGATGTTGCGCGCGACCGTTGTCGAGAACAAGAACGCATCTTGCTGCGCATAGCCGACCGCCGAACGCACCGATGACAGCGGGAGCTCGCAGACGTCGATGCCATCCATGCGCACCGCGGCCGGCGGGGTTGGCAACAGGCGCGCGAGGAGCATCGCGAGCGTCGTCTTTCCCGAGCCCGTTCGCCCGACGATGGCGAGCGACTCGCCGGGGGCGACCTTGAAGCTCACGCCGTCGAGGACCTTGCGCCCGCGATACGCGAACGTCAGCTGGTCGACGCTCAGCGAGCCGCCGACGTGCTTGGGTGCGCGCCGCGGGCCGTCGACCACTTCGGGGAGCGCGTCGAAGACGTCGCGAAGGCGAATGAAGCCGGCGCGGCCGCGCTGCACCACGCTGAGCGCGAAGCCCACCGCGATCATCGGCCACGTCATGCGCGCGAATGCGCTCCAGAACGCGAAGAAGGCCCCCGGGGAGAGCCCGCCGTGGTCCGGACCCGCCAGCAAGAGCGACGACCCGTACCAGAAGAAGACGAGGATCCCGATCGCCGCGACGGCGCCGATCGTGGGCGCGAACGAGCCACGGAGCCGGGCGAGCGCGAGGCTCGCGTCGAGGTACTCGCGGTTGGTCGCCTGGAACCGCGTGCTCTCGTGCTCCTCGAGCGCGAAGCTACGGACGACGCGTACGCCGGCGAGGTTCGCCTGGAGGCGATCGCTCATGTGCCCCAGGGCCGCCTGGTTCTCGCGCATCCGCGCGTACATCCCGCGCGAGAGCCGGCGCGAGATGAGCGTCACGAGCGGCAGGTTCACGAGGCAGGCGAGCGTCAGCTTCACGCTCATGCCGAGCATGATCTGAAGCGCGCTCGCGAACGCGAAGCAGACGTTCACGAGATTCAGGATGCCGAACCCGAGCAGCATGCGAACTTGCTGCAGGTCGCTCGTAGACCGGCTCATGATCTCGCCGGCGGGCATCTTGCGGTAGAAGGCCGCCCCCAGTTGCTGGAGCTTGCGGAGCAGCTCGAAGCGGAGCTCGTACTCGGCGTCACGGCCCGCGTTGAAGAGGTACCAGCGGCTCCCGATCCGCGCGACGAAGGCGGCGACGGCCAGGCCCAGCATCACGGCCGCGGGCTTCCACGCGCTCGCCGGGTCGGCTCCGAAGACGGCGTCGATGGCGTCCTTGGATCGCATATCGATGCGGTTCATCGCGAGCTGGAAGGCCGCGAGCGTCAGCGCGCCAATCGCGTATTGCGGCGCGTGGCGGCGCAGCTGACCGACCAGCGTTGTGGGAAAACTGGCAGGCTTCGACGGTTTTCTTTGGGTCTCGGCGCTCTCCGGCACGTCGCTAGGCTCCATCGTCCACCGATGCTCGAAACGGCCTCTCCGTTGTCCAGCGGGCGATCACGACCGTGCCGGGATCGGTTTTCGATGGGAGCTCGACAATACCGGGCGGCCTCGACCTTCGACGCAGGGCATCAAATTCGTGACTTCGAGTCGCACGGCCAGCAGTCCCAGCATCACACGAGCGCCTCCCTTGGCATCGAGCTCTTGCACGACGCCGACCTTCCCCGAGAACGGCCCCTTCAGCACACGAACCCTCGCGCCACGCTCGATGACAACCTCGGCGGCCTTGAGCGGACGCCGTCGCGAGGGCGGACGCGAGAGCAGCTTGGTGTCCGTCCTTCGGGCCGCGAGCCCCGGCGCCTCGCGGGCGGGCTCCGGCTCCGTCTCTTCGCCCTCGGCCTCGAGCTCCTGCTCGCGGCCCCGTTCGCGGGCGCGCGCGTCGTCCCCGCGGGCGCGATCGCGCTCGCCTTCCGCAGCTTTCCTGCGACCGCCCTTGCCCTGACCGGTGCGGCGCCCGGAGAAGCGCGGGCCCTCGCCGCGGGCGCGCTCGTCGAGATCGCTCGCGTAGGTGACGAACAGGGCGAAGAGCTGCGCCAGCGCCGCGATCGCGTCTTCGAGCTGCTCGTCGAGCATGGCGGCGTGCTCGAGCGCGAGGGCGCGGGGGACCGTCCAGCCGACCCAGACGCACGCCGGGACGCTGCCAGGCACGCTCGGCGCGACGCCCCGGAGACCACCCGGGACGCCGCCGGGGACGTCAGCCCGCGCCAGCGCGCGTCTTGCGCGGTCCTCGACTTCGACGCCGTCGACGCGTTCGAGCAGGTTTCGCAAGTCGGCCGCCGTGGCGCGCGGCGCCTCGACGGGGACAGGATCGCTCGACGCTCCCATCGTGAACTGCTCGGGCAACACTTCGAGGGCGGTTGCGAGCTCGAGAGCCCGCGCCGGATCCGAAAGACGGACCCGAGCGACTCGCGCTTGCGCGGCCGGGACCTCGAGGCCGGCCCGCACGCGCGTCGCCTCGATCCGGAGAACGAGACCCGCGGACTCGGCGGCGCTCGTGCCGCGTGTCACGAATCGGACCTGCGCCGCATCGCCCGCGTCGCTCGACTGCCCTTGCGCGTCGACCCCCAGCTCGGCCAGCCGGCTGACCACGCCGCGGGCCCAGCCGTCGAGCCGGCGGGACAAGTCGGCCGAGGCGCGGCGGGAACGCCGGGGGTCGAAGTCGTCCGCCCGCAGAGCGAGCGGCCTCCGATCGGAAGGCCAGCGAGGGGACTGGTCGGGCGAGCGGGACATCGGTCGAGCCGCATGAGACCGGCCCGGGTGAGGGCCAGCGCGCAGAGGGCGCTCCACAGTAGCCCACGGACGACGCTCGCGCGCGTGTCGCGCGCGGCGCGACAGCGCGCTCCGTCCCGCTCCGCAGCGCTCCGTATCCTGCGCGGCCTGACACGTGCTACGGATTGCGACGCCGAGCCATCAGGAGCGCCTTGCCTCGAACGAATAAGCCCCGCGAGCGGCCCAAGAAGAAGCCCCGAGCCGAAAAGCTCGTAGACCCCTCGCGACCCGAACAAGCCGAGCCGGCTGAAGACGCCAACGACGCGGACCGTCCTCGCGACGCTCGCGACGCTCGCGACTCGGGTGACGAGTCGAGCCCCGCCAACGGCGAGGACGAGACTCGCACCGAATCCGACGACGCGCCGGCCGACGGCGACGCCTATCCCGACGTGGTGGACGACGGAGCCATTCCCGTTCCTCACGGGCGAGCAGCGCGCGTGGCCTCCGACGACTCCTCGATGGAGCGGTTCGACCCGCTCTCGGCGTACCTCCGCGAAGTGCAGCGGCACCCGCTGCTCGCGCCCGAAGAGACGCAGAGCCTCGCCGAGAAGTTCGTCAAGACCCAGGACTCGGTCGCGGCGGCGCGCCTCGTGACGTCGAACCTGCGGCTCGTGGTCAAGATCGCCTACGAGTACCGACGCGCTTACAAGAACATCATGGACCTCATTCAAGAGGGGAACATCGGCCTGATGCAGGCCGTGAAGCGCTACGACCCATACCGCGGCGTGAAGCTCTCGTCGTATGCCGCCTGGTGGATCCGCGCGTACATCCTGCGGTTCATCTTGAACAACTGGCGCCTCGTGAAGCTCGGGACCACGCAGGCGCAGCGCAAGCTCTTCTTCAACCTGCGAAAGAAGCGAGCGGAGCTCCAGGCGCTCGGCATCGATCCGACCAACGCAGAGATCGCGAAGCAGCTCAACGTGCCCGAGAGCGAGGTCGCCGAGATGGACGTGCGCCTCCAGTCGAGCGAGAAGTCGCTCGACGCGCCGATGGGCGACGGCGAAGGGCGCGCGACGGCGAAGGTCGACACCATGCCGAGCCTCGTCGAGGGCCCGGAGTCGCTGATGGCGGACAGCGAGCTCCAGGGGCTCCTGAAGGAGAAGCTCGGCGCCTTTCGCGAGACCCTCGTCGGCAAGGACAAGGATCTCGCCATCTTCGACGAGCGGCTCGTCGCCGACGAGCCCCTCACGCTGCAGGAGCTCGGCGACCGGTTCGGGATCTCACGCGAGCGCGTGCGCCAGCTCGAGCAGCGGCTCACCGGCCGTCTCCGCGAATACCTGCGCGACGAGATGGGGGACGCGGTCGAAGTCGCGTAACGCGGCGCGCGTCCGCGCTCGGCGCAAAGGCCATGCCCCCCGGGACGCTCTTCGTCGTCGCCACGCCCATCGGCAACCTCGGCGACATGACGGCCCGAGGCATCGAGACGCTGCGCGCGTGCGACCGCGTCGTCGCCGAAGACACGCGGCGCACGAAGCAGCTCCTCACGCACTTTGCGATCGGCGGCAAGCCGGTCGATCGCCTCGATGCGCATGCCGCAGAGCACGATGTGGCGAGGGTCGTCGCGCGCCTCGCGGAGGGCCAACGGATCGCGCTGGTGACCGACGCGGGCACCCCGGGTGTGAGCGACCCGGGCGAGGTCCTCGTGCGATCGGCCATCGCCGCGGGAGCCACCGTCGTGCCGATTCCCGGAGCGAGCGCCGTTCTGGCGGCCGTGGTCGCGAGCGGCCTCGCGGGAGATGGCCGGTTCCGCTTCGCAGGCTTCTTGCCACGCAACGGCGTGGCGCGACGGGAAGCCATCGCCCTCGTGTGCGCGACGCCCGAGACGGTTGTCCTCTTCGAGGCGCCGGGCCGGGTCCCGGCCACGATGCGCGAGCTCGCCGACGCGACGCCGGAGCGCGAAGCCTGCGTGGCCCGCGAGCTCACGAAGGTGCACGAAGAGTTCGTCCGCTCGACCTGCGCGGCGCTCGCCGTCGACGAGCGCGAATGGATCGGCGAGGTCGTTGTTGTCCTCGGCCCCCATGCGCCCGAGGACCGGACGGCCCGGGTCGACGACGAGGCCCTCGACGCCCGGATCGACGAGGGACTCGCCCGCGGCGACCACGCGCGGACGGTCGCCGACCGCCTCGCCGCGTGGAGCGGTCGACCCCGAAGAGACGTCTACGAGCGGGTCGTCGGGCGCAAGAAGCGCTGAGACGCACGTGGGACGTCGGGCGCGTGACTCGAAGGTAGCGCTCCTACCTCCTGATCCGTTGCAAACGGTGGAGCGATGGTATAGTTGCACCACCCTACCCGGGTTGCTCGACGACGCGAATATGCGGCCGGCCGGGCTGAGGAGCTTCCAGACTGCCATGCGAATCGGAATCATGCTTTCGGGCGTTGCGGGTTTGACCATCGCGTTTGGGGCCGGGTGCGGCGGCCGTACGGCTGACGAGTCGCCCACGGCGGGTGACGACAGCGGAGCGTCAGGGGGTTCGTCGAGCGGAGAAGGCAGCAGTAGCGGAACGGGCAACAGCAGCGGAACGGGCAACAGCAGCGGCGATGTCGGGGTCGCCGTATCGAGCTCCGGCAACACGGGCCCCGACGGGGGGGTCGACGGCGGCAGGGGTGGGGGCGTCATGCCCTGCCAGACCAGCGCCCAGTGCCCGAGGGGCGAGACTTGCACGCAGACACCATTCGGTGTCGGCTTCTGCGGGGGAGCCACCGGGGTTGGCGGAATCGGTACGGGAGTCACCGGAGGGGCCGGACGCGACGCGGGCGCGCCTCCCGGGATCACGACATGCTTCTCCGCCGCCCAGTGCATCAAGGGCGACACCTGCACGCAGACGCCATTCGGCATCGGGATCTGCACGGGAGCGAACGGCCCCGGCGGCCGAGGGACCGGCGGCTTCACTTTCGATGCGGGGGCGTTCCCGCCCCCAGGCGGCGGGGGGACGGGTCGGCGTGACGCGGGAGCCGGCGGCGGCGGGCGCGGTGGCGGCGGCGGGCTCGGCGGCGGGT
>CALFNG010000006.1 GCA_937902985.1 uncultured Myxococcales bacterium
AGAGGTTCGTGACGCGGAGCTGCACGAACGTCGGCATCGGGAGGTTGCCGGGGCCTGGCGCGGAAAGATGCTCCATCACCTCGCGGCGTCCCCGACGCATACGGCCCAGGTGGCGGCGCGCGAAACCCGCGAGCTTCAGACCGCGCTGGAAGCTCACTTCACGTCTTCCGGCTCGAGAATCCCCGTCGCCCGCTCGAAAGCGCCGCGGCCCCGCAGCGCCTGCTGCACCCTGATGAGGGCGGTGGAGACGTGAAAGGCGAAGATCGAGAAGCGCGCCCCGAGGGTGGGATGGAAAACGCCGCCGCCGAGCATCGTCGTGACGCCGCGCTCCATCCACGGGTTCGGAGCCGGCGTGTAGAACGTCTCGAGGACGTGCGGCTCGTAGAAGCCGTGGACGAAGCGCTCGAATCGCCGGATCGCTCCGCGGTACGTCCTTTCGAAGCGACGGAAGTCGCTCGCGTCCACTCGCCCTTTCGCGCGGAGCGCGCGGTCGACCGAAGAGGCCGCGATCTCGGCCGACTGCATCGCGAGGAGAACGCCCGTCGAGAACACGGGGTCGAGGAAGCAGGCCGCGTCTCCCACGAGGCAGAAGCCGTCGCCGGAGATGCGGGGCGTCGAGTACGAGTAGTCCGCGATGGCCTGCACGTCCATCGTCCGCTTCGAGCCTGCGAGAAGGTCGCGCACCTCTGGCGTCGCCAGAACTGACTCCTCGAAGAGCTGCTCCACGGTGCCCTGTCGCTCCTTGAACCGCCGCGAGGGCATCACGATCCCGACCGAGACGGAGCCGTCGGAGAAGGGGATCAGCCACCACCAGCCGTCCGGCGTCGTGACGATGACGATGTCCCCGCCGGTGGGTCCCTCCGCGCGCCTGAAGGTGTCGTAGTGGGCGAACGCGGCCGAGCGGTCGAGAAGGGGGTCGCGCCTGCGCCCGCCAAGGTGACGCGAGAGAAAGGCATCGCGACCCGTGGCATCCACGACCACCTTCGCGTCCACCGTGCGCCGCTCGCTTTCCCCCTTGAGGAGCACCTTCACGCCGCGTGCCCTCTTGCCGTCCGCGCTGAAGAGCACTTCCGTCACACGCGCTTCCTCGAAGACGGCCGCTCCGGACTCTCGCGCGTGATTCAGGAGGAGAGCGTCGAACTCGGCCCGCTTCACCTGGAACGAGCTCGGGTGGTCGCTGTCGATGCCGTTCGCGAACAATACCGGTCGCGTGAAGGACGATCCCTGATGGTAGAAGCGGGCCCCGCGTTTCACCTGGGGCGCCGCCGCCTTCAGCTTTGAAAGCACGCCGATGCGCTCGAAGAGCGGCACGTTCCAGGGCAGGAGCGACTCGCCGATGTGGAAGCGGGGAAACTTTTCGCGCTCGAAGACGATGGCGCGATGGCCCATCCGGGCCATCAGCGTCGCGAACGTGGAGCCGCCGGGGCCCCCGCCGCAGACGACCGCGTCGGCCTCGGCGGGGAAGACCCCAGGACTCGCATTCCCTTGCCCGAGACCGTTCACCGACACGCCCGTGATTATCCACGTACCAGGCCGGAAAAGCGTGCTGGCTCCGCCTTTGCACCCCTTTCGACCAGGAGGAGCCAGCAGGCGCCATGCGCCGGATTGCCCTATACGTCGTCGGGTTCCTCTGCGTGCTCGCCACCCCGGTTGCGGGGGAGGAGGTCGTGGCTCCCGGAACCCCCATCGTGGTGGTGCGGATCGACCGGCACGACGTCTTCGATCTCGACGACCCGTCGATGTCGGCGTGGCCCTATCGCTGGGTCGACGCCCTGCACATCCTCACCCACGAGGATTTCATCCGCTCCCTGTTGCTCTTCCGGGAGGGCGACCGCCTCGACCCCCTTCAGTTGGCCGAGAGCGAGATCATCCTGCGCGCGACGGGCTTCCTCAACCCCGTGAACATCTCGGCGCGGCCGGTCCCCGGCGGGGCCGAGGTCGTGGTCGAGACCCACGACCAGTGGTCGACCGGCGTCAACGTCAGCTTCGGCATGTCCGGAGACCGCCGGACCGCGAGCTTCGGCCTCTCGGAAGACAACGTCCTGGGGCTCGGGAAGAGCTTTCTCTTCGACGTTTCATCGGACCCCGAACGCACCTCCACCACGTTCCGCTACAAGGACATCACGTTCTTCCACAGCCGCTGGCAGCTCGCGCTGGAGCACCAGTCGTCCTCCGACGGATCGATGGACCACCTCCGGTTCGAGTATCCGTTCTTCTCCCTGACGACGCCGCGGGCCGGGGGCGTCGACTGGAGCCGCAACGCGAGCACGATGTACCTCTGGTCGGACGGGGAGCGGCGTGTCACGGGCGATGCGAACATGCGAAGCTGGGAGGTCTGGGGCGGACTGCGCCTGCCCGGCAGCGGCATCCGCACCGACCGCGTCCTCGTGGGAGCGTTCGGCGAGCGAGCCGTTTTCAGCGACTGGCAGAGCCTCTACGGTCCGCCCTACCCGCAGCCGCGGGATCGCAACCTGGTGGGCCCCGAGGTGGGCTGGGACCACCGGACGTTTCGCTGGAAGCTCGTGCAGGGGTTCCGGGCCTGGCTTCGACAAGAAGACCTGCCGCTCGGGCCCAACTGGACGGTCACAACCGGGCTTTCGCTGCCGCTCCTCGGCGCCGACAGCGTACGGCTTCGGTACCACGGAGTGTTCGAGTCGGGCCAGTTCGAGGGGCGGACCTACACCTGGCAGCGCGTCGACTTCTCGGGGCGAGTCGAGAGCCGTGGCCTCGGAAACGCGATCACCCACCTCGAGGCCGGGGGCGCCATCACCGGGTCGGCCGGCGTTCGGGTCCGCGTCGCCGCCGACCTCGGCTACGCCCTCGACGGCGAGAGGCAGCTCACGCTCGGAGCTGACACCGGTCTGAGAGGTTACGACCCCAACACCTTCGACGGCACGTCGCGTGTGGTGACCAACGTGGAGTGGCGACATCGCATCACCGGCGAGCTCCTTCACGTGGCGGCGATCGGTCTCACGGCGTTCGCCGATGGCGGAAAGACGTGGGGAGCTCGGGTCGGGCCGTCCACCGAAGGGTGGCGCGGCGACGTCGGCGCGGGCGTCCTCGTGGAGCTCACCCGCGCCTCACTGGTGCGCATCCTCCGCTTCGAGGTGGCGCTTCCTGATCGCGGCAGAAGGCCCGTCTACCTGATCACGACCGATTCGCTGTTCTGAGCGCAGATCGCCAGAACGACCAGGCCGACGGCGCGCGACCGTGCCCTCGCCCGGTCGGGGCGCGCGCCTTGTAGAAAGTGCCTGACTCGAGTGCACGTCCTACCGGCCCGCTGCGGGGTGGCCTCTCACTTCTCGTCGACGGGCCTGCGCGACGAGATCAGGTTCGGGTAGGCGCTGCGGAAGAACTCGAAGAGCTCCTCGACCTTCGCATTCTCGCCCTGCCGCCACCCGACGTCGCGGAAGCGGTACTCCTCGCTTCGCGTCTTCACGACCCACTCGAAGCACTCGTTCCCTCCGGACTTCTTCAAGCAGGTGAGCTGCTGCTCGGTCACCTGAGCAGCCGGAAGGAGGACGTTCTTCCCGGCATCCCTGGAGTCCATCCAGCGAAGCGACGCGTCCTTGAACTCGAGAAACCCTCCGTCCCACCGGCTCTTTAACAGCACCAGCCCCGAGTTCCTGCGCATGAGACCGTCCCAGCGGCGGGAGTCGTTGAGGCCGGGAGTCATCTTCGGCGCGCTCGCGGCCGTGCCGGCCTCCGCTCGCCGAAGGGTGATCGACGTGATGAGGGTCTCGGGTACGCCCGCGTCCCGAAGGCGCACGACGTCGTCGGCCGTCAGGTCCCGGGCGAGATCCGAGCGAGCGAAGTACTTGTTGATGAACTCCTCCGAAAGGTTGGCCTTCCAGAGCCTGATGATGTCCTCGACCAGCGCAGAGTTCGCGGAGGTGACCACCGGCGTTGCGGCGGGATCCTGCGGTTCGGCCGTGCTCCGCCCCGCTACCGACGTGGCAGCGACGAGAGCGACGGCGACAACGAGCGTCTTCATGGAGCATCCTCCTGCTTCCACGGGCTACTTCTTGACGGCGTTTCCGAGATTCGTCAGGACCTCGCCGACTTTGCGGCGCGCCGTGCCGAGACCCTCCTCGACCGCGCCCGTGGCGCGCTGCACGGAACCCTCCCGTTCCATCTTCTTGTCGCCGGAGAGGATCCCGACGGCCTCTTTCACTTTCCCCTTGGCCTTCTTCACTTTTCCGCGGACTTCCTGCTGTCTCATGGGGTTCTCCTTTCCATGCCTCCGCGAGAGTGATACGCACGTGACATGCCATGCGGAGCACTCTCTCGCTCGGGCCGTGCGCGCTTCGCCGGCGACGGCCTAGATGTAAGGGCTCAAGACGTGGTTCACCCGGGGTAACCGGTGCGAGGGCCAAAAAACGTGAGTGCTAGCATCGATTTACTGGAAATAGATGGCGGCCGAGCCGCCTCGCATTCAGCGGATTGGAGGCGACTTGAGCTCCGGTGGGGTCTTCGTCACGGGCGGCACGGGCTTCGTCGGTGACAGGCTCGTGGCGGCCCTCCTGGCTCGGGGGCGATCCGTACGGGGGTTGGCGCGTCCGACGAGCGAACGACCCGCCTCCGCCGAACGGCTCGAGTGGGTGACCGGTGACATCCTCGACCGCGACTCGCTCCGGCGCGGGTTGGCCGGGTGTACCGAGGTGTTTCACCTCGCCGCTCACGCCAAGAACTGGGCGACGGACCCGTTGCTGTTCTTCCGGGTCAACGTCGAGGGCGCCCGGAACGTCTTCGAGGTGGCGGCGGAAGCCGGCGTCCGGCGCATCGTCTACACGTCGACGGTCGTGGTCTTCGGGCCGACGCCTCGGGGAGTCGTGGGGAACGAGGAGATGCCGAGGGCGACTCCCCGCTTCCTCACGGAGTACGAGGAGAGCAAGGCTGTTGCCGAAAAGGAGGCTCTCGAGCTGGCCTCGCGGGGCTTCCCGATCGTCGCTGTCCACCCGACGCGCGTTTACGGACCGGGGAAGCTGACGGAGGGCAACTCGGTCTCCCTGATGATCGACCAGTACGACCGCGGGAGGTTCCCTGTGCTGCCCGGCCGGGGCGAGAATGTCGGGAACTACGCACTCGTGGACGACCTCGTCGAGGGGCACGTCCTGGCGATGGAGAAGGGGAGGGTGGGGGAGCGATACATCCTCGGCGGCGAGAACTCGTCGCTGAAGGGCGTCTTGCAGCTGGTGGACGAGTTGACCCAAAGGAGACACGCCCAAGTCGGCCTGCCTCGCTCGGTCTTGATGTTCTACGCCGCCCTCGAGAAGCGCAAGGCCGAGTGGCTCGGCGTCTACCCCCGGATCACGCCCGGGTGGGTGGAGACGTTTCTCGAGGATTGGGCCTACACCAGCGCGAAGGCCGAGCGCGAGCTCGGCTACCGGATCACACCCCTGCGGGAAGGCGTTCGCCGGACCCTCGACTGGCTGCATCGGGAGCGAGGTGCTCGATGATTCCGCGCGAGGAGCTGCCCTCGACCGGAGGCCTCATCCGCTCCGCCGACAGTAGGGCGACGATCGTGCTCATCAGCGCACCGGTGCTCGGGATCCTCTTCGTGTACCTCGGAAGCAAGCCGTTCTACTTCCAGCACCTGGCGTCCTCGTTCGTCCTCGGGGGCAACAAGGAGCTGACCGCCGGACTGTTCACCTTCGCGTCGGCGTTCGTCCTCCTAGGCCTGGTCCCAGCCCTGATCGTGAAGGTCGTGTTTCGGGAGCCGCTCTCGGCCTATGGGGTGCGGTCGGGCGACCTGTCCTTCGGCGCGAAGGCATTCGCCGTCGTCGCGCCGGTCATGGTGCTCCTCAGCTTCTCAGCTTCGAGGATGCCGGAGTTCCTCGCCCAGTACCCGCTGAACCGAGCCGCGGGCGACGGCCCGCTCTCCTTCGCGGGACACGCCATCGCCTACCTCTTCTTCTACGCGGGCTGGGAGTTTGGCTTCCGGGGGTTCGTGCAGTGCGGATTGCGCGACGAGCTGGGGGACTGGAACGCCATCCTCGTCCAGACGCTCGCCTCGTCCACCCTCCACATTGGCAAGCCCCTGGGGGAGACGCTAGGTGCGGTCCTGGGCGGGCTCGTGTGGGGCGTCATCGCCTTCCGCTCGCGCTCGCTGCTCGTCCCGCTTCTGACCCACTGGGTGCTGGGCCTGTCCCTCGACCTCTTCATCGTTTGTCGGTAGCGGTGCCGGGCGATGACCATGAGGCGGCCGACGGACGACACGGCGCGATTGGTCTTCGGGCGGGTGGAGCTGCGGG
Source organism: uncultured Myxococcales bacterium (assembly GCA_937902985.1). Taxonomy (GTDB): domain Bacteria; phylum Myxococcota_A; class Polyangia; order Polyangiales; family Polyangiaceae; genus Palsa-1150. The sequence continues at coordinate 6,255 of CALFNG010000006.1, forward strand.
CGGCCGACGGAGTCATCCTCGCTTCGCTCGCGGTGTTCAGCCTCATGGCGGTGGGCGGGAGGGCGGTCGTCGAGGGCTGGCCTCTTCTGGTCGCCAGGAACCTTTGCGTCTGCGCGGCCGTCCTGATCTCGACGGCCGTCACGCCGTGGATCCGGCGTCCTCTGCTTGCGTTCCTCCTCCGCACGGCCACGGTCACCCTGTCGTACGCGTACCTGTTCAGCGCCGTCGCTGGACTTCAGCTGATCCTTCACGGACGCTTCAGAGACGACCTCGTTCTCGCGTTCGAAATGTGGCTCTTCGGCGTCCAACCCACTTTGTGGATCGAGCGATTCATCACGCCCTCTCTCACCGAGTGGATGATGTTCTGCTACGTGATCTACATACCGCTCTACCCGGTCCTGTGTGTAATCCTCTGGATCAAGCGGGGCGAGGCAGCGGCGGAGGAGTACTTCTTCACGCTAGGCCTCGCGAACGTCCTGTGCGACGTCGGCTTCATCCTCTTCCCCGTGGCCAGCCCGATGTACTGGATGCCGGACCAGTACCGCGTGCCGTTTCACGGATGGGTTTTCACCTGGGCGGGGGAGCTCATCCGGACACGAGCTCATTTCGTGGGCGGCTCTCTCCCGAGCCCTCATGCCGCCGCCGCGACGGTCATGTGGTTTATGGCCTGGAAGTACTACCGAAAGGCGTTCTGGGTCCTCGCGCCGGTGATCCTTTCCCTCTACGTTTCCACGTTCTACGGCCGGTACCACTACGTGACGGACGCGATCCTCGGCATCGCGACGGCGTGGCTGGCGTTGATCGTAGCGCCGCCGCTCCAGCGGGCGTGGGACCGGCTCGCTGGCTCTCGCCTCGCCCCCACCGACCCCTGAAACGTGTCCCGGCGGCTGGCGACCATTCCCTTCCAGCCTGAAACAGGTGGCTTCAGACACCGCCTGGGAACGGGCCGGGCGGCGGGGGCTCCGATCGAGCCGTCCCGCCGTCCTGCGGGCTCCTTACATTTTGGGCTTCGTCTCCTCTGCCTTGGGTTCGGGAGAATTGCCCGTCTTCATCATCGGGCATTCCATCGCGCCCTTCGTGCCGTGCATATGCATGTGATGAATCATGTGCGCCATCATCGCGGGCTGCATCTCCATCATCATGGATCGAAGGGCCTTGCGCTGAACGACGAGCTCGTTGATGACAGCCGCCATTGGTTTCTCCAGGGCGTCGACCTCTTTGGACCCCTTGGCGGCGTTCATCTCCGCCACCAGCTTGTCCAGTGTGGCGTCCATCGTCTGAAGCTTGTCCTGCATCTCCTGCTTCTTGGTCATCATGGCCTCGCACTCCGCCTTCATATCAGCGTCGTGCGTGGCCTTCGCAGCGCTGGTCTTGTGTTGCCCAGGCATCGCCGCCGCGTGAGGGCTCGTGGCGGCCGGGGTGGGCCCAGGAGGCGGAGTCGTTTGGGCGCCGGCGCTCACGCCCAGCGCGAGGGCGGTAGCGGCGAGAATGCCAGGAACGAGGATCTTGAGATGCTGGGTTTTCATTGTCGTGTCTTCTTTCTGGCGGCCCGTGGGACCGCGCGATCGGGCGCCTTGCTGTAGTCAGGCGCGGATGGAAGTGCAGCGACGCCGCCCACGAGCAGCACGAGGGCGGCGCCTTCGAACGTGTTCAAGCGGCCTCCGATCCGTCGGTTAGCCGCGTCTGCTGTTCCAGTAATAGCCGCCGCCTCCGAACAGAAGGACCAGCACGACGACCAAGAGGATGAGGTTCATGATCTTTTCCCCCCTTTCTCGAGAGACAAGTAGCATGAGATGTGCCAGCGGGTGAACCGCCCATCGATCTTCTCCGGCTAGTCGTTCTTCAGGACGACCTTCAGGGCATGCTGCTTCGCGGCATCGCCGAACGTGTCATAGGCCTTCATGACGTCCGCCAGCGCGAAACGGTGGGTCACGAGCTTCTGGGGCGCGAGGCGGCCGGACTGCACGAGCTTGAAGAGCATCGGGGTCGTGATCGTGTCCACGAGGCGAGTGGTCAGCGTGATGTTGCGGTCCCAGAGCTTCTCGAGGTGCAGCTCGACCGGCTTGCCGTGGACCCCAACGTTGGCGAGCCGCCCGCCCGGCGCCAGGATCGACTGGCAGATGTCGAAGGACGCGGGAACGCCGACGGCCTCGATCGCCACGTCGACGCCTTTGCCACCCGTGAGGGCCATGACGCGCTCGATGGCCTTGCCGTCGGAAGAGTCGACGACGCTCGTGGCGCCGAAGGATCGGGCCACGTCGAGACGGTTCGCGTCGAGGTCGATCGCCACGATCTCGGCGGGCGAGTAGAGCTGCGCGGTGAGGAGCGCGGCGAGGCCGATGGGCCCGGCGCCAACGATCGCCACGGTGTCTCCCGGCTTCACCTGGCCGTTCAGGACCCCGCACTCGAAACCGGTGGGGAGAATGTCGCTGAGCATCGTGTAGGCCTCCGCGTCGGCGCCGGGCGGCAGAGCGTAGAGGCTCGTGTCGGCGTGCGGGATGCGGACGTACTCGGCCTGGGTCCCGTCGATGAGGTAGCCCAGTATCCAGCCGCCGTCCTTGCAGTGCGAGTACATCCCTTTCCTGCAGAACTCGCACTTCCCGCACGCGGTGACGCAGGAGATCACGACCTCGTCCCCACTGTGGAAATTCGAGACGGCCTTTCCCACGTTCTCGACGACGCCCACGCCCTCGTGCCCGAGAACTCGCCCGTCGGTGACCGCGGGGAGGTCGCCTTTGAGGATGTGGAGGTCGGTGCCGCAGATCGTGGATGTTTTGATTCGGACGATGGCGTCCGTGGCGTCCTTGATCGTCGGCCTCGGCTTGTCCTCCCAGGCGCGCCGGCCAGGGCCGTGAAAGACGAGAGCCTTCATGGTCGTTTTCTGGGTGCCGGTCTCGACTCTTTCCATCAGGGCTTGTGACTTGGTCATTGCATCGCGTCCTTTCGCATCAGGCGGGGGCGAGTTCATCGACCCTTCCGCAACTCTTCCACAGCATCTTCCGCAACAACGATGCCGACTGACGCTCGCACCGCCATCGACTTGGACGCGCGCGCCGGCAGGCTTTGCCGATCTCTGCGGAAAAGCGTGCCGATGCCTCGTGTACGCCCTCACGCTTCGCTCCGAAACTCCTGGCCTGCCGCTTGCAGAGCCGTCATCATGAGAAAAATCGTGCATTTCACTCTCTCCGCCGCTCTTCTGGTTCTGGCGACCGGCGTGCCCTTCGCAGGGACTGCGGGCGCGCAGCCTCAGCCCCCGAGGCCGCCCGGGTCGCCGGCGCTCCTGGTGCCCGGGGATTTACACGTCCGCATCGTCCAGGAGGCTCCGCCGCCGTTACGGCAGGAGGTCGTGACCGAGCGCCCGGGCCCGAACCACATGTGGATCAAGGGGTACTGGCATCACACGGGCCAGGCGTGGGGTTGGAGCGACGGTCGCTGGTCTGAGCCGCCGCGCCCCCACGCTCATTGGGTCGCCGCCCGCTATCAGAAGGTGCGGGGCGGCACTCGATACAGCCCTGGACACTGGTCGCACGAGCACCTCATCTACAACTGATTCGCGCCGCCGGGAGCTCCCTGCGGTTCACCTCTTCGAGCGAACGAGAGCTCGGAGAGGTATTTTTTCCAAAAATCCGGTCAGGTTTGCCTCTGGTGGCCGCGCCGTTCCGTTGACGTCCTGATCGATCGAGCCCTATGCTCTTTTCGAGGACCTGGCTCGATGCCTACCCCGATGCGCCTCCTGCTCGTCGACGCCGACGAGGACGGCGTCGTTCTGGTGCGCGGCCTGATCGCAGGTCTGGCGGTTCCCGCGGACGTGGAGCGGGCCTCGAGCTTCGGCGTGGGCCTCGAGAAGATGACGTCGCGCCGCTACGACGCCCACCTCGTCGCCTGCCGGCTCGGCACGAAGAGCGGTGTCGATCTCCTGCGCGCCTATCGCGAGTCCGGGGGCGGCGGTCCCGTGATCCTGATCGCCGATGAGCCGGAGCGAGCCGAGGATCTCGCGGCCATGGAGAGCGGCGCTGCGGACTACCTCGTCAGGGATCGTCTCGACGCGACGCTGCTCGAGCGCTCGATCCGATACGCGGTCCAGGCGTCGCGGCACGCTGCGGGTCTTCGCCGCGTTCGTGACGAGCTGGAGACCCGGGTCGCCGAACGAACCGACGCGCTCGAGACGATGAACGAGGCGTTGGCGGCCGAGGTGGCCGAGCGGCGCACTGCCGAGCGTGCGCTGCGCGGGGCGGACCGCCGGAAGGACGAGTTCCTCGCCACGCTGGCACACGAGCTTCGCAACCCGCTCGCGCCGCTGACGAGCGCGACCGAGATCCTGTCACGGACGCGCGACACGCCCGAGCAAGGGGCGCAGCGTGAGCGCGCGGAGGGCGTGATCGAGAGGCAGGTCGCGCTCATGGTGCGCCTGATCGACGAGCTTCTCGACATCTCCCGGATCACGTATGGGAAACTGGAGCTGCACCGCGAGTGGGTGTCCCTCGCGGCCGTCATCGAGAGCGCGGTCGAGACGGCCGGGCCTCTCCTCCTCGGCCGCCGGCAGGCGTTCGAGCTGGTCATGTCGGAGACGCCGGTGCTCGTGCACGTGGATCCGATGCGGTTCGCGCAGGTCCTGTCGAACCTCCTTTCGAACGCTGCCAAGTACACCGAGCCGGGCGGGCGAATCCGTCTCGAAGCCGTGCGAGACGGCGAGGATCTCGTGGTGTCGGTCGTCGACTCCGGAATCGGGATCCCGGCGGCGCACCTCGCGCACGTTTTCACGATGTTCGGGCAGGGGCACCGGGCGCACGAGGCGGTTTACGGAGGGCTCGGCATCGGCCTGGCCCTCGCGAAGAGCCTTGTCGAGCTGCACGGCGGCAGCCTGACCGCGGCGAGCGAGGGCGAGGGCAGGGGAAGTGTCTTCACGCTCCGGCTCGCTTGCGCGGCGAAGGACTCCGCCGCTCCTCTGGCCAAGCAGGCCCCGCCGGGCGCGATACCGTCGCCGCGCCGGATCCTCATCGTCGACGACAACGTCGAGGCCGCTCTCACGCTCGCCGAGCTCCTGGCGCTCGACGGGCACGAGACGCACGTCGCGCACGACGGCCCGTCCGCCGTCGAGGCGGCGCGGCGCTTGAGTCCCGACGTCGCGATCCTCGACATCGGGCTGCCCGGTTTCGATGGATTCGAGGTGGCGCGTCGGCTCCGGGCGGAGCCGGAACTGAGGGGACTTCTCCTCGTGGCTCTCTCCGGCTGGGTCCAGCCGGACGATCGGGCACGGTCTCGCGAGGCCGGCTTCGACCATCACCTCGCGAAGCCGGTCCAGCTCAAGAGCCTCGAGCTCGTCCTCCTGAAAGCGCGTTGTGATCGAGGCCGCACGGTGTGAGCCGGTCCTCCGATGGAAGCCAGACTGTCGATGACGGTCATTGGATCATTGGCCCAACGCCCCGCGCACCTGTCGCACGAACTCCGCGGCCGTGAATGGCTTCTGGACGAACGGGAGGCCGCCATCGATTCCGACCTTGTGTACGGCGGATTGCTCGGTGTAGCCGGACATGTACAGCGCACGGAGCGAGGGTGCTCGAACCCGCAGTCGGCTCAGCAGCTCGAGGCCGCCGCAGCCCGGCATGACCACGTCCGCCACGACCAGATCGATCGCGTCGGCATTATTTGCGAATAATCTCTCGGCGTCGTCCCCGTTCGATGCTTCCAGCACGCGATAGCCGGCTCTGTCGAGAATGCGCTTCGCGAGCTGGCGCACGCCGGCCTCGTCCTCGACGAGGAGAATGGTTTCAGAGGCCTGCTTGACGGCTGCGACGACAGGGCTGACGGCTTGCAAAGGAGCGTCGCGATCCGAACGGGGCAAGTAGACTTTGAGCGTCGTCCCGAGACCAGGCTCGCTGTATACCCAGATATGGCCCCTGCTCTGCTTGATGATGCCGTAGGTCGTCGACAGGCCGAGGCCGGTGCCCCTTCCTGCTTCCTTGGTCGTGAAGAACGGCTCGAACAGCCGCTGCTGCGTTTCTTTGGTCATCCCTTTGCCCGTATCCGTGATCGCGAGCATCAGGTAGTGCCCCGGGATGATCTCCTGCTTGTGAAGGGAGAAGGCTCCCAACTCGACGTCCGCCGTTTCGATCGTCACCCTTCCGCCATCGGGCATCGCGTCTCTCGCATTGACGACGAGGTTCATCACGACCTGTTCCAGTTGTCCGCGATCCGCGAGCGCCAAGGGGAGATCGGGAGCCAACGAAAGGGTGACGGCGATGTTCTCGCCGATCAGCATCCTCAGCATGCCGGTCATGTCCGTGATGAGCCCGTTCAGGTCGAGGGGCGCGGTGTGCAGGACTTGCTGACGACTGAAGGCGAGCAGTTGTTTGGTGAGACCCGCGGCGCGCTCGGCAGCCTTGATGATCTCGCTGAGGTCTCTCCCATGCTTCTGGGCGATCGCGACATCTTCGTTCACTATCGCCGCAAAGCCGAGAATCACCGTCAGAAGATTGTTGAAATCGTGGGCGACGCCGGAAGCCAGGCGCCCGATCGCATCCATCTTGCCTGCTTGCCGAACCTGCGCTTCGAGAATCCTTTGTTCCGTGACGTCCTCGATGACGGAGATGAAATGCTGGGCCTCACCCTCTGCATCGCGATGAACGGAGATGTTTACCCGGGCCCACACGAGGCTGCCGTCTCGCCGTCGATATTGTTTCTCGTCGATGACGTGGCGGTCCAGCGTTCCCGCGGCCATGCGGCGGAATGACGCGGCGTCATCGTCCGTGTCCTCCGACCGCACGAGCGCCTGAACCGCTGTGCTTTGCAGCTCCGCGCGCGAGTATCCCAGGAGATTGCAGAGATGCTGGTTGACCCGCAGCCATTGGCCGTCCAGGTCCGCGTGTACGATCCCGACGGGCGCGGCGTCGAACGTCTCTCGGTAGAGACGCTCGCTCTCGACGAGGGCGGCCGCGCGCGAGGCAACCTCGCCTTCGAGCATCTGGCTGTACTTGTCGTGATAGTCACCGTACGCCTTGAGACGCAACAGGTTCCTCACCCGCACGCACAGCTCGGCACGATCCACCGGCTTCGTGAGGAAGTCCTCGGCTCCGGCGCTCAGCCCGAGCATTCTGGCATTGCGATCTTCCAGGGCGGTGATCATGATGATGAGAATGTTCTTGGTGGCGAGGTCGCCCTTGATCTTGCCGGCGACCTGGTAACCGTCCATACCGGGCATCATGATGTCGAGGAGGATGAGGTCGGGCGGTTGCCGCGCCACGATCGCTAGCGCTTCCTCACCGCTGGCGGCGGTCTGGAGAAGAAAGCCTTCCGGCGCGAGCAGGACTTCCAGCAACTGTCTGTTGTGGGCTTCATCATCCACGATCAGAATGCGCGCCGGGTGGTCGGGGATGTCGGGCCGCCGGTTCATGTTCGGGCCAGGTGAGCCGCGATAGTCGCCAGAAAGTCCCGGTAGCGGATCGGCTTGGCGATGTAGCCGTCGCATCCCGCGGCGCGAATGCGCTCCTCGTCGCCCTTCATCGCCAGCGCGGTGAGGGCGATCACGGGAATGGCACGCGTCGCGTCGTTCCCCTTGAGCAGCACAGTGGCATCGAGGCCGTCCATACCGGGAAGCTGGATATCCATCAGGATCAAGTGAGGTTGCTCGGCGCGTGCCAGCGTCAGCCCAACTTCGGCGTTCGTGGCGCTGAGAACGGTATGGCCCACCGACTGCAGCAGGAAAAGCGCCAACGTCATATTCGCGGCGTTGTCCTCGACGATCAGGACTCTTGCCATGTCAGGCGGCCTCGTGGCGCCCCGACATGGCCCGCCGGACTTCGGCCCTAAACTGGTCACGGTCGAGCTCGGCCTTTTCCATGATTGTCGTAACGTAGCCATTCAGCTTGGCGCGCTCCCCGGCGGTGGTCTGCTTGGCGGTGACCACCAGGATCGGAATGCGAGCGGTCTCGGGACGTTCGTGAAGCGCTTCCACGACGTCGAAACCGTTCACATCCGGCATCATCAGATCGAGCACGATCAGGTCCGGTAGCTCCCGCCGAGCGGCCTCGATCGCCTCCCGGCCGCCATAAGCGCGCAGGACAGTATTTGCCAGGTCCATGATGCGAACGGCGATCAGCTCGACCGCCTTCGGATCGTCATCGACGACGAGGACCTTCAGCGTTCGCCCCTCCACGGGAGGAAACAGACCCAGATCGACGAGCGACTCGTACAGCTCCTGCCGTGAGATCGGCTTTTGCATGACCGCCGCCGCGCCGAGAGAGAAGCCCTTGTTTCGATCCGCCACGATCGAGATGATCACGACCGGAACGCGACTGAGCGACGGCACCTGCTTGATGCGGCGGAGGAGTTCCCAGCCGTCCATGTCGGGCAGGATGATGTCCAGCGTGATCAGCGCGAAGGTCTGCTGTATGGTCAGGGCCAGCGCGGCCTCGGCGGAGGACGCATGAAATACCGTGAAGCCTTCCGCTTCCAGTTGCACGCGGATCAGCTCTGCGGACTTGTAATCGTCTTCCACGACCAGCGCGGTGCGCGCTCCCGCCAGCGCCGCGATCCGGGGAGCGGTCGCCGTTTTCCCCGATGCGAACACCCTGTCCTCGGTCGCGCGGAGGGGCAGCCAGACCGTGAAGCAGGAGCCCACATCCACCGCGCTTTGTACCGCCACCACGCCTCCGTGGAGCTCGGCGAGGAGCTTGACCATGGCCAGACCGAGTCCCGTGCCCTCGAACTTTCTCGCCAGGCCGCTGTCGATCTGACTGAAAGGTGTGAATAGGCGCGCTAGCCCCTCGCGCGAGATGCCGATGCCGCTGTCGGTGACGCTGATCTCCAGAAAGTCCGCGAACTCGTTCTCGGCCAAAGGGAAGGTTCGGCCCGCCCAGGAGCCGGAGAGCCGGCCCACGGCGGAGCGCGGAACGCGGCCTGCGTGGAGAGTCACCTCGCCGCCTTCGACGGTGAACTTGACCGCGTTGGAGAGCAGGTTGTACACGATCTGCTTGACCTTGCGCGCGTCCGCCTGAACCGAGCCCAGCTCCTCGGGGGCATCCAGACCCAGGCGGATGTGGCGGGTCGCCGCCTTCTCCCTGATGATCGACAGGCTGTTTCGAAACAACGAGGACACCGACACCGGCTCCAGGTCGAGCGTCATCTTGCCGGCTTCCACCTTGGACAGGTCGAGGATGTCGTTGATCAGGGAGAGCAGATGCGTGCCGCTGCCGAAGATGTCGCCGATGAACCCTCGCTGTTGATCAGTCAGCTCGCCGAGCAGGCCGTCCTTAAGCACCTCGGAGAAGCCGATGATGGCATTCAGCGGCGTCCTCAACTCGTGTGACACGTTGGCGAGGAATTCGGACTTCATGCGGCTCGCGGCTTCCAGCTCGACGTTCTTCTGCTGCAGGGTGTGCTCGAAGCGCTTCAGCTCCGTGACGTCGCGCGCCGCGGCGAACACGCCTTGAAGACGCCTTTCGCGGTCGTAGAAGGTCGTCGCGTTGTACGACACCACGGTGAGCGTGCCATCCCAGGCGCGCGCGGTGAGCTCGTAGTTCGTGACTTCGCCTTCGTTCAGCACGCGGTTGATGCCCGCCTCGGCTCGGTCTGAGTCGGTGAAGTAGTTCTTGAACGGCGCGCCGATCAGCTCGTCACGGGTGCATCCGGTCAGCGCCTCCGTCTGCTTGTTGACGTCGGTGATGATGCCGCGCGGATCCGTGGTCATGATGGCGTCGATGTTGGATTCGATGAGCGAGCGTGTATAAAATTGTTGGTCGCGCAGGCGCTGATCGAGCTTCTTCCGCTCCTCTTCGACCTGTTTGCGCGCGGTGTTGTCGGTGCCGATCAACAGGTAGCCGATGATGGCGTCCCGCGCGTCGCGGAGCGCCGTGACGGACACAACGGCGGGGAACCGGCTCCCATCCTTGC
>CALFNG010000007.1 GCA_937902985.1 uncultured Myxococcales bacterium
TGGTACAAGGAGCTCGGGTACTACTACGTCGACGTCAAGTACACGCTCGAGCCCTCGGCCGACAACACGCGGGCCCGGGTGCGCTTCGACGTGACCGAGGGCGACCAGGTCATCGTGCACGCGATCGTGCTCCGGGGGCTCGCGAGCACCCGCGAGAGCGTGGTTCGGCGGCGGATCGCGCTCGAGGTCGGCAAGCCCTACAGGGCGAGCGACGTGCGCCACACGCAAGAGCGGATCGCGACGCTCGGGGTCTTCTCGAGCATCACGGTGGGCCTGGCCGAGCCGTACGTCCCGCAGGGGACCAAAGACGTGGTCGTCGATCTCGTCGAGAGGCCCGGCCACTACCTCGAGCTCAGCCCCGGGTTCTCGACGGGAGAGGGCGTTCGCGGGACGCTCGAGTACGACGAGCGAAACATCCTCGGGTACGCCATCGGGGCGACGTTCCGCGTCCAGCTCTCGTACCTCCCGGATTTCCTGATCCTCGATAACCAGGTCGAGGCCAACTACCAGCAAGTGCAAGACCGCCTCGCGCGGCGCATCACGCTGAGCGGCGCGTTCCCGGACATCGGCCTCGGGCCGCTCGTTCGGGCGCAGGCCGATGCGATCTACGTCCGCGACCTCGAGCGCGACTTCACGCTCGACAAGGTCTCCGGGTCGGGGACGCTCATTTACCGGCCGGGCCGCGAGTTCCAGGTCGCGATCGGTCAGAGCCTCGAGGACAACGACGTTCGCCTCTTCCAGTTCAACTCGATCCAGGCGTACCTCGCGTGCAACCCGAACGGCTTCGACTCGCAGCTCGCGGCGCTCCTTCGGGTGCCCGACGGCGAGAGCTTCGTGGTCGCCGAGCGTCTCTCGGTCGCGTGGGACCGGCGCGACAACGCGTTCAACGCGCACAGCGGAACGTACGTGTTCCTCGGCGGCGAGCTGGTCAACTCGTTCCCCGAAGGCTCGGCGGTCAAGCCCAACACGGCGACGCTCACGGGCTCCCTGTGCCCCACCACGGGCGGGGCCGCGGTTCCGGACGCGCCCCAGGCGACGGCGCATTTCGTTCGCATGACGCAGACGGTCGCCGGTTACATCCCGATCACGAAGAGCATCTCGTTCGCCGCCGAGCTCCGCCTCGGCGAGAACGTGAAGGTCGCCGCTTGCGACTTCAACAACGCCGGCCCCAACAGCCAGCAAGCGCCGGGCGGCTACTGCACGTACCCCGATCGCCTCTTCTTCATGGGCGGCTTCGACTCGATGCGCGGGTGGCTGCAAGACACGTTCATGCCGCAGGAGTACGCAAACCAGATCGCGCAGCCGCAGAACAAGGGTCTGTGCGTGAGCTCGAGCTCCAACTGCCTCATCCCCCTTCGCGGCGGCAACTTCATGGTCAACCCGCGCTTCGAGCTTCGCTTCCCGATCCGCGCGCCGCTCAACGCCGCGGTGTTCGCCGACTTCGGGAACCTGTACCTCGACCCCGCCGACGCGGTGACCGACTTCCGGCTCCGCGCCGACGTGGGCGCCGGCATCCGGGTCGACACGCCGGTGGGCCCGCTCGTGTTCGACTATGGCATCAACGTGACGCGGCGGCCGTTCGAAGACTTCGGCGCCTTCCACTTCGCGATCGGGCTCTTTTGACCATGGCGTCAGACTCGGCGCGCTCGGCGTGAAGCTGCACGCCCTGAAGGAACGCGGGCTCGCTCTCTGGCGAACGCCTCTCGGCAAGGTACTCGCCGCCGCGCTGCTCTTGCGGCTGACCGGGCTCACCTGGGGCCTGCCCTCGTACGACGGGTGGGACAACGACGGCGTCGCGCCGCGCGACTTCCTCGTGGGCGTCCTCGACACGTACTGGCCTGGGCACCACTACACGTACCCGCCTTTCCATCTCTTGCTCCTCACGCTGGCCGAGGCGCCCGTCTGGCTGTCGGCGATCGCGCGCGCGCCGGCGCTCGTGCCCGCCGCCGTCGTCCACACCTTCATCGGCGTCCCGACGATGACGGCGATGGCCGTCATCGCGAGGGCCATCGCGATCGCCCTGTCGCTGGGTCTCCTCTGGAACCTCGCCGCGATCGGGACGCTCCTGCGAGAAGGCGAGCCAACGGACCAAACGGACCAAACGGGGCGCGCGGGACGAGCGGGGCAAGCGGGGCAAGCGGGGCAAGCGGGGCAAGCGGGGCAAGCGGGGGCGTGGGTGGCCGTCACGTGCGGCCTGAACGCCGTTCTGACCTACTACTCGCAGACCACCAACCTCGATGTCCCGTACCTCTTCTGGTCCGTCCTCGCGCTTCGATGGCTCGTGCACGCCGTCGCCCGTCGCGCGCCGCGCTCGCTCCGGAGGGCGATGGTCTTCGCGGCGCTCGGCGTCGCGACGAAAGATCAGGCGTACGCGCTCTTCGTCCTCGGCGTGCCGCTCTCGCTCGGCGCCTGGCTCGTGCTCGACCCGGAGGCGCGGCGGTTGACGCCGGCGCTCCTCAGGGAGCTCGGCTTCGGGATCGCCATCGGCCTCCCGCTGCTTCTCGTCATCGACGGCGCGGTGACGAACCCTGCCGGCTTTCGCGACCGGGTCGCGTACCTCCTGGGCCCGGCGAGCCAGGACTTCGCCTACTACCCGCCCACCTGGGCCGGCCGGCTCAAGGTCGCGTCCGACACGCTTCTATCGTTCGACCAGTTCTATCCCTGGGCCTTCGCGCTGCTCGCGGCCGCCGGCGTCGTGGTCGCGTGCCGGGCGCCCGATCGAGCCCGGCGCGCCGCGGGCCTCGTGCCGCTCTTCGCCGCGGTCTCGTTCATCGTGACGTTCGACATGAGCGCGCGCCGATCGGAGCACCGCTTCGCGCTGCCGCAGATGGTGCTCTTCGGAGTGTACGCGGGCCTCGCTCTCGACGAGCTCAACGCGCGCTTCGCGGCGACGCGTCGCTGGGCGTTCGCCGTCGGGGTCGCGCCCGTCTTGCTCTACGCCCTGTTCAAGTGCGTCGCGGTCGACGTCGCGATGATCCTCGACCCTCGATACGACGCCGAGCGCTGGATGCGCGAACGCGTGCGGCCCGGCGACGCGATCGAGATCTACGGCAGCAACGTCCATCTCCCACGGTTGCCCGCCGACGCCAGGATCCGGCGCGTCGACGTCGACGGCGTCGAGGGCCGCAACCCGATCCTCGGCGTGACCGAGGTGAGTGACCGCTTCTCCAACGTCGAAGCGCGGAGGCCTCGCTTCATCATCCAGCCGGCGATCTGGAGCCTCCGGTACTTCGTCGAACCGTCGTGGGCCGCATCGACCGGGCAGACGCTGTCGCCGGGCCAGGCGCGCATCGAAGGCGACCTCGACTCGCGGAACTACTTCCACGCCCTCCTCGAGGGGCGGCTCGGCTACAAGCTCGCCCACGTGTCCCGGTGGACGTCGACCTTCTGGCCCCAGGTCGACGTCCACGCCAGCCTCACGCGAGAGATCTGGTTGTTCGAGCGGACCGGCGAGTAGAGCCCGATCTCCGGATGGCCGAGCGCCGCCTCGAGCACGGCGTCGAAGTGGCGCGGGTCGAGAGGTTCGAGTCGCACCGAGGTGCCTTCGAGGACGACGGCAGGGAGTCGCATGACGAGGAGGTGTCTACCGCGCGCGAGAGACCTCTCGCCACTCCTTCAACGCCTGGTGTTGATCCGTGCGAACGACGAAGGGCGCGAGGCGCTCGAAATCGAGCTCGGGCAAGAGCGCGCTTCGCTCGACCCTCTGGTAAGCGCCCTCGTCGTGGCGCCAGATGGCGAACGCGCCGCCCTCGAAGATCCAGAGCTCGGGCGCGCCGAGCGCCGAGTAGAGCCGCCGCCGATCGATCGCGAACGGGTGCGTGTGCACGACCTCGACCACGATCTGTGGCCATTCGCTCATCGCGGCGCCGACGCAGTAGCACTCGTCGGGTTCGACCCCGCGCTCCCGTGCCACGTTCTTGAACGTGGTCGATCCGTAGCCGTAGAGGGGGACGTCGCGCTCGAGCGCCCAGAGCTCGACGAGGCGCGCGACTTTCTTCTTCCACTCTTCGTGGGGTCGTAAGGGACTCATCAGTTCGAGCTCGCCTTCGCAGAACGCCATTCGCAGGCCAGGTCCGTCGAGCGCCTCGCGCGCGATGACGTAGTCCTTCCACGAGACGCCGTGGATGACCATTCGCACCTCGCCCGGCGGGGGAGGCGGCGGTTGGGCGCCGAGGTCTTTGGCAGGTGCGGCCACCATCGTGACGGACAGTCTAGTGACGAATCTCGTCTCCGTCAGCGCCCGTCAGCGCTCGGCGCATCCCGTAGCGCCCTGGCCTTGTCGCAGGCGAGCTTCGCGCCGGCACGACACGCCGCCTCGTAGAGCGCCGCGGCCTTCTCCCGATCGGGCGCCACGCCGCGACCGTTCTCGAGCATGATCGCCTGGTTGTAACAACCGGCGGCCCACCCCGCCTGGCACGCCCGCGCATAAAGGGCCGTCGCCTTCGCGTCGTCTTTGGGGACGCCATGGGCGTACTCGTGCATCTGCCCCGCGAAGACGCACGCCGGCGCGTCGTTCATGTCGCACGCGCGCTCGTAAAGAGCGGTCGCGCGCGCCTCGTCTTTCGAGACGCCCTCGCCGAACGCGTACGAGGCCGCGAGGCGACGGCACCGGTCGGCCGACCCCGCGTCGCACTCGGCCTCGCACTGCGCGCGGTCGCTGCACGTCCCGAGCGCCACCCCGATCGACACGACGCTCGCCGATGGAGCGGGCGCGTCGCCGGCCGACGACCGCGGCCCGTTGCATGCCGCGAGCGCCGCGCCGAGCGCGATCGAAGACCAGGCGCGGCGTGTCACGGTCGCCACGCTACTCCCGGCCGGCTAACCTCGCCACGCGATGCCGAAGGAGCCTGTCCGCTGCCGCTGGGTCGGCGACGACCCGCTGTCGATCCGTTACCACGACGAAGAGTGGGGCGTGGCCGTTCACGACGAGCGAAAGCTCTTCGAGATGATCGTCCTCGAGGGCGCCCAGGCGGGGCTGTCGTGGATGACGATCCTTCGCAAGCGCGAGAACTACCGGCGCGCCTTCGACGGCTTCGACCCCGTGAAGATCGCCCGCTATGACGCCCGGCGCGTGCAGCGCCTGATGCTCGACGAAGGCATCGTCCGCAACCGCCTCAAGATCGAGTCGACCGTCTCGAACGCGCGCGCGCTGGTCGCTCTCGAGCGCGAGCACGCGTCGCTCGATGTGTTCGTCTGGTCGTTCGTCGGCGGGACACCCCGGGTGCGCGCGCCGGGCGCGGGCGTTCCCGCGAAGACGCCCGAGTCGGACGCGCTGAGCAAGGCGCTCATCAAGCAGGGATTCCGCTTCGTGGGCTCGACGATCATGTACGCGTTCATGCAGGCGTGCGGTCTCGTCGACGACCACGATCGGACCTGCTTCCGCGCCAGCCGCGCCGGCCCGCTCAGCCGAGGAGCGCGGTCATCGCGGTGAGCGCGTCTTCGAGGGCCCGATGAGCGCCCGCCGTTTAGGGTCGCCCGCGGCTCACCAGCAGCTGGCGACGGCCTCGATGACGCGATCCTGGTCTTCGCGTGCCAGGGTCGGGTACATCGGGAGGCTGATCGTACGGTCGCCCATCTCTTCGGCGACCGGTAGCGAGCCGCGCGGCAGCCGGAGAAGCTCGCTCAGGTAGGTCAGCAGATGAATGGCGCGGTAGTTCACCGCCGTGCCGATCCCCGCCGCCCCGAGCTTGGAGAGGAGGGCGTCGCGGTCGGCGGGCCGCGCGTGGAGAGTGAAGAGATGGTGGGTGCTGCGCCCGCGGCGCTCGATGAGCCAGGGGACCTTGAGCCCGCCGGGACTCAGCGGGACGGGCGACGCCAGGTCGGCGATGCGCTCGCGGAGCTGGGACTCGTAGCGCACGGCCACCGCCTCGCGGAGCGCCCGCTTCTCTTCGAGGTGCGCAATTTGCGGGCGGAGGAGGGCCGCGTCGAGGTCCGTGAGGTTCGCCTTGTACCCGAGCTCGGTGAGGTCCCAGTGCTGGTACGCGTTGCCGTGGCGTTCGGTCGCGGCCTTGCTGACGCCGTGGTTTCGCAGCCGGCGCAGCCGATCGGCAATGGCGGGATCCCGGGTGGCCACGGCGCCGCCGTCTCCGCAGGTGAGGTTCTTGGTGGCGTAGAACGAGAAGACCGCGGCCTCCGAGAGGTCGCCCGGCCGAACCCCGTCGCGCTCCATCTCGACGCCGTGCGCCGCGTCTTCGACGATGAAGAGCTTGTTCGCGTCGGCAATCGCGCGAAGCGCCTTCATGTCGGCGAGCTGCCCGTAGAGGTGCACGGGCAGGATGCCGACCGTGTTCGGCCCCACTGCCGCGCGAACGGCCGCCGGGTCGATGAGGCCCGTCGCCGCTTCGACGTCCACGAAGCGCGGCGTCGCTCCGAGATGCAGGATCGCGTTGGCCGTGGCGGCGAACGTCATCGGGGTCGTGATGACCTCGTCACCCGGGCCCACATCGAGCGCGCGGAGCGCGATGAGGAGCCCCATCGAGCACGCGTTCGTTCCAACGATGTGGGGAGCGGTCGAGCGCAGGGCCTCGTCCGCGCGCTTGCCGTCGTTCTGGCCGCCGCTCGGGCCCTCGCGCCCGCGGACCAGATAGCGCCCGAGCTCCTGCTCGAACGCCGCGACCTGCGGTCCCAGCGTGAGAAAGAGGGTATCGAGCACCCGCCGCCACGACGATGCCTCGTCTTCGCCGAGCTGGTGCCGGTAGAACTCGACTTTGCCGGTCATCGCGCGCGCGGGCCCCTCACGCCTCTCGGCTTCCCTGGCGGCCGCTCGCGCGCGGCGCGTGCGAGGCATGCGAGGCATGCGTGAGGAGCGTGCCCTCGATCGACAGCTCGCGATGCGCGCGCTCGGCCTCGCGCAGGAACATGTACTGGCGCAGCGTGTAGTGCCGGCGCTCCTCGGGATCGACCAGGCCGTCGCGCAGGGCGCCCAGCACCTCGCGGATGCCGTCGTCGATGCTCTTTTCGGCCTTGAAGCCGAGGACGCGCTGCACCTTGTCGAACGCCACGTTGTAGTCGCGTAGATCGGGATCGGTGGGCGCGTGAACGACCTCGGTGCCGGGGACCGCGTCGCGCACGCGGAAGGCGAGGTTCAGGATCTGGACGTTGCTCGCGTCGGACCCGACGTTGAACACTTCGCCGGCGACCTTGCTCGCCTCGCTCGTCATCGCGAGCTCGAAGGCGCGGGCCACGTCGCCCACGTGAACGAAGGGCCGCCACTGGCGCCCGCCTCCGTCGACCATGATGCGGCGATGCACGTAGGCGTTCTTCGTCATGACGTTGATGGCGAGGTCGAAGCGCATGCGCGGGCTCAGCCCGAAGACGGTGGCGAGGCGAAGGCACGTGACCGTCATCGCGCGCCGCTCGCCGCGCGACTTGCCGAGATCGAAGAGGAAGTCCTCGACCTCGGCCTTGGCGCGCGCGTAGAGCGACACCGGGTGCCGGACGCTCGCCTCGGTGAGGCCGAGCCCCTCGCCGTGCCCGTACACGGAGCACGACGACGAGAAGAGGTAGCACTTGACGCCGTGCTCGAGCGCAGCGACCGCGAGGCGCTTTGCGCCCTCGACGTTGACGCTGTTCGTGAGGTCGGGTTCGAGCTCGCACGACGGGTCGTTCGAGATGCCCGACAGATCGACCACGGCGTCGACGGACTTCAGCAGCGCGCGGTCGAAGCTGCGCACGTCGGCCCGGGCGATCTGCAGCTTCTCGCCGTGACGCTCGCGGGCGCGGCCGAGCGTGTCGCCGAAGTAGAGGCGGTCGACGACCGTGACGCGGTGGCCCCGCTCGAGCAGCAGCGGCACGAAGACGGAGCCGATATAACCGGCCCCGCCGGCGACGAGCACGTGCATGCGCCGACCGACGTACCACGAAAGCCCGGCTGGAGACCAGGAATGCTAAGGGACGGGGCGTGGACTCACCGTCCGGCGCCGGCTCAGGTTCTCGCTCCCGCTCTCGCCCCCGCTCTCGCCCCCGCCCGCTCCGGACCGACGGCTCGAACGCGTTCGCCCGCTACAGCATGCAGGTGCGGGTGCCGCGGATTGCGCGCGAGGTGATCGAGCGCAATCGCGACTACCCCGCGCTCGTGAAGGACGCGATCGAGCGCCTCGCGACCGACCTCGAGGGAGACTGCCCGGTGCCCGCGCCGCGCGGCCCGGGGGCCGACGTCGCCGGGTGGCGGCTCGCGCACGCCGAGCACGCGAGCGAGACGTGGCTCGGCGCCGAGTGGCTCTACGCCGAGCTCGCGTTCTACAGGGAGCTCGCCCTTCGGTGCCGCTTCTGGGAAGACGGCCGAGACCCGTTCGAGCCCGCCAAGGAAGAAGAGCTCGCGGGGGCGCGGCCGTGGGAGCGTCTCGAGGTCGCGCTCGCGTTGCCCGGCCCGCGAGCCCGGCGCCTCTTCGCGCTGCTCGACGAGGTCCTCTGGGCCAACCGCGTCGACCTCAGTTACTCGATCGCCGCGGCGCGCGAGCGCGTCGACGGCGATCTCCTGGTCGACGATCGCGCCGCGGCCGTGGAGCGGCTCGCGAAGCCCGGGGCGAGCGTGCACCTCGTCGCCGACAACACGGGCACCGAGTTCGCGCTCGACCTCGCGCTGGTCGGCGCCCTGCTCGAAGACGCGGCCGCATGCGTGACCGTGCACTTGAAGCTCGAGCCGGTGTTCGTGAGCGACGCGATGCCGCGCGACGTGTGGCGCCTCGTGGCGCGGATGCTCGAACGGGGCGGTGCGGCCGCGGGGCTGGCGAATCGCGTCGTCGAGGCGTTCGGCCAGGGGAGGTTCGTCCTCGCGCCCGACCCGTTCTGGTCCGGCCCGCGCTTTCTCCGGGACGCGCCGGCGCACGTCCTCGAGGCCCTGCGCTCGGCGACGATCGTCGTGTGCAAGGGAGACGCGAACTACCGCCGCGCAGTCGGCGATGCCGTGTGGCCCGCGTCGGCCTCGTTCGCCGAAGCGTGCGCGCCCCTCGGAGCGCCGCTCGTCGCGGTGCGCACGATGAAGAGCGACGCGCTCGCCGGCGTGCCCGAAGACCTGGCCGCGCGCCTCGACGCGAGCGATCCGAAGTGGCGTATCGAAGGCGGCCGCGGCGTCATCCAGTTTGCGGGGCGCGCGCTCGATCTTCGGTGACGAGGGAGGCAGACATGTCGTCATGTTCGGCCCCGCTCCATGTCAGAAGGTGACCCACTTGTTCGTGCACGGATTCGGCGTGCTCGTTCCCGAGATCGCGCTGGTCACGGTCACGCCCGTTCCGGAGGGCATGAAGTTCACGTTGCCCGGCCCGAGGGTGACGTTCGTGTACGCGGCGGTCACGTGCGACGACGAGACGCCGTCGACAACGACGTTGTCGAGGGTGACGCTGTTCAGGTGCGCCGCGTCGTAGCCATCGAGCGTCACGGTCGGCGTGTTCGACCCGCCGCTCACCACGTGGACGTCCTGAAACGTGATGTTCGTGTACTGAGGAATGCTCGAGCCGGTCATCGTCGAGTACGTCGGCGTCAGGAAGATCGGATTCGACACGTCGCGAATGCAGACGTCGCTGTAGGTGACGTCGTTCACGAGCCCTCCGCGGCTCGAGTCGGACTTGATGCGGATGCCGTTGGAGCTGCCTCCGCTCGTGCCCGTGTTCGTTCCGTCGATCGACAGGTCGTAGACCTTGATGTTCGACACGCCGCCCGTGAACTCGCTCCCGATCGACATGCCGTGGCCGGCCTCGAAGTGGTTGTGCGCGATGACCAGGTTCGTGACGCCCGTCGGGCTCGAGCCCTTGATCGCGATGTGATCGTCCCCGTCGCTGATCTGGCTGCACACGATGAAGCCGTTGCTCGCGGCCTCTCCGGGATCGATCCCGTCGGTGTTGTGCGCGCTCGAATACGAGAGGGCCGTGCCGGCGCTGTTGGTCGCCTTCGACGGCGTCTTGATCGTGACCCCCCACACGACGAACCCGGCGGCGCCCATCTTGACGTGGAACATGGGCGCGTTGTGCAGCGTGATCCGGTAGAGCGTGAAGTTCGTGGCCCCGCTGACGGCGATCAACGCCGGGCTCCCGCCACCGCTCCCGTTCTGATCCCAGAACGAGCCGGAGCCGCCGAGGATCGGCTCGCCGCCCTGACCGTCGATGGTCCCGTCGCCGACGATGCCCGAGTTCGCGCCCTTCGCGGTGATGAGCGCGGCCGCGGTCCCGTAGACGGTCTTGCTGCGCGTCCCGTAGAGCGTCGCGCCCGTGTCGACCCAGAGCGTGACGCCCGACGGGATGGTGAGCGGCCCGGTGACGAACGCGTCGTTCGTGCTGCTCGCCGTGAGCTTCACGGCCTTGCCCGCGGCGCAGGCGGTGAGCGCCGACTGGATCGCGGACGTGTCGAGCGTGGTCTCGCTCGGTACGCCGCCCGCGAGCACCCTCTGCGTCGCCTGGAGCGTGGCGCACGCCGGGGGAATGCTGGGTTCGGGCGGCAGGTTCGCGTCGCCCGCGCCGCAACCGCTCGACGGGCCCCCGCCGCCGTCGGTCCCGCCGCTGCCTCCGCCGTCGGCCGCGGCCCCTACGCTGCTCCCCGCTCCGCTGCTCCCGCTGGCGCTGCCGCCGCTCCCGCCGCTGCTGCCGCCCCCGCTGCTTCCGCTCGCGCCGCCGCCGCCGCTTCCATCGCCGCTGTCGCTGGCGTTGCCGCTGCCGCTCGCGCCGCCGTCGCTTGCGCCGCTGCTCGAGGATTCGCCGGGATCGACGCCGCTGCTGGCGGAGCCTCCGCCACCGCAGCCGGCCGCCGCCAGCGTGATGGCCAGCCCGGTGGCGACTCGTACGACCGATGAACGACGCATTCCGACCCTCGACGGTCCATGCGCGAAGGAGGCCGATCGATCCCCCAAATCGTGACGACGACGGGGTCGAATCCGAAGTCGCCGTAAAACTACGCGCTCACGGCAACGGGAAAGGCTACCGTCCGCGGCGCTTCTGCTTGTTCGGGCCGCCCTTGCTCGGCTTGTTCTTGCCGGCGGCCTTGCCCTTCTTTCCCGGTGTCGGCGGGCCGGCGGTGGGGCCTTTGCCACGCCCAGCGCGATCCGGGCGTCCCGCGGGCGCCGGCTTGCGCCCGTCGCCCCGGCGCTGCGGCCCGCGTTCGTTCGAGGCGGGCGGCGGTCCGCCGCGACCGTCGCGCGTGCCCCGGCTCTCCGGCTTGCCCCGGCCGTCGGGCTTTCCGCGGCCGTCGGGCTTTCCGCGGCCGTCGGACTTGCCGCGGCCGTCGGGCTTGCCGCGGCCGTCGCGCTTCGGCATCGGCCGGGCCCCGTCGGCGCCGTTCTTCGCCTCGGAGCCGCCCACGCGCCGCGCGTAGACCGTGCGTCGCAGGATCGCGGCGTCGATGACCTCGACGAGGAGCCGATCGCCCAGGGCCACGACGTCGCCCGAGCGCACCGCGATGACGCGAAGGGCGTCGTCGTCGATTTCCCAGTGGTCGTGGCCCAGGTCCTCCAGCCGGATGAGGACGTCGACGAACGGCGAATCGAGCTGGACGAACACGCCCGACCCGACGACCGCCGTGACCGTCCCCTCGAACTGCTCGCCGATGTGGCTCTTCATCAGGAACGCGCGGTAGAGATCGACGATCGCGCGCTCGACCTCCATCGCGCGGCGCTCGGCGATGCTCGACGCCAGGGCGGCTTCGGCGAGGCGCTCGCGGGTCTTGTCGTCGCGCCGCGGCTGCCCCTCGGTGAGCACCTGGTGGATGACGCGATGAACGATGAGATCCGGATAGCGGCGGATGGGCGACGTGAAGTGCAGGTACGCCTTCGACGCGAGGCCGAAGTGCCCGATGTTGGCGGTGTCGTACGTCGCCTGCTTCATCGACCGGAGCAACAGCGAGTTGAGCACCGGCGCGAGCGGGTGGTCCTTGAACGACTTGAGCAGGTCGCCGAGCTTCTTCGGGTCCCGCGTGTCTTCGAGGTCGAAGTTGATCGAGAGCGACTCGCACATCGCCGCGAAGCGACCGAGCTTCTTCTCGTCGGGCGCCGCGTGCACGCGGAAGATCGTCGGCACGTCGCGCTCCATGCACCAGCGCGCCACGATCTCGTTGGCGAGGAGCATCAGCTCCTCGATGAGCTGGTACGCCTTGCGAACGCCCGGGTCTTCCGCGCGCCGCACGACGTCGATGGGCTCGCGCGACTCCTCGTGGAGAACGACCTTGGCCTCGGGTAGCTCGAAGTCGAGCGCCCCACGGTTCATGCGCTGCACGCGGAGCGCGCGGGAGAGGTCGTTCGCGACCCGCAGGCCCTCGACCATCTCCTCGGCGGCGGGCTCGAGGCGCGCTTCGGACGAGAGCCCGAGGGCCCGGGCGACGCCGCCGTACGTGAGCTTCGCGCGCGATCGCATGATCCCGCGGAGGATGCGGCTCTCGATGACGTGCCCCCCGGCGTCGAGCTCGGCCTCGACGCAGAGGCACAGGCGATCGACCCCGGGCAAGAGCGAGCACAGGTTCGACGACAGGGCGCGCGGCAACATGGGGATGGCGCGGTCGGGAAGGTAGATGCTGCAGCCGCGGGCCTTGGCCTCGTCGTCGATGGCC
Source organism: uncultured Myxococcales bacterium (assembly GCA_937902985.1). GTDB lineage: Bacteria > Myxococcota_A > Polyangia > Polyangiales > Polyangiaceae > Palsa-1150. The sequence continues at coordinate 12,526 of CALFNG010000007.1, forward strand.
GTTCGCGGGGTGACGTACGTGCTCACGTCGGCGATGGCGATCCATGCGCGGTAGCCGCCCCTCTCGATACGCTCGACCCACACCGCGTCGTCGTGGTCGCGCGCGTCTTCGGGGTCGATCGTCGGCAGCGGGAGGTGACGAAGGTCCGTGCGGCCGGCCTTCATCGCGTCGGGCACTTCTTCGCCGAACGCCTCGGCCTCGGCGACGGCGAGGTCCGAGTGGGGCTCGCCGACGCCCTCGAGCACGAGGATCTTCGCCGCCTCGACCGACAGCTCGCCCGGGCGCCCCAGGACCTGCTCGATCCGCCCTTCGGGGTTCTCGTCGCGGGTCTCGGGCCACCGCGTGATCGCGACCACGACGGCGTCGCCGTCGTTGCCGCTGTTGCCTCCGGAGCCCTCGACGTCGATCGCGCGGGGCAGGACGATGGGGCCGCGGACGCGCGTGTCGTCGGGCTCGAGCCAGGCGCTGCGCCCCTTGCGGTGCAAGGTGCCCGCCACGCGCTTGATGCCGCGCTCGATGATGGAGACGATCTCGCCCTCGGCGCCGCGGGCGCTCCGCGCTCGCACCCGCACGCGCACCTTGTCGCCGTGCAGGGCTCCGCCCAGCGCGTCGGGCGGAATGAAGACGTCGTCGCCCTGGTTGCCCGGCCCGAGGCTGGCCACGAAGCCGAAGCCCCTCGGGTGCACGGTGAGCACCCCTTCGCGCTCCGCGTTGCTCGGGCGTCGCTCGCGGCCGCCGTCGCCGCGGTCGGCGGGCACGCTGCGAGGCACAGGCAGGGGAGCGCTGCTGCCGCCGGCGCTCGCGCCCGCGGTCTCCCCGCCGACGGTGTACCCAATGCCCTCGCTCAGCTCGAAGCGGGGCCCCGGTCGCGCGCTCAGCACGCCTTCGAGACTCAGGTTGTCGAGGAGCCGCTCGAGCCCCAGATGGTCGACGTCCGACACGCGAAGCCGCGAGGCGATGTCACGAATGTGCATCGGGCGGGGGTCGGCGCCGAGGAGGTCGAGAATCTCGTTGCGGCTCGGGAGGCGCGTAGTCATTCGGGCCGATGCAGTAGCATGGACGCCCGCGCGAGCCTCGCGGTCTCCCGAGCGCTCCGGCCAGGGCGCGAGGGGAAGGTTCGGGCCGGTCCGGGTGCTATAGGCTCTCGAGGAGCCATGGAATCCCAGGCGGCCAGCGCGAACGTCGGCTCTCGTGCGACCGGCGCGACCTTCGCGACGGTCGCGTCCCTGGTTCCCGTGCTGGCTGGGGTCGCTACGAGCGCCGTGCTCGCGGTCGACTACTTGCGGCCGACGCCGGTCTTCTGCTCGGAGGGCGGCGGCTGTGAGGCCGTCCGGCAAACGGCCTTCGCTGCCGTGCTCGGCGTCCCGACGCCCCTCGTGGGCCTCGTGGGGTTTCTCGCGCTGGGCGTCGCGTCGCTCGTCGCGGGCCGGCGCGCGCGCCTCGCGCAGCTCGTGCTCGCCGTCGTCGCCTCGCTCGCCGGCGTGGTCCTGCTCGCGGCGCAGTGGGCCCTCGGCCATTTCTGCCCGTACTGCTGCGTCGCCGACGCGAGCGCGATCGCGAGCGCGTTCGTGGCCGCGTGGCGGTTCGCCGCCGCGCGCGAGGGCGCCGCCGCTCCACCCGGTCTGAGGTACGCGGGGGTCGTCGGGCTGCTCCTTGCGGCGCTGGCTCCGGTGGGCCTCGGTCGCTGGCTGGGCGCGCGCGCGCCCGAGGTGATCCGCGCCGAGATCAAGGGGACGCCGTCGGGTGAAGTCACCGTCGTCGACTTCGTCGACTTCGAGTGCCCTTTCTGCCGGATGACCCACGCCGAGCTCGAGCCGATCCTCGAGTCTCACCGCGCCCGGCTGCGCGTCGTGCGCCGGCAGGTGCCCTTGCGCATGCATCCGCACGCCCTCGACGCCGCGCGCGCGGCCTGCTGCGGCGAGCGCCTTGGCAAGGGGGAGGCCATGGCGAACGCGCTCTTCACTGCGCCCGTCGAGCAGCTCACCCGTGAAGGCTGCGAGAAGCTCGCCGAGATCGTGGGGCTCTCGCTGGGTCCGTACCGCGCGTGCGTCGCCGATCCGAAGACCGACGAGCGCATCGAGTCCGATCGCACGGTCTTCAAGGCCGCGGGCGGCTACGCGCTCCCGACGATCTGGATCGACGGGCAAGAGCTCGTGGGCGCCCAGCCCCGCGCCGCCCTCGAGAAGGTCATCGAAGACGCGCTGGCCGGGGCGGGCGGCTAGCGGCGGCGCAGCCGTCCGCGTCCTGGGAAGTCACGACGGAGGCGGTCGCGCTATGCGCGACGGCCTCCTGAGAGCACCGCGCGCCGGTGCGCTCGGAGGGGAGATTGGCCGCCGAGGCGCAGAGGACGCAGAGCAAGCAGAGGCAGGCCGCGCGCTGGTGCGCGGAGTGTGGCGCCGTTGCCAAGCTCACGGACGCCTTCGAAAAAAAATGGTCAATAAGGCTCGCTCAGCCTGCGCATGGGATATGCACAGGCGTCCACAAACGAGGTGCGCCTTTGAACGTTCGAACCACTGCTTTTTCCATGATTGTTGCTCTCGTCTGGGCCGGTTCGCCCCAGCGCGCGTTCGCGGAGGGGCCGGCGCAAGCCGCGCCGTTGCCCCCGCCGCCGCCTGCCGCTCCTCCTCCTCCTCCTTCTCTTCCGGCGCCCGCCGCGACGGCGGTGACCTCGCCCCAGGCCGGGCCGGCCACCAGCCCCGTCCCGGCTCCCTCGCCCGAAGAGATGCGGCACCGCCGGGTCCCCGTCGACATCGACGCGACCCGCCCCGGGGCCGTGGTCGAGCGGCGCGTCTCGGTCACCGAGAGCGACGGCGCCTATTTCTTCGTGCCGTTCCGCTCGTCGTCGTCCATCTGGGAGCAGGTCTGCGTCACCCCCTGCCAGGTCGATCTCGACCGGTTCTCGACGTACCGGGTGAGCGCGCGTAACGGCATCTCGCCCTCGCGCTCGTTCACGCTCCCCCAGAGCGCAGATTCCCTTCAGCTCAAGATCGACGCCGGTCACCTGCTCATGCACCGCGCGGGCGCCGCGATGTCGGCCGTGGGGCTGGCGGCCGTGGTCGTCGGCACTGCGCTCATCGCGGGCCAGAGCGTCTTCACCGACGAGACCAAGGCGCGAGACGCCGGGTTCATCACCGGGGGCGCCGGCCTGGTGGTCATGGCGATTGGCATCCCCCTCGCGGTCCTCACGGCGACCGGGGTCTCTCCGGCCGGCGGCAGCCGGATCGCGTTCACGCCGCGCGGCTTCACGTTCTAGGCTCGCGAGGGGCGGTCGCTCATTTGGGAAGAGCCCGGTCGCTCGCAACCGCTACGAACGGATCCCGCGGGTATGTGCGCGCTTTACCGTCATCACTCGAGCGATGAGTGAGCTTGAAGAGAGCGACGAGCGTTCATCACTCGAGCGATGAGTGAGCTTGAAGAGAGCGACGAGCGTTCATCACTCGAGCGATGAGTGAGCTTGAAGAGAGCGACGAGCGTTCATCACTCGAGCGAAGGGTGAGCTTGAAGGGAGCGATGAGCGTTCATCACTCGAGCGAAGGGTGAGCTTGAAGGGAGTGACGAGCGTTCATCACTCGAGCGAAGGGTGAGCTTCAAGGGAGTGACGGGCGTTCATCACTCGAGCGAAGGGTGAGCTTCAAGGGAGCGAC
>CALFNG010000008.1 GCA_937902985.1 uncultured Myxococcales bacterium
GCTGTCACGCAGCCAAGCGCCCACCTACTCCACGACCATGCCCACTTTCACGTCCCAGCCGACCCGCTCCCGAAGTTAAGTGGGACAAAGTGCGAGCCGATCCGCTTCGCCTGGACCGCTCGGATGGAGCCGCACCCCACGTCGATGCGCGGTGGTGCGCTCTGCGGCGGCCCGTCGTGACGAAAGAGCCGGTCCGACACGAAGTTCGAAAGATCCTCGGATTGAACAGGAAAGGAGATCGCCGCCTCCGGCCAGACGAGAAGATCGATCTTCTGCTTGGCCATCAACTCGAGACTGGCTGATAGATAGAGAGGCGTCGGGTCCCGCGTTTCTCCCCGGGCGTTCGACACGTTGCCTTGAACGATGCCGACGCGGAGCTCCGGAGCCACCGCGGCGCGCTCGCCTATCGCCCGCATTCGCGCCGCGCCGCCGCCGACCACGACGGCCAGCGTTATTGCCGGTACGACGAGTCCGTACCGTACGAAAAGTGGCCGTCGCGACCGCTGGTGCCATGCGGTCGCCAGGCTCGCGTCGACCAGCCCGACCCAGAGCGATAACGCGAGAGGGCCACCGAGCTCTGCGCCTTGCAAGAGAACGGGCACGCTCTGAAAGAAGAGCCAAGTGCTCCACGGAAAGAACATCGGATACAGAAACTCGACCCCGACCAGCGCCACTGGAAACGACAGGGCGACGGGCCAGCCGTTTCGGACGGCCTTCGCGGACACCAGGGCGATGGCCCCGAAACGCGCGCCCTCGAAGATCGCCAGGACGGCCGCCAGGCCCCACGACCACCCCCACGAAGTTCCGCCCGCCTCCCGCAGGGCCGTCGGCATCCCCCAGAGTACGGCTCCCTGGGCCAGCGTTCCCTGGAGCCAGCCGACGAGCCCCGCACGGAGCACCTCGCCGCGCGCCGCGACAGTCGCGAGCGGCACCCACACGACGAGCCCGAGGAACCACAGGTTTGTCGGCGGCGTGGCGAGGGTCATGAGCACGGCGCCAACGACGGCAAGCGCCAGGTCGCCTCCGGTTGGCCCCCGGCGCCACTCGCAGAGACGAACGAGCATCGAGGTGCGCCTCGGGGCGCCGTCTCTCATGGCCGCGCGCACCCGGCGCCGTTGCGCGGGCGGGCCGAACCGCACAAGGCCTGCACGGCGTCTTGCCCCGGCTCGAGGACGAGTGGGCGACCGGGCTCGGTCGGGTCGGGATACATGATCGAGCTCGAGGCACCTGCAAAGGCGCAAGCGGAGACGGCTTCGCCCTCCGCGGGTACCGCAGCCGGGTGTGGCGCGCAGGAATGACCGAGACCGAGGACATGTCCGAGCTCGTGCCCGAGCACGGCTCGAAGGCTCCGTGTCCCGGGAGCGTCGCCGTCGAGGCTGAAGCGAAAGTTCACGGCGTTCACCTCGATATCGGCCTCGCGGATCTCGCCGGCGCGGGGCCCCTCGATCTCGTCGCGTAGGCGCACGTTCGTCGTGGCCTCCTTGTCGGGCTCGTAGCAGGGCTCGGTCGCCCGCCGGTCGGCCGGACACCACGAGGTGGCTCGAACGACCACGACGTTGCGGCCGTCGTCGCGAGCCGCCCCAAGGAGTCTGAGGGGGCCCACGCGAAGGCGAGGCGCCGCGCATCCATCGAGAGCCTCGTTCCATGCCCGCGTCTCGCTGGCAAGCGCGTCGAGGAGATCGCGTGAGCTCAAGCCGCTCTCCGGGGAGGGCGCGATGGGCTCGAGCACCACTTCGTCGACCGTCCAGTGAATCTCGGCGCCTGCCGGGGTGCGTGCGCGAAAGAGCGGGGCGGTGCTGGCACTCCCGCGGCGACACTCTGTGCCCGCGACGAGGAACGCTATCGTGATCACGAGTTCAAGCCACCGGGGCGTGAACGTGACGCGCAATCGAGAGGACGAGGTCGACCCTCGTCGCGGTTTCATTCAATGGCACTGGGAAGCGTCCGCGAGGACGCAAACGCTATTCACGCAGACGGCAGGCGACGCACAATACAGCCCGCGGGTCGGGTCGCATGCGGAACCGTCGGGGGGGTACGCAACGCAGGTGCCCTGTGCGCCACATACGCCGTTCGCGCATGCCTTGCCCGCGCACGACGCTCCGCGGGGTGCCGGTGCGGCGGTCGCCGTACAGACCATCGACTGTGGATCGCACGTCCCGAGATCCATGTCGCACAGATCGGCCTGGGGAGTGCACGGGGCCCCGAGTCCGAGCGGCATTACGCACGTACTGTCGGCACACAACACGGACCCTTGACAGAACAGCGTCGCACCGTCGCATTGCGATCCCACCTTGACCGGCGTCTGGCAGGTGAGCGTCCCGCAAATGAGACCGTACGCGCAGTCGCGATCGCTCGAGCAGCTCCCGCCGACTCCACTCAGCGTGGCACACGTGCCGCATGTGTCGTTGTCGTCGATCTTGCAGTAGCCGTCGGGCCCGACGCATTGCGAGCCATCGCCGCACGGCTTCCCGGCTCCGAGCGAGCCGTCGACGTTGCAGCCCTGGGGGGGCTTGCGGATGATGACATCTTCGCAGGTGTCGGTCGCAAAGAGGCCCGAGCAGGCTTCGACGGCCGCGGGGGTGGCCCCGGTGCCTGGAGCGCTCAAACCGCCAAGGCAGACTGGCTTGTTGCGCGCCGTGCACTCGGCGACGCTGGCGTAGCCGAATTGAAGCGTGAATGGTGAGCACGCGTTGAGTCGGTCGCAGTATCTCGCGGCCCAGTCGGTACACGCCCCGTCGGGGCTCGAGGCACTGGATCCGCTCGAGGCGGGCCCCGAACAGGCGGTGAGGGCGAGCAGGAGCAAGAAGACACGCGCGTGATTGGTCATTGCAACCGCTTTAGATTAACGACGAACGAGCCTGAGCAATCCTTGTGGCACATAGCTGCCGCTCCCGAAAAACTACGATACAAGTAGACGTTGGGGGGGCGCCCGGGAAGCGACGTGGCGAACGGATCCGAGCCCGGTTGGACGACCAAGCTCACATCAACTTGACCGGTGCACATACCGTCAGAGGTGATGTATTCGCCATTCAGTATGTCCGCCGCGTTCGTGCCCTCCACGCTGCCTAACGTCCATGTCCACGCGCCAAATGGCTCGAAGCGCGCGATGGCGCCCCTGCATGCGCCGGTCCCATCCAAGACGTTTTGCACGACCGTGATAACCAACACCTGGCCCTTCGAAATATCGAAACCGAACCCGCAGATATCGCTGCGACCTGCATCGTACGAGGTGTGGTCGCCGGGAACCGCATACGTATCGACAACCGTTATGGCGATACGGTCGCCGACCTTCACGCCATAGCAGAGGGGTGGCTCACCACAGCCAGACGCGCCCGCCGAAATGGCGAACGCGGCGGTGGCCAACGCGCGCGCGGCGCTGGCCGTGGTCCGTCTTTGCCAGGCCATCAACAAGATCTACCACAAACGAGTACCTTGCGAGGCTCGGGCGCCTATTTCGTGGGAAGAACGCCGGTGCCGACTGCGAGCGAAAATGATACGTTCGCAATAACCGGCGTGACGAACCGTATGGGCGACGAGCCAAAGGCAAGCGACGAGGACACGAGCGAGATCGCAGGAACTCCTGTGCAATGGTCGGGAACGATCGGAGGCTGGGCCGGCGCAAACGCACCCCTTGCGGTCAGCGTGTTCTCGGGGACGAAGCCGGTCGATCCACCGGGCACGTCCGCAAACGTCAGAGAGAACCCCAGCCCGCAGCTCAGCGTTGCCGGGACATCCACGGAGATTGACCCGCCGATGATTGTTGCGCCACGAGCGAAGAACTGGTCCGGGTTGTCGATCTCCAGCACGAAGACCCCCTGGCACGCGTCATTCGATCGAAGGAGACTAGAGGTCCCGGTCTCCACCGTGGTCGTCGTCAACGGAGCGACACTGCCGTCGACGACAAGGTCCGCGGGACAATCCAGCGTGCAGCGACCGTTAGGGTCGGGAAACTTGTCCGGTGGGCACGTTTGACAGGTCGACGCGTCGAGACGAAGGTCGCGATCCGGCGCGGCGACTCCCGCCGGAACGCTGGGTAGCTTCCACGCCAGCAGTGACGGGTCTTCTTCGGTGTGGGGCTGTCCGAATTCATTCAGGGCGCCATCGCCCCGATAGCAGAGGCGCAGCAGGTCGATTGGGAGGAGAGTGTCCGACGCGTTCTCCGGAACGTGGAGCGCGAGGACCTGGCAGCGCTGGCACCAGTTGTACCCCGCGTTCGTCATCGCCGCGTCGAGCGCCGCATTGACTCCCTGCTCCTCCAGATATGGCTGCAGGTGCTGGGAGAATTTTGGGAGTTGACGCGCGAAGTTTACGAGACCCGAGCCCGCCATCGCAACACTCTCACTGGCGACGCAGACGGGCGGCGGTGAACCCACCACCGAAACCAGCTGGGGTCCCGTTCCAGTTCTGCAGGCGGGAACCAGGCCCTTCACAGGATCCGGACCGTCGAAATCGCCCCACGATATAGGGGCAAAGGCAAAAGGCCCATTCTTCTGAGTGGTCATAGACCATGGATCCGCGTTGTCCGGTTTGTTCTGATTCCGGATCGACTCACTCGGTTGTCCGTCGAAAGCGTCGTGAAGAAGCGTCGCCACGCGGGCAATTCCGGCTCTTTGTCGAATCCGGGGGCAGCGGATCATGCGGCGTGACGTCGGGGC
>CALFNG010000009.1 GCA_937902985.1 uncultured Myxococcales bacterium
CGGGCTGGCGACGAAGGCGTCGGGAGCCTCGAAGACGAACGGGCGCGGAGGGGACGCGAGCGGTAGAAAAGAGTGCGGCCGCTCGGGGTGGTGCCCGGCGGCCGCGAGAAGCACGTGCGAGGTGCTCCGATGGCGAAGGGTACGAGCAGGACAGCGAACGGCAAGGCCGTTCAGAAGACGGTCACGAAGAGAAAGGCGCGCGCCGGCGCGTCTGCTTCTGACAAGTACGCGCGCGAGGCTGCCGCCCTACGGGCGCGCGATCTCGGCGTGATGGTGCGCGACGTCGCGAACGAGACGGACGCCGCGATGCTCGGAGCCATCCTTCGTATCAGCCTCGACCAGGCCGCCAGTGCCGCACACGCGTTCGCCGATGCTGTGCACTATGCCCCGGCTGAATGGCCCGACGCCGCTACCGACGCGATGGGGCTCGCGATCATTCTCACGGAGACGCTCGACCTCGCGAAGGCGCTGTCGCTGCGCGCCGTCGTGGCTGGCGCAGAGGACCCTGCGATCGCGCGAGGCCGCGCGATGGTCGGAGCCTTGCGACCGCTCCTGCGACCCGACGGCGTCAAGGGCGGCCAAAAGCGACCCGCAATCATCGGCGCTCCGATCACGAGCGCCGATCTTCGCCGCGATCTCACGAGGTGCGCCGTCTTCGCGAGCCTAACAATGCCGTGGGAGGCCGGCGATCCCGAGCACGTAGGTGACATCGACAAGCACTTGAGAGCTGTACACGCGAACAGAAAGCTTCCCGAGCGCGACGCCATGGCGTGGATGCGCGCGGATCTCGACCGCCTGGTTCCAAAGCTCGAAGTGCTACTTCGCCGGCACGGGCACTTGCTCGGAAAGCCACCAGCGTCCGATTTGCGCGCGCGGCTTCTCGCTGAGGTCGAGAGCGTCCGTCAACGATCGGTAAGAACGGAGCGACACCCGGAGAACTTTGTCCGCGCGGTGCTTCGCGCTTACGGCCTTTCGCAGGCAGAAGCGAAGAGCGTCACGCGCGGCAAGTAAGGGGACACGTTCCGGCAAGATGTCCCCCTGAGAGACTTTCGAGCGCGCCGCGCGCTTGATGCGCTCCATGGGAACGCGCAACACTGCCCACGTCACGACGGGCGGCCCTGACCGCCAGGAAGTGCTTCGCCTCGCCGCCGCGGCCGGGGTAGATCCTCGAATCCGCCGCGCGCGCGCTGCGTGACGGCGTCGATGCTGTCCGAGGCCCTCACCGCGTGCGAGAGGCGCTCCGTGCCGCCATCGCTGAGGGTGCAGGAGGGGACCGGCCGTGAAGAGGCGCGGTCTCAGCGTTGTCGCGTCATCCCCGATGGTCGACGGCTCCGAGGCGTTGAACGGTCTGCGCAGCGCCATGCTCGCTGCCGTCCCCGAGCTCGCGGCGCTCATCGAGTGCGCTCGCTCGGATGAGGGGCTCGTCGACGTCGCCTCGTTCGTCGGCGTCGCGAAGCAGCGGCCGATCGCCGGACCTTGTCGTAGCGGCGAGATCGCGAACGCGCGCAAGATTGCGAGGCGCTGGAAGGCTCCGGCGTCGAGCGTTCGCGCGTGGCTCGAGTCGAAGGGACCGCGACTTGTCACGGCGGCTGGCGACGTCGACTGCTCGGCGGAGCGCGTCGATGATCGATCGCAGCGTCTTCGATCGTGCACGCGCGTTCATTCAGCACGCCGAGACTCACCTCATGCGAGGCCCGGACAACATCGGCGCCGTGCGCGAGGCGCTCGTGGACCTCCGCTATCTTCTCTCGGACATCGAGCGTCGCCTCGATCCTGAAGAGCGCAAGCGGCTCGAGGTTCTTCCGGGCGGACGGTTCCGGTGATGGGCCACTACGCCAGACGTCCGGGTGAGCCGCGCGTCGAGATCGAGGTCTACCGCGTGAGCGCGGCGCATCCGCATAGCGTCCTCGGCTCGATCGCGTCGTTCTTCGCGCGGAGTGACTGCCCCTGCCTCTTCGCGGTGAACGCCCACGGGGCCGGGCGCCTGATCTCCGGGATCCTGCGCCGCTGGGAAGAGCGCGTCGCCGCGGAAGCCGGAGCCGCAAGGTGATCACCTGCTGGCCATCGCTCTATCGGCCCCGCGAGGGCCGACCCGCGCAGGACCGCGCCATCGTCCAGCGCGTAAAGAGCCCGCGCGCGTACGCCTCGAAAGACGACGTGCCGCGGTGGGCCGGCGCCGAGTTCAGCGCGGGCTACCGCTTGCTGGCCGGCTTCGTCCGGGCGACGTGGATCGTGCTCGACTTCGACAAGGGTGCGACGCGCGAGCAGATCGCGGACGCGTTCGGCGATGTCTACGGCATCGGGCACACGACGTGGACCGCGGGCCGCTGGCGCGTCGGGCTCGTGCTCTCCCGCCCCGTCGACACGGTCGAAGAGCAAGCGCGCGTTTGGCGCGCCGGCGCGGCCCACGCGGAGCGTCACGGCCTCGAGCCTGACTTCGCGGCGAAGGGCGCGGCGCACTGCTTTGCGCTGCCCGCTCGGCACGACGGCGACGCGTACGACCACCTCGAGCTCGCCGGGGCGTTCTTCGACGTCGACGCGGCGCTCGAGGCGATCCCGAGGCCGCAGCCGACGGAGACGCAGAGGCGCGAGCCGAGCTCGGACACCTACGAGCGCCGGTTCGACCGTGCGCGCCGGTACCTCGAGAAGATGCCCGGCGCGATCTCCGGCAGCAAGGGGCACGCGACTACGTTCGCGGCGGCCGTCGCGATGGTCCGCGGCTTCGCGCTGGAGCCTAACGACGCGCTCCGGCTGCTCGTCGAGATCCACAACCCGACGTGCGCCCCGGCGTGGAGTGAGCGCGAGCTCGTTCACAAGGTGCGGCAGGCCTACCAGCGGGCCCGCCTACCTTTCGGAGCGATTGCCGACCAGCGACGCGAGAGGAGAAGCGCGTGATCCACGCAGTGAAGCCCGACGGGCAAACGGGACGTCCCGTCATTCGGATGACCACGGAACTCGCCGACGTCGTCGACTCGACCATCGCCGCGATCAACTCGACCGCGACGTGTACCAACGCGACGCGCACCTCGTGCACGTGGTCCGTGTGGACGACGGCGAGGCCGATGCCGCCTTCGTCGTGGGCACGCCGCAGATCCGCGTGATGGGTGCGGCGACGCTCCGCGAGCGGTTGACGCGCGTCGCTCGCTTCCAGCGCTTCGAGAAGCGGTCGAAGACGTGGGTGGACGCGCTGCCGTCCGAGCCCATCGTGCAGGCCATCTTGGCGCGCGGCGAGTACGCCCGCGTGCGGCCGCTGATCGGCGTCATCGAGTCGCCGTCGATTCGTCCCGACGGCTCGATCATCCAGACCCCAGGCTACGATCGCGTCACCGCGTACCTCTACACCCCGTCGGGCGACTTCCCAATCGTCCCCGATCGCCCATCGCAGGCGGACGCGGCGCGCGCGCTGGCCGAGCTCGAGGAACCGTTCTCCGACTTCCCGTTCGCTGGATCCGAGCATCGCGCGAGCACGATCGCGGCGCTCCTGACCATCATCGCGCGCCCTGCGATCCTCGGGAGTACGCCGGCCATCGTGCACGACGCGAACGTTCGCGGAAGCGGCAAGACGCTGAAGGCCGATGCCGTGTCCACGATCGCCACCGGACGGCCGACGGCGAAGATGAACTACCCCGACGACGACGTCGAGCTCGAGAAGATCCTCGCCGCGTACGCCATCCGGGGCGCAACGGTCATCAGTTTCGACAACGTCGTCCGCACCTTCGGCGGTGGCCCGCTCGATCGCTGCCTCACGGCCGGCGACATGGTGGAGCTCCGCGTGCTCGGAAGGAGCGAGGTGCCTTCCCTGCGGTGGCGAGCCGTGGTGATGGCCACTGGCAACAACGTCGCGTTGTCCGGCGACACGTCGCGGCGAACGATCATGTCGCGCCTCGAGTCGCCGCTCGAGAATCCCGAGGAGCGCCAGGCCTTCACCCATCCGAACCTGCTCGAGTGGCTTAGGGAGAACCGCCCGCGCCTCGTCGTCGCAGCGCTGACGATGCTGCGGGCCTGGTACGTCGCCGGGTCACCGCACGGCGGTTGCCGCTCGTGGGGCTCGTTCGAGTCGTGGTCGGGCATCATCCCGCCCGCCATCGTGTTCGCCGGCGGGGCCGACCCGATGCGCACGCGGCCCGCGGCGACCGGCGAGGAGGACGGCGACAAGAGGGCCCTCGTCGTCCTCGTGGATGGCCTGGCGCGCCTCGACCCGACGGGGCAAGGGCTCACGGCCAAGAGCATCGTCGATGCGCTCTACAGCCACCGGGACCGTGGTAGCCCGCCTGACGGCTTCGACGACCTGCGGGAGGCCATCGACGCGCTCACGTCGCCCATCGGGGGGAAGCCGCCGAGCACGAACAAGCTCGGGTATGCACTGCGCCGCTTCCGTCGCCGCGTGGTCGGCAGTCGCATGCTCGACTGCATTGCGGACCGCAACAGCATCTCCCGGTGGAGCGTTCTCGGGTTGGCCAAGGCTCCCACGGGTGCGGGTGATGCGGGCGATGCGGGAGATCGGAAGAGCACACGTCTGAACTCCAGTCACTTAGGCATCT
>CALFNG010000010.1 GCA_937902985.1 uncultured Myxococcales bacterium
GATCGATTCGGGACCGTGGGTGGCGCGCGCGCGACCCGGGCCTCCGGCGAAGCCGCTTTTGCTGACGCCCGCGCAGCGGGCGGTGGTTGAGGCGGCGATCCGCGCGGGGAAGACCGAGCTTCGCATTGCGCGCCGAGCGCAGGCGCTCTTGCTAATGGCGGACGGCGTGAGCGCGAATGACACGGCCATGCTGGTCGGCGTCCACATCCGAACGGTGTTCGAATAGCGCGAACGCTTCCGCGACACCGAAGACCCTGCATCAAAGCTGGCGGACGCTCCGCGGTCGGGGCGCCCGCGCTCTCTCTCTCGGAAGTCGACGCCGCGCGAGTAGTCGCCGAGGCGTGTCGGCCGCCGCAGGAGGTGGGCGTTCCGGTCACCCATTGGTCGGCGCACCTTCTCGGTGATCACCTGCGCGCCCAGGACGTCGCCGTGAGCGACCGCAGCATCTCGCGCATCCTCCACGACGCGGACCTGAAGCCGCATCGACAGCGGATGTGGCTCACCTCACAAGATGACGAGTTCCGGGAGAAGCGCGACGACGTGTTGCGGGTCTACTACGAGTCGCCGCGCAACGAGCACATCGTGTGCGTCGACGAGAAGACCGGAATGCAAGCGCTTGAACGCCGCTACGCGGATGTTCCGATGGTGCCCGGTCAGCCCATCCTCTTCGCGGGCTATTGCTTCGGGCTTCGTGCGGCGCGGCTGTTCATGATCCTGCGAAGCCTCGCGTTCACCGCGTCGGCGCGCACCTGTTCGGTGTAGCGGAGTCCCGACGGGTCGAGCCGATCGAGGCGCCGCAGCATGTCCGCGACGAGGTCCCTCGCCACGCGGCGCGCTTCCTTGCTGTCATGCGGGATGTTCGGCGATGGGCATGGGTACTGCGCTATCTCGCCGTCCCCTCGCTTGCGCGGCACGTCACACTCCTCGTCTCCATCCCGTGCGCCCCATCGGACAAGCACGACGAATTCGGGAGTGACCATGATCTCGACGTAGACCTCGTGCGCGACGGCCGAGCCCTTGGTGATGGACAGGCGGGCCCCCATGGCGCCCGGGATCACCGTCGCGAGCGGGGAGCGCCAGCGCTCCAAGTTCCTCGCGTCGTGCACGTTGGTGAGGTTGAGGTGACGATCGATCTCGCCTCGCTGATTCACGTGGTCCGCCGTCTGCAGCATCGCCTCTTCGACGATGAGGGCGGCGAACCGAAGCGCCTTCCTCGCCATGAACAGGTTCGGCGCATGCTGGTAGACGGCGCAGGCGGCCTTCCATCGTTCCGACTTGGGGATCGCGTCGAGCGGCGTCTGGCGAGGCCGCTCCTTTCCCGTGCGATGACGGCTCGAACGCGGACCGCGCGACGTGACTTGATTGAATGACATTCCCGGCACCTCGTGGTGGGGCCCGAACCGCCGACGCCCCTCTGGCGTGACCTGGCTCAGCTACTCCTATGACCATATCCGCAGTGTCACGCCACGTCAAGAAGGGCTGCTACGACGTTCCCTCCGGGCACCTGGAAAGCCTCGGCCACTTGAAACATACATGCTCGCATGATCAGTATCAACTCATGGGCGGTGATCGGCATCCTCCGGACGGCTTGAACCTCGGCCAGCGTGCTTTCCTCCGCCTGCTCCAGGAGCTCGTGGAGCAACGCGGGGACCTCGTGGCGGGCGCGCGCGTGGCGACGAAGAAGAACGCGACGGGAGACACGGTGATCGCCGTGATCATCCCCGCCGTGCGCGTGGACCCGCGGCATTAGCGGCCGGGTACTCTTCGGAGTGGCAGACGATCTCGTAGCTAGCGGCGGCAACGCTCCGATCACCGTGACCACGAAGTAGGTCTCGCGCGGGCCCACACCTCGCGGGAGCGTGGAGCAAGTGCAACTAGTTCCCTGGCCGACTTCTCGACTTTTTGGGTTGCACACGAACGCCTAACGCGAGGGCCGACACCTGTCCTAAGACGGAACTCTGGCCCCCGCGGAGGCTCGGGCGAACGCCGCGGGCGCCCTCTGGCCGGGCGTTTGCTCAGTGCAAACGGCGCGCTAAAGGACGTCGAGATAATCAGCCAAGGCGCGGACGTTCCGACTCTTCAACGGAGCGGGGGTCTGGGCCTCGGACATGCGCCGCAGCGCCTTCGAGGTCTTGGCCTGGCGAACCAGGAAAAGAGTCTTCGGGGCCGGACCAACTTCTTTGGTCCATGCGGGCGGGGCCGTACCCTGGCGCTCGGCGAGGAGCTCCACGAGGCCGGCGTAGACGGCGGCGCAACGCGACCGCCGCATAAAGTCCGGGGCGGGAGCTTCCGACCACGAGAACGCTTCGCGCGCCGCGTCCTTCACAAGCTGACGTGCGGTCAGATCGTGTCCTCGGACGGCTGCAAAGACGAGCTCACGCGGGTTCATGAAGGTCTTCCCAGAGAGTATGGAGAGCCTCTAGCGATTTGTCACGCTTTGCCACGGGGATTAGGCCGCCGACGAGGTCCCAAACCTGCTCCACCTCAGTGTACGCCCCCGGCTTCAGCAGTCGATCCAGGAGGAGCTTGGCGTCCCCGATGTCCTTGTCGCCCCTCGAAAAGGCGGCAAGTTTCATACCTAGCATCCGTTCAGTGGATGGGACCTCAAGGGTTAGGGTGGGCTTGGAGAACACGATCCGGCCGTGCCCTTCTCCGGCATCCTCGGGGCGGACGATGAGCCCCGCGGCCATCGCCTTCTGGTTGAGCCAGTCGGGGGCCAGCCCGAACTCCGGCGCGATGAGAGCCGCGATCGGAAGCACCTCCAGAGCGACCTCGGGAGCCATCACCACGTCCGCGTCTAGCGTCGTGCGCTGCGCGCCATAACCGAGCGCCATCGCAACGCCACCGATCACGGTGATGTGCCGTTGCGTGGGAGCGGGAAGCGCCGCCGCGAGTCTGTCTAGAACCTGGCGCCAGCGGGCCGCGTCGAATTGCGGCCGCGGGAGACCGCCACCGCCGAGCCCTAAGCCAAGCCCCAGCCCTAGACCCATTCTTTCACTCTGCCCGAAGGTCGAGCCGGCGCAAGCCCATCAGCTTCCCGAGTCCGACCCGGCGATCGTCAGGTCCGCGTCGTCATCGTCGATACCCGCGTCCACCACCGCCACGTCCTACCCGGCCCGGTGGAGCCTGGGGCGATCGTTGTTCACGGGCTCCCGAGCGCTCGCCCGCGCTTCGAGCCGGCGAATCGCAGCCAAAACACGCAGCCTTCGGTCCCGTGGCCACGGGCACAGCACGATGGGCTTGGGCGTGCCGACCCGTCCACGAGGGACGTCGGATGGGACGGCGTTGAGACTTGGCTCGTCGCGGGGCGGACAACGCTCGGCGCGTGGATCGGCCGCGTGGACCGGCCGTCAGGCAGGCAGTGTTCCGGAAGGCGTTCGGGATGGGCAGGGCGTCGGGGTCTCCTGCGTAGAGGTCGGGACGGGCGACGGCGCACGGGCGCCGGGGCGAAGGCGAGGTCAAGATGGCCGTGCACGAGGCGCCGAGGGGTGGAGGTAAGATCATGGCCGAGGGTAGGAGCGGGATGAGCGGGTGGAGAATCGCGCCCAACATCGTGGGGGCCATGCTTGGATTCCTCCTATTTGGAGCCGGAGGATGCCACATCGGCGGCGACTGCAGCTGTCCCGCACCCCCCACCAGCGCAACCATTGAGTTAGGATGCGTGCCCACCGAGCCACCCGTGGTGAAGACGACGGGGCCTTGCTCCGTTTGCCCCCACGCCCTGCCGAACGGCATGATCCCGGAAGGAAGCGGCTGCGCAGTTCCCGATAATGCCACCTATATCATTCTACTCGCCAACGGCGCGGGCACCTGCCACGTGGAAGTGACCTTTGGGAGTGGCACCACTTCGTCCGTTGACGTGGACTTCGTGTCCGAACAGAGACCAGCATGCTGCGGGGGGGGAGAGGGTTTCGTCCCCGTCACCGCAGATGGCAGCTACTACAATCCGACCGTCCGAGATCCCACCTGCGACGCAGGGCAAGACGCGGCGCCTTCGGACTAGCGCACCGGCGTTCACGACGGCGGGACACCCCGATGACTTTTGGGGAGCCTTGCTACTTCGTGATCAGCGGCGCTGACCTGCTCCCCAACGTTGAGCCGTCGATTCCGAGTTAGTTGACTTGAAGCGCGCCGGCCGGGTCGCACTCGCAGCGAGCGCCTTCCGGGTCAGCGCGGTAGAGCGCGCGTCGCAGCCGGGAGCGGAAGCGAGTCGGGGTCTCCGACGAAGAGCTCGGGATGCGCGGCGAGCATGCGATCGGGCAAGAGCTCGCGGAGTTGCGCCTGCGGCCACCCGTGCACGTACGCCCTGCACGAGCCCCGTTCTTCCGCAGCGCTGAGGCGCGTCGCATGCTGCGCGCATGACGGAGACGGAGACGAAGTGGTCGGAGCGGGTCCGG
>CALFNG010000011.1 GCA_937902985.1 uncultured Myxococcales bacterium
CCCGCTGGGGAGCTCGAGGGGAGGCTGCGCTCCCCTCGACCGAGATCAATGGTCAGTTCCGTGAGGTCAAGGGCGGAAGGTATCGGGCGTCGGGGTTGGGGTTTGAAAACGTCGGGGCCACGAAGACGCCTCCCGCTGGGGAGCTCGAGGGGAGGCTGCGCTCCCCTCGACCGAGATCAATGGTCACACTCTCCGCCGATCATGTTCAGCGCCCCGAACGTGGGGACGATATCGCTGAGCATGCGGCCTTCGATGAGGCGGTGCAGCCCGCCGGTGATCTGGAAGCAAGGCGGCCGGATGCGCACGCGATACGGCGTGCCGCTCCCGTCGGACACGAGGTAGTAGCCGAGCTCTCCGTTCCCGCCCTCGGTGTACGAATACACCTCGCCAGCCGGGACCTTCGCGCCCTCCATGATCAGCTTGAAATGCTGAATGGTGCCCTCGATGGTCGTATAGACGTCTTGTTTTTCGGGCAGGACGACGCGCGGATCGTCGCAGTTGACCGGCCCGTCGTCGGCCATGCGCTCGAGCGACTGCTCGATGATGCGCTTCGACTGGCGGATCTCGGCGAGACGCACGAGGAAGCGATCGAGCGTGTCGCCGCGCGTTCCGACGGGAACCTCGAAATCGACCTCGTCGTATTTCAGATACGGGTGCGACTTGCGAATGTCGTAAGCCACACCCGTGGAGCGCAGACACGGCCCCGTCCACCCGAGCGCGACCGCGTCGGCCCCGCTGATCGGACCCACGTTCTGCAGTCGGTCGATGAAGATGCGGTTCTTGAGCAGCATCTTCTCGCCCTCTCCGACGAGGTCGAGGATCTTGGGAAGCGCCGCGTTGCAGAGGCCCTTGAAGTCCGGCGTGGGTGGCTTCGCCATGCCTCCGATGCGCCCGAACGAGTGGGTGAGCCTGGCGCCGGTCTCCTCTTCGAGGATGTCCCAGATCATCTCGCGGGCCTTGACGAACCACAAGAAGGGCGTGAACGCGCCGAGCTCCATCGCCATGGCGCCGGTGCAGGTCAGGTGATCGCTGATGCGCGCCAGCTCGCCGAGAGCCATCCGGTACCACTGGCATCGGTCGGGCACGACCAGGCCGCAGAGCTTCTCGACGGCCAGCGAGTAGCCGACGTTGTTGAGCATCGGCGACACGTAGTTGAGCCGGTCGACGTACGGGAAGACCTGCGCCCAGGTGCCGCGCTCGCACATCTTCTCGAAGCCGCGATGCAAGTAGCCGATCTGCACGTCGGCCTTCACGATCGTCTCGCCCGAGAGCTCGAGGACGATGCGCACCGTGCCGTGCATCGCAGGGTGCGACGGCCCGAGGTTCAAGTGCATCGGGTCGGCGGGGAGTTCGAGCTCGCCCTCTTCCAGATCGATGTCTAGGGGTTCCATCTGTCTCGTCGGCTGGTAGGCGTTGCTCGCGTCGCTCGCGTTGGCTCGCGTCCGCTCGCGTTTGGGGGCGTCTTACCGCGTCAATCTCGATCGGTCTCGACGCGCGGGAGCCCGCGCCGGCCGAACGACATTCCCTCGTCCGGCCCGAACGGCTCTTGCTTCTGGAGCGGAACGCCCGCCTCCTCTTCCGTTCGATACTCGACGAGAGGCTGGGTGAGCTCCGCCGGGTACGTCTTCTGGAGCGGATGCCCCTCGAACTCCGGGTACATGAGGATGCGGCGGAGGTCGGGATGGCCGAGGAACTTCACGCCGCTCATGTCGAAAACTTCGCGCTCGAGCCAGTTCATCCCGGCCCAGATCGACGTCACGCTGTCGAGCTCCGCGCCGTCCATGTCTTCGTCGCCCACGCGCGCCTTCAGGCGAATCCGGTGCTTCTGCGAGATCGAATAGAGGTGCATCACGACCTCCATTCGTCCCGTCGTGGCGCGGCTCGGATAGTCGACGCCGCAAAGGTCGACCGGCATGTCGAAGTCGAGCGCCGGGTCTTCGCGGAGGAACGTGCACACCGCCTTCCACGCGCTGGGCTCGACCACCGCGGTGTCGTCGCCGAACTGGGAGTGGGTCTCGAGGATGGCGGCGCCGAACCGCTCGCGCAGCTTGTCGAGAGCGAGCTGGCTCACTTGGCGCCTCCGTTGCGCTCCACGAGCGACCTTGCCTCCTCGGTCTTGATGGCCGGGAGAACCTCCCGCGGGTCTTTTGCAGACTTGCGGATCTGAACGAGCGCCTTGGCCTCGGCCACCGGATCGAGGCGGGGCTTCACGACTCCCGGGCGCCGTTCGTTGCGGGCGATGCGGTCCTGGAGGAGCATGAGACCGTCCATCACCGCCTCGGGCCGCGGAGGGCAGCCCGGAATGTACACGTCGGTCGGGATGACCTTGTCGATCCCGGCGACGGTCGTGTAGTTGTCGTAAAAGCCTCCAGACGACGCGCACGTGCCGAAGGCCAGCACGTACTTCGGCTCCATCATCTGCTCGTAGATCCTCTTGAGGACGGGGGCCTGCCGCTGGCTTATCGTCCCGACCACCCAGAGCAGGTCGCTCTGACGCGGCGAGAAGCGCGGCGCCTCGGCGCCGAAGCGCGCGAGATCGTAGCGGGGGCTCGTGAGGGCCATGTACTCCATCCCGCAGCACGCGGTGACGAAGGGGTAGGCGAAGAGCGAGTACTTGCGGGCCCAGCCGAGGAGCGCGTCGACCCGGGTGGTCGCGAAGCCCTGCTCGCTGCCGTCGAGCGTCAGCGACCGATTCACGTCTCCCATTCGAGCGCTCCCTTCTTCCACACGTAAGCCAGCGCGACGACGATGACGGCCAGAAACCCGAGCATCTCTTCGAGCCCGAACCACCCGAGCTCGCGAAAGTGAATCGCCCACGGGTAGACGAAGACCGACTCGATGTCGAAGACCACGAAGAGAATGGCCGTCAGGTAGAACTTGACCGAGAGCTTGAGCCGGCCGCCGGTGCTCTCGCTGCCACACTCGAACGGGGCGTTCTTCTCGGCGTTCGGCTTCTTGTGCCGGCCCAGGTACGTGGCGACCCCGTAGAAGATCGAGGCGAGCGAGAACGCCACGATCAAGAGCATGAACATCGGAGCGTAGGTGGCGATCATGGGCATCTCGTGGCGTCGTCTCCGCCCCCGCCGTCACCGGCGCTTGCGCCTGCTAGGGCACGGCGTCGGGCGCAGGCATCGGCATAAAAACCCGCCGGGTTTCTAGTCCCCACCGCAGAGATTGTCAACGAGTGACCTGGAGCCGGGTGGCTTTCCAGGCCGTGAGCGCGACCCCGAGCGCGCTTTCGGTCGCGCGTAGGTCGTCGGCGATGTCGCGCTCGCCGACCCCGGCCTCGAGCGCGTCGCGGAGGCAGGCATAGGCCGCGACCCACTTTTTGCGGCGGAGGAACGCGCGCGCCAGGGGCGGCATCACTTCGGCCGGCGATCCCCCGAAGGCGAGCGCGCGGCGCAGGGGGCCGATGGCCTCTCCGGCGCGGTCGCTCTGCAGCAGCGCTTCGCCGAGACGTCGGAACAGCTCGGCCGCTGCCATGCCGTCTTGCGCGTACTGGATCCCGATGCGGAACACCTCTTCGGCCTGCTCGACCTCGCCGAGGTGGACGCATGCGCTCCCGAGGAGACCGAGCCCCTTGGCGATGAGCCCCCGCGCGTCGGCGGTAAGCAGCTGGCCCTCGGGTGTGCGCAGGAAGATCGCGAGCGGCGCGGGCCAGCTCCCGAGGAGCTGGACGACCTTGTTCCACTCGCCGCGCAGGCCCGCGGCCTCGGCCTCGGTGACCTTCGACAGATCGATCGCGCTCCGGCTGCCGCTGGCCGCGCGATCGAGCTCCTCGCGGACGACGGCCCGCAGGCGGAACCGGAAGGAGTCGAGGTCGTGGGTCTCCTCGACGCCGTCGTGCTGCAGGGCGATCTCGGGCGGGGCGCCGGAGCGAAGCAGGAGCTTTCGTAGCGAGTAACCGTAGAGGGGCGCGAGCAGCAGGTAGCGAACGCCGATGTAGAGCTGGATGCCCTCGATCTCGGACTCCCGGACAGGGGCCGGGGCGGGCTTGTCGTCGTCGACGAGGAGCGCGCCCACGAGCCGGCGGCGGAAATCGGCCAGGGTCAGGCGCTGGGGCTCGCTCCCCTCGTCGGCGTCGGCCGCGCCGACCACGAAGTCGACCAGCGAGAGCTCGGGGTTTCGGCGGTCGACCGTGAGCGCCGTGATGCGGGCGCCGACGATGATCGAGAACGCGAAGAAGCGCTCGCCGATGATCTCGCAGAGCGCCTGGAACGAACCGATGCCCTCGCCGATGCGCTCGAACCAGCCGTCGGTACGAACCGTATCGAGCTCGAACTCACGGGATTTGGTGTCGGGCATCGGGACGGAACGGAGCTTATCAGAGCTACCATCCGCGCGGCCGCACTACCAGGCGCGCTCGCCGCCACCGCCGCCACCGCCGGCGCTGCCACGGCGGGCACGGCGGGCCGCGGCACGCGCGGCGCGCGCGGGAC
>CALFNG010000012.1 GCA_937902985.1 uncultured Myxococcales bacterium
GGTCCGCCGGCACGCCAGCTACTACAACGAGGACCGCCCGCACATGAGCCTCGACAGCGACGCGCCGATCGCGCGCGCGGTCGAGCCGAGGGAGCTCGGGAAGGTGGTCGCGCTGCCCAGGGTCGGCGGCCTGCACCATCGGTATGTCCGGCGGGCGGCGTGACCAGCGCCTTCGCCGCGGCTCGATGTCTTTCTCGCCAGCACAGCAGGCGCTGACCGCGCAGGCGTCCGGCGCGGACATCGGCCAGAAGGCGCTGCAGTTCCTCCCGCGCCATCGTCCTTGCCGAACGTTTCTCAGCGTCCCAAGTGTCGATCGTGTCTCCGCGCGCTGCGGCGGTTCCCTCCTCCGGCACTCTGCGGGACGGGCATCCCGCCAGGAGTCGGTCATCCGTCAAGCCTGTCCGTCAGGCCTGTACTCCACCGCCTACCGTCGGATCTCCGGCGCGGGCCGGCGCAGCACGACCCCTCTGGCCCAGTGACGATCGTGCTTCGTGACTTGGACGGTGATGAGCCAGCGCTCCTCCCAGGCGAGACGGATGAGTTCCTCGACGCGCGGTTCTCGGCCATGAAATCGCTGTTCGTCGCCGGATTCGGTCTGCAGTTCGAAGCCGTCGAAGTCGCCGAAGCCGTCGTAGAAAATCGCTGAGACCTTGCCGGTGCGGCCTTCGTAGTGCTGGTGGCCGGGCTCATGGCCGGGACCTCTGCCCTTGCGCTTGCCTTGGAAGCCGGTGAGCGAGGGCGGCACCTGCTGGCTGTTTCCGCCGAGGCCATCGACGCGGGCGGCGACCAGGCCGACGTACCGCTGCAGCACGGGGGCCCATCGGTAAGCCGGCGGCATGTGGTCCAGACGCCACTTGAGGACGGCGAGCGTGTCCTCCTCCGGCGGGAGCATCACGTCCTTGGTGACGACCGGGATGCGGACCTGGAAGGCGCCGCCGATCTGGCGCCACGTCTGGGGGAGAGCGATCTTCGTCGGCGACCCGGCAGGCGGGGCGCTCGCCGTGACCGCGCCAGACGGCTGAGCGGCCGCCGAGGAGGCGGGATGCACCGGGGCCGCGACGTTCGCCGCCGCGGCCCGCTTGGGGCCAGCGGCCTGCTTGGAGCGGATCGGGATCTTGAATCGTTCGCGCGGCTCTCGGCGAGTCGTGACGCGGCGGAGGATGATGTTGAACTCCTCGTCCCGTCTGACCGTGTCCGGCAGGTCGATGGTGAGCAGACCCGCGAAGTTGACGCCGTTGGCCGAGGGAATCGGGATGTACGTCACGCCCTTTGTGACCGTGCATTGCAGCGTGTTGGCGTCGGATTGCGACAGCAGGTGCGAACCGTAGCTCTGGTTGGCGAGTGCGATCACATCGGCGGCACGCACCTGGGGCCAGTAGATGCTGGCGATGCTTCCGGCGGGCGTGTTGCCCCAGTCGATCATGATCTCGTCCGGCAGGCTGACGGGCAAACCGGGCGTCGTCACCAGCGGCGGGCTGGGCCGCGTATCGAAGGCCTGGGGGATGACGTGCGTGGCGCGCGCCTTCGGGTTCTCGGACGTAGTGATCTGCAGGTTGCGCTGGGCAAGCTGGTCCCAGTTGGCCGGGCTGGGCGTGGTGCCGACGGGGGTAGTGACCGGGATCGGGGCGCCGTCGTACGCGATCTCGGCGACGATGCAGTGGTGAGTTCCGCCGAACTTCGAATTGTTGTTCGAAGCGAAGACGTCGAGAAAGCAGGCGAAGTAGTAGCAGACCTCGTCCCCCGTGGTCGGGATCGTCATGTTCTGGTAGTTGCTGTTGACGATCGTGCCGTCGAAGTCGTGCATGCCCGCCGCACTCGTGGCGAAGAACGGGATGGTCTGGACGCTCTGCCCGGTAGGATCGGTGAGGCCGCTGCCGGACGGGAGGGGGAAGATGGGGTTGCCGGCGTCGGGACCCGTGGTGCCGAGCGTGCGGTTGTAGGTCGTGGACGGCTGGAAGTCGGTGTCGAAGGACTGCGCGACCCAGAGCCGAAAGAAGACGCGCACGGCGAGGGCCTGGTCTCCGGCGGCACCTCGCAGGCGGACACGCGCGACGGCGA
The DNA here is from genome assembly GCA_937902985.1 of uncultured Myxococcales bacterium. Taxonomy (GTDB): domain Bacteria; phylum Myxococcota_A; class Polyangia; order Polyangiales; family Polyangiaceae; genus Palsa-1150. The sequence goes on from CALFNG010000012.1 coordinate 2,059, forward strand.
AGTTGTAACGCTGAACCCCATTCGTATCGAGTGCGAAGACCGAGGTGTCGGCCGTCTCGTACCCCGATTGACCGGGGAGCGCGTTGAGAGGGTCGGAGGTACCCGGGAAGCTCGTGAACGTGGCGTTGCCGTTGAGGTAGCCAATGAAGCTCTGGATCGACGCATACGGATCGCTCGTAAAAGCTGGCGCTCCGGGCAGGGGCGAGCTTCCGGCGGCGACGGAGAACACGCGGAGATCCTGGCTGAGGTAGAAGACATCCCCCTGGTTGGTCGGATCGATGTTCGTGAAGTAGGGGTTTGCGCCGGCCAGCAGCTCGAGCTGCATCTTCGCGCTGGCGCCGAGCAAGGGGTTGCCCCCGACGTTGGCGGTGGCGTCGAGCTCCTTCGTGACCGTGGCGCCGCCGGGCAGGGGGAAAGCATCCAGGTTTGCGAACGTGATATCGAAGGAGAAGCGGATCCGCTGCGGCGCCTTCAGGTTTGTCGGGTCCTCGAACTGCGGGATCGGGGCCGGTGGGGTGGGGCCACCGAGGGTGGCCGGCGTGGCACTGACCTGGACCCCAGACAGACCGGCGAACGTGCCGGTCGGGGTGGGAATGGTGATGTTCAGGGCGTGATAGGCGTTGATGCTGAAGCCTTCGAGCACGAGCCAGAAGGCGCTCGAGACCACCCCGTGCTGGTGGTCGATGATGTCCTGGACTTGGTCCCGGCCGAAGGTGTTCTGGTCGGCCCAGAACGACAGGATGCCGATCGGGAATGGGTCATCGAGATTTGGTCCGACGCTGTTGCCGCTAGTGCCTGGAAAGGCGGTGTCGCACAGGCGTTTGAAGAAGGGAAATGGGTCGCCGGGGTCGCCGGTCAAGTTCGTGTACACGCCGGACAGGAACTGCGCCCCATTGTTTATGATGTCACTGATCTGGAACTGCAGCTGCGTGTAAAGGTAGTAGACGAAGAGCGTCGTGCAGCCGGTCGTGGCATCCGGGTGGTTGTCGTCCGGGTTGTTGTTGACAAAGTCGGCCCGGCTGGAGGTGAGCCAGGCGTTGGACACGAAGAAGGTGCTGCCGCCGGACGTCAGGATGGACGTGCTGAGACCGTTCTGGGACAGGAACTGGTACCCGAGGAAACGCGAAAGCGCTTCGCCCTTGCTCCCCTCGTTGGAGTCGCCAAAGCTGTAACCCCATCCGTTGGCCTTCTGATCCATCATCATCTCGACGACCTCGGAGACGACGAGGTAGCGGAGCAGGACGGCGGGCTGCCCGTTCCCGGGCGTCAGCGTGATCGGTGGGCCCCAGCCGGCGCTGGCGTAGGATCCGGGCGTGATCTGCAGGGAGACCGGCAGCGAGAACGGGATGCCAATGTTGCCGAACAGGCTCGACATCCACGTGTAGTCGCCCTCGCACGCGCCGATGAGCACGTTGGCGCGATCCTGCCCGTCGGCGGTCGAGAGCGAGTCGTCGTAAGTGACCTGATAGTGCGGGGTTATTCCGAGCCCGAGGCCATAGTTGTTATTGAGATTCGCATTTGTCTGGGTCATCGCCCGGTCCTCTCGACGCGAATCATCAACACGGTCGAGTTCGTGGCGCCGTAGTCATTTGTTCACTGCGACCGGAGGCGCATTGATCGTCCCCCGGTTTCGTGGACGGTCTGACTATGCCGCAATCGCGGCGACGTGTGCCTTCAATTCGAACTCGATCGGACTGACGTAGTCGAGGTGTGAGTGCAGCCGCTCGGCGTTGTAGAAGCCCTCGATGAACCGACCGATGGCCCTCTCGGCGGCATCCCTGGTGGGACCCCCGACGACTTCTCACCTTCCGCGTACACGATTGCGACGTTGGCGATTCCCGAAGGGTCGGCGCCGTCGACGCTTACAACGCGTCGGCCTTTGGCGGACGTCGTCTCGTAGAGGATGAGAGGGTGGCCATCGAACCCTTCGCAGCGAGGCGTGGTCGACGACGATGTAAAGTCGTCGCTGTTCGAGCCCCTGAGAGAACGCTGATTGCACGCGATTCTCACGGTAAGCGGCGCGGTCGTCGTAGTTGATTCGGGGGATCACTCGTGGGCTCGCTGTGTGCCTGTAGATCGGTCGTTCGCGACGGTCCACTCTCGAGTCGAGGAGACCCGGCGCGCTATGATGGCCAGCTTCGACGCAGGAGTATTCTGTGTCCGGCGACGCTGATGGCATGCCGATGACGACAACGAATCCGGCGCGACGCGGCGCTTGGGCGATTTCTTAGTGGCGGTGCCACGTGTCGAGCGTATCTCGTAGTGTTCCAGATCTCGATCGCCGCCGATTGCAGCTGGAATCGCGGAACGTTTCGCGCGACCGGGTCGCGCGTTCGGTCCAGCGACCACGATGGAATGACCGCTCGTTGCCGCCGCGTTGCTGAACACCCGATGCGTAAAGACTCCCGTCTGGTTGCACTTGTACGCCCGACTTTACGCGGCGAAGAATCGAGGACGAGCCCGTGGGGCGTCGACGCCAGTCGACGTGTCCAGTCGGCCAAACTCCCGCGAAACGAGTATTTCGCCACGACGGGATGGGCTGAGCCCTCGCGGGCCGGGCTACTTCAGCGGCGCGAGACCCTCGCCGTCCAAACGGAACGCGACGTGCCCGTCCAGCACATGGTCCCGCAGGAGTCGAAGGACGGCGGCCCCGACGTCGGCCGGCGTCAATGGCGCGCCCCCCAGGAACTGCTCGGCCGTTCGGCCCTGGCGACTCGCGTACGCCTCGACGAAGG
>CALFNG010000013.1 GCA_937902985.1 uncultured Myxococcales bacterium
AGCCCGCCCAGGAAACACCCGCCCAGGAAACACCCGCCCAGGAAACACCCGCCCAAGAAACACACGCCCAAGAAACACAATCGCGCCCTGCGCGAACACACGCGCGAAATGGACCGCGCCTTACGGATCGGGCGTGGCAGTGAGCGCCTCGGCCCGGATCGCCCGTAGCGCCTGCATCGTTTGCGACGGCGTACCGCGAGCTCACCGAGACCCATTGCCCCTACTGCGCCCTTCAATGCGGGCTGGGTCTGCGGTGGGACGGCGCCGGGTTCGAGGTCATGCGCCGCGAATTTCCGACGAACCGGGACGGCTTGTGTCGCAAGGGGTGGACGTCGCGCTCTTCGTCATGGGCTCGAACCTCGTGGTGTCCTTCCACTGGGGCGGGGCGGGGCGGGCCAACACGTTGACGAACGACGCCCTCGACCCCGACTCGAAGATTCCCGAATACAAGATCGCCGCAGTCGCCATCACGAAGGCGTCGGAAGACGACGTCCCAGGAGACCCATGAACTCGACCCCTCGATTCATTCACGGCGTGTTCGCGTTCGAGGGCAAAGGGCTCGACGCGCCCCAGGCCCTCGGAGCGGGCACGAACTACGTCGTCCCCGCCGACAAGCGCGCGCAGCTCATTTACATGCGCGGAGGGAACTCGTCGGACGAGCTCATCTACCTCGTGCTCACGCGCGACGGCAAGGCGATGCGCTACTTCCCCATCGGCGCCAAGTCGAGCGTGCACGTGCCCCTCGCCGTGGTCGAAGACATCTTCCCCGAGAGCAAGATGGCGGTGTCGCTGGCGGCCCCCAAGGGCGCGGCGGGCACGGTGGTCATCGATATCGGCATTCTCGAGGTCGATTGACGGAGCCAATGACCATGAGCAAAGAACGACTGGTAGTCATCGGAAATGGAATGGCCGGCGCTCGCACGGTCGAAGAGATCCTGGCGCGCGGCGGCAAGGAGCTCTTCGACATCACCATGTTCGGTGACGAGCCCTATGGCAACTACAACCGGCTCTTGCTCTCGAACGTGATCACCGGCTCGCAAGACGCGAGCGAGATCTTCCTCAATAGCCTGCCCTGGTGCGAGGAGAACGGCATCCAGCTCCTTGCAGGCATCCGCGCCATCTCGATCGACCGCGCCGCGAAGGAGGTGCACGGCGTCGTCGGCACGAGCTGAGTTGCTCCGGCCGAACTAGGCTCGGGGCCACTCGCCCTGCGTTCGGCGCGTTCGGCGCGTTCGGCGAGCGCGGCAAGGATCGCGTCAGCCCGCGAGCCGGTCGATGCGCCCCTTCTCGACGGCGAGCAGCGCGGCCGTAGAGACCGCGCGCACGCCTTCGAGCATCGCGGCGAAGCGCTCGTCGCCCGTGAGCTTCTCGACCCAGCGCTTGTAGAGCTGCTGCTTGATGATGCCCAGCTTGAAGAGCGCGAACGCGTAGTAAAACGTCACGTTCGACGCGTCGCGGCCGGTGGCGCGCGACCAGCGCTCGACGATCTCCATTCGCGTCAGGTTGCCGGGCAGGTTCGTGGGCCCCGCGACCGACGTGTACAAGATCGGCGGATCGCCCGCTTCGATCCAGTAGCCGAGCGCGGTGCCGAGGTCCATGAGCGGATCGCCGAGGGTGGCCATCTCCCAGTCGAGCACCGCGACGACGCGCCCGAGGTCGGGCGCGAAGACGACGTTGTCGTACTTGAAGTCGTTGTGCACGAGCGTCGCGGCGGCGGGCCCGGGATCCGCGGCCGGGCGATGCGCGTCGAGCCAGGCGCCGAGGCGCTCCATCTCGGGCACGTCGTCGGTTCGCGACTTGCGCCATCGGTCGCTCCACCCGCGAACTTGCCGCTCGATGTACCCCGCCGGTTTGCCGAGCGACTCGAGACCGGCGGCGCGCCAGTCGAGCGAGTGGATCTCGGCCAGGGTGTCGCACCACGCCTCTGATACGCGACGCATCGCCGCCGGGCCCAGACCGTCGCGCTCGGGCGGCCCGGCATCGGCGCGGCGCGCGCGCAGGATGACGCCCTCGACACGGTTCATTGCGTAGAACTCCGACCCGATCACGCCCTCGTCTTCGCAGTAAGCGACCGGCTTCGGCACCTTCGGCCAGATCGGCGCCAGCGCGCGCAGGATCCGGAACTCGCGCCCCATGTCGTGCGCGCTCTTGATGTGGATCCCCGGCGGCGCGCGCCGGATGACGAGCTCGCGCTGCGCGGGCAGGGCGTACCGCGCGAGGTACGTGAGGTTCGAGAACCCCTTGCCGAACTGAAAGAGCTCCGGGGTGCCTTCGAGGGTCGGATCCCGCTGGCGTAGCCACGTCGTAAGAGCGCCGACGTCGAACGTCGCGTCGGCTCGTACGGGGGTCGGTTGGTCGAGATCGGTCATCGCGAGGGCTCGCTGCCTTTCATGGGCGCGCATGGGCGCGGGAGGTTACCTCATGCTATCGGCCGGGGATCTCCCGTGGGATCGATTCACGCCGCCACCTGGCCCGAGAACAACGCGCTGCGGGATCGCATGATGGGGCGCGGATCGTCCAGCGTGGACGTCGAGGGCGATCTGGCCCGCCTCGACGACGGGAGGCCCACCGATACGCGCCGCATGCTCGGGGGTCGAAACGGCCGCTGCAACTTCAAGATCGCGACCGCGGAGCCCCAGCGCACGGGCAAGGTCGATTCATGACGGTCGTCAGGTTGCGCAAATTCGGCGACCTCGACGCCCGGGTCACGGGCGGGACCGATCGCGCCGGCGGCGGCGACGGGCCGGTCGTCGTCTTGCTGCACGGCTTCGGCGCGCCGGGCGACGACCTCCTTCCTCTCGGTCGCGTTCTGGCGGGCGCGCGCGGTGCGCCGGCGGGCACCCGCTTCGTCTTTCCCGAGGCGCCGGTCTCGCTCGGCTCCGCGTACGCCGGCGGCCGCGCGTGGTGGTGGATCGATCTCGAGGCGCGCATGCGGCGCCGGGCGGCGGGCGAGACCGCGGACACCGAGAGCACCCCCGAGGGGCTGGCGGAGTCGCGCGCCAAGGTGCAATCGCTCCTCGCGGAAGTCGAGAGCGTGCTGCGTCCGCCGCCCGGGAAGCTCGTGCTCGGCGGCTTCTCGCAAGGCGCGATGCTATCGCTCGACGTCGCGCTGCACTCGACGCTGCCGCTCGCCGGCCTGGTGCTCATGTCCGGAACGCGCATCGCCGGTCGCGAGTGGGCGCCGCGCTTCGAGTCGCGCCGCGGGCTGCCCGTGTTCATGAGCCACGGCCAGATCGACGAGCTCCTTCCCTTCGCGGTCTCCGAGCGCCTGAGAGACACGCTGGCCGAACACGGAATGACGGCGACGTGGGTCCCCTTTCGCGGTGGCCACGCCATTCCCCCGCCGGTCATCGAGGGCGTCGGCTCGTTCTTGCAGCGCACCCTCGGCGCGCCGGGTGCCTGAGCGCGCTCCGACAACAACCCCAAGCGACGCGAGCGGAAACCGAGCCGAATGCGAATGGACGGCTCCTGGGGTCCACTCGATACTCCAGCTCATGCCCCTCGCCGCCATTGCCCGGGCCCCCGGCGTCCCCCTCTTCGGCAGCCTGCTCGGCTACTTCCGCGATCCGCTCGGATTCTTCCGCTCGACCGCGCGCCTCGGCAGCGTGGTGGATCTCCACTTTCCCGGCAGCCGTAGCTTTCAGCTGAGCGACCCCGCCGACATCGAGTACGTGGCGGTGACGGCGAACAAGAGCCTCGTCAAAGACGGGACCCTGCGCGATCTCCGGCGCGTGGTCGGCCAGGGGCTGCTCACCAGCGAAGGCGAGTTCTGGAGACGCCAGCGGCGCCTCGCGCAGCCCGCGTTCCACCGCGATCGCCTGCGCGCTTACGCCGCCCACATGGTCGCGAGCACCAAGCGGGCGATGCGGGCCTTTCGCCCCGGAGAGACGCGCGACGTTCACGCCGATCTCATGCGCCTCACCCTCGACATCGTCGCCCGGACGCTCTTCGGGTCGGACATCGGCACCGGCGCGACCGCGATCGGCGATCTCATGGCCGCGACGACGGAGCGGTACGAGAGCCTGCTCCCTCTCATCTTCCCCGCGCTCGACCGCCTGCCCATCCCGCGGAACGTGCGCCTCCGAGATTCGCTCCGCCGCGCCGACGCCGTGGTCTACGGGCTCATCGCCGAGCGCCAGCGATCGGGCGGCGATGCGCGCGACGACCTGCTCTCGATGCTGCTCGAGGCGCGTGACGAAGACGGCTCGCGGATGAACGACGTGCAGCTCCGCGACGAAGTGATGACCATGGTGATCGCGGGCCACGAGACCACGGCCAACTCGCTCGCGTGGGCGCTGTTCCTCCTCTCGCAGAACCCCGCGGCCGACGCGCGCCTCGGGGCCGAGCTCTCCGCCGTGCTCGGCGGGCGCTTGCCGACCCTCGACGATCTGCCGAACCTGCCGTACGTCGGCTGCGTCGTCTCCGAGGCGCTCCGCCTCTATCCGCCGGCGTGGGTCATCGGGCGCGAAGTCGCCGAGCCGTTCGAGCTCCGCGGCTTCCTCTTTCCGAAGGGGTCGCAGCTCTACTACAGCCAGTGGGTCGTGCACCGCGACGCCCGCAACTTCGAGGATCCCGAGGCCTTCCGCCCCGAGCGCTGGGAAGACGGGCTCGCCAAGCGTCTCCCGCGGTTCGCCTACTTCCCGTTCGGGGGCGGCCCGCGCGCGTGCATCGGGAACGCGTTCGCCACGATGGAAGCGGCGCTCGTGCTCGCGACCCTGACGCAGCGCCATCGCTTCACGCTCGCGGCCGGCCATCGGGTCGCGCCCAGGGCGTCGATCACGTTGCGGCCGAGGTACGGGATGCGAATGCAGGTCGTCGCCCGCGACTGATCCCGCGTGCGCGCCGGCGAGCGCAAACGCGAGCACGCGTGCAAACGCGAGCACGCGCGCGAACACGCGACCCGGCCCGGACGACAGCGTGTACGTTGAGTCTGCATGGAAATCCCGCCCGGCGGTCTGTGCGACCATTGCCAGCACTGCAAGCGCGTCGGGTCGGCGCGCGGCTCGGTGTTCCGGCTCTGCCTCTTGCACGAGCGCGATCCGCGGTTCGCGAAGTATCCGCGCGTGCCCGTGCTGAGCTGCCCCGGCTACCAGGCTGCTACAGGCAAAGCATGAAAGCCACCTGGAAGGGAACCGTTCTCGCCGAGAGCGATGACACCGCCGAGCCCCTGGCGGCGCATGGTCGTCGAAGGGAATCACTATTTCCCCGCCGCCTCGCTCCAGCGCGATCAACCTTCGGCCGAGCGACACGCACACCACCTGCGGGTGGAAGGGCGTCGCGAGTTACTACGACGTCGTCGTCGAGGGTCAATAGAGATGCGGCCTGGTACTACCCCCAGCCGAAAGATGCGGCGAAGAGCGTGGTACTACAAGGACGAACGCGGCGGATGGCAGCACCACGAAAACGAGCCGCCCGCCCTCGCCGAGCGCCGGGTGCACGCCCCGCCGGCCCGTCACGTATACGGGCACGCGGCCCCCCACGCGTCCGGCCGCCCTGACGGGCACGGCGGCCATCGCTAGGGGGTCACGTCACGAGGAGAAGGAGAATCGCCGCCGCAGAGAGGGGGTTGGTACCAAGCGTTTCGCCCGAGCCGTTCGCCTCGAACCCGGCGTCCGAGGCCAATTCTCGCGAGAGACCGGAAGAGCGCACCGAACCCCTCCTGTCTGCGTCCTCTGCGCCTCAGCGGCCCCTCTCGTCTCGTGCAGCGCGTCAGCCGGCGATCACGTCTTCGGGAACGGCTCACGCTCGGCGGTCTCGGGGTTCGACGCGTCGGTCCCCTCGGCGAACTCGGTTCCCCCCGTGGAGTTCACGAACGGACCGCCGGTCTCTTCTTCCACGACCTGGTTGAGCGACTCTTCGCCGTCGGCCTCGCCGCTCGTCGCCCCCTGAACGAACTCCTCGCCGAGCTCCTCGGCGAGATCGTCTTTCGAGCGGTTCGACCGCTTCAAGAAGGCCCGACCGCCGTCGTCTTCGTGGAGGCCGCTCTGCGCCATCAAGTCGGCCGCGTACTTCGGATCGAGGTGACCGGCCCCGTCGCGTCGGTGAAAGGTGTCCGGCGCCGCCTTCGGCGCGGTGCGCGGCGCGGCCTTCTTGGCCGCGCTGGCCGGCGCTCGTTTCGGAGCCGCCCGCTTGGCCTTCTTCGGCGGCGGCACCTTCGGGCGTGCGACCGCCTTCTTCGCGACCTTTCGCGCTGCCTTCTTCGCGACCTTTCGCGCCGCCTTCTTCGCGACCTTTCGCGCCGCCTTCTTCGGGGGCGCGGGCTTCTTCGCGCGCGCGGCGGCCGCGCTGGCCTTCTTCTTCGCGGCCGCGGTCACGGCCTTGGACACACGCTTCTTGGGCTTGGTCTTCTTCGCGATCTTCTTCGCCATGGGCCGCATGATACGCGAGCACCGAGCCAAGCGGACGTCGTCGACGCAATCGACGCCACGACGCACGGCGCAGCGCGGCGAAGCGCGTCCCGCCGACGGGTCGCGAGGGGCCGGTCCAGCTGCGCGGAACTGGGCTATCAAGGCGCCATGGCCAACGAACCGGCGTGCAGGTAGCAGGTCCTTGAAGTCGCTCCTCCCTATCTTTCTCATCGTCCTCGTCGACGTCTTCGGCTTCACGCTCGTCATTCCGCTCCTCAGCATCTACGCTGAGCACTTCCGGGCCACGCCGTTCGAGGCCACGCTCCTCGTCTCGTCGTACGCTGCCTGTCAGCTCGTGTCGGGCCCGCTCCTCGGCCGGATCTCCGACTCCGTCGGCCGGAGGCCGATGCTCCTCGTCAGCCAGATCGGGACCTTCATCGGGTTCCTGGTCATGGCGCGCGCGCAGACCCTCTGGGTCCTTTACCTGGCGCGCGTCATCGACGGAGCGACGGCTGGCAACCTCAGCCTTGCCCAAGCGTACATCTCCGACAATACCGCGCCCGAGAACCGCGCGCGCTCGTTCTCGATGATCGGCATCGCCTTCGGCGTCGGCTTCTTCGTCGGCCCCGCGGTCACCGGCTACCTCTCGAACTACGGGCTCACCGCGCCCATCTACTGCGCGGCCGGGCTGTCGCTGGCGAGCATCCTCTGCACGCTCTTCATCCTCCCCGGGGGCAAGCCGCCGCGACTCGCCCACCCGCAGGCGAACCCGAGCGCGCCGGCGAGGGGCCGGGTCGCGATCTTCCAGTGGGGGACCTACCTCGAGTTCCTCAAGCGCCCCGTCCTGGGCGCGCTCTTCGGGCAGTTCGTGTGCTTCATCTTCGCGTTCTCGACCTTCATGTCGGGCATCGCCCTCTTCGCCGAGCGCCGCTTCGCGTGGCACGGCCACCCCTTCGGGCCGCGCGAGATCGGGTATCTCTTCGCGTACACGGGCGGCCTCGGCATCATCCTCCAGGCCGCCGGGGTGGGCCGGCTCGTGAAGCGCTTCGGCGAGAGGCGCCTAGTCGTCGCCGGCTTCGCCTCGCTGTTCGTGGGCCAGTTCTTACTCGCCGTCGTGCACGACATCGGCCCGCTCCTCGTCGTCGCCACGCTGGCGTCGTTGGGCACAGGCGTCCTCCGCCCGGCGCTTACGAGCCTCATCACCCAGAGCGCCGGCCGTCACGAGCAAGGCGTCGTGCTCGGGGTGAACCAGTCGCTCCAGTCGGTCGCCCAGATCGTCGCGCCGGCCCTGAGCGGCCTCCTCATCACGGGAGGGCTCTTGCCCGCGTGGGCGTGGATGTCTGCCACCGCGGCGCTCGCGGGCCTCGTCCTCGCGCGGTCCGCGCTGGCCCGAGCGCGAACCGCGAGCCCTGGCCCGCTGGCGAGCTAGACTGGACCAAGGCCAATGCCGCTCACTTGAGAGAGGGAGATGGGCCGTAGAGGCGCAGAGGGCGCAGAGCAGAGCAGAGCTTGGGGTCGAAGGCTGGAGACCTGCGTCAGCGAACGATGAGGCTGCGCGGGATCACGATGTCGACCGTCTCGCCGGCCCGCTGAACGGTCACCCCCACGGGCGTCCCCGCCTGCCCGCGCAGCCGCTGGAGCACGTCCGCGAGCGACAGCCCGTCGGCGTCTTCGCCGTCGACGCGGAGGATCCGGTCTCCGGGGCGCAGGCCCGCGCGCTCCGCGGGATCGCCAGGGAACACGGCGCTCACGGCGACCCCGTCGGACGTCTGGTTGATGTTCGCGCCGATGCCGCCGAATTCGAGCCCGGCGCCGCCGTCGAGGGCGTGAAGAACGACGTCTTGAGCGAGCGTGCCCCGGGAGTCGACGCGCAGACCCGAGACGAGGACCACGCGATACCCGTCCTTCTGCGCGCGCAACGTGAAAGGACCCGGGGGCGCGCCGTCGAGACGGTACTGGCCGGTCTCGTCGGTCTTGGCGTCGGCCGCGTTCTCGGCGGTGCTGGCGAACGCGTCGAAGCGGAGATCGACGCCCGCGAGCGGCGACCGGCGATCGTCGTACACGTGGCCGACGACGGCGCCGCCCGCCGCGAGCACGATGCGTACGCCCGTCGTCGAGGCCGCGCTGCGCACGTCGATCGAATCCGACCGGGCGGGCGTCTTCCCGGGCGCCGATGCCATGAGCACGTACCGACCCGGCTGCAGCTTCTCGAGCCGGAAGGCGCCGCGCGGGTCTTCGTAGTGCGCCGGGCCGCGGCGAGCGGGCCGTCCGCTCAACGCCGACGAGGAAGCCTCGACGCTGATGGCGAACGACGGCACCCCGCGACCGCGGTCGTCGACCACGACGCCCTCGATCGCCCCGCCGGCCCTCAGCCGGAGCTCCACGCGCTGTCTCGACGCAACGGTGACGGGGTCGCTCGGCGAGAAGTCTTCCCACTCGGCCACGGCGTCGCACCCGATCGCCGACGAGGGCAGCTCGAACGTGCCGTCGTCGGCGCTCTCGGTCCGGGCCTCGCCGGGCTGGCCCAGGCAGGCGTAGACGCGCGCGTGCGCCGGCGCGCCGTCGGCGTCGCGCACGTCGCCGAAGACCGTCGGCGCCGAGACGAGGCGGACGCGCACCACGACCTCGGTCTGGCCCTCGGCGCGGGTTACGTCGACCTGCGCCGTCGCGTACCCGCGCGCAGCGGCCACGAGCGTGGTGGCCCCTTCGGCCACGGCGTTGATGCGGAACGCGCCGGCGTCGTCGGTCGTCGCGGTTCGAGTGAACCATGGCGCGCCCTCGATGGCGATCGAACCGCCCGCCACGGCGTGGCCGTCGGCGTCGACGACCTGACCGCGAACCGTGCTCGGCGCCAGCACGAGGGTGATCTGCTGGCTCCGCCCCGCCTTGACGGCAAGCTCGGCGCTCGTGACCGTGCCTTCGGGGTCGTGGTCCGCGACGACCCGGACCGCCATGACGGCCAGGTGCGGAAACGAGAAGCCTCCCGCGGCGTCGGTGCTCGCATCGCGCAGGATCGCGCCCGGTCCCGTGCCTTGCGCGGGGGTCACGAGCCGCACCGCTGCTCCGGGCACCGCGTTGCCGTCGGCGTCGAGAATACGACCGCGGATCTCGGGGTTCGCGTCGTCCGCACCCGCGGCGTCGGGGATCGACGCCGCCTGCCCTGATCCCGGCATTCGCAGGTCGGAGAACGCGGAGAGCCCGCGGAGGACCGTGCGGCCGAGCAGCACCGCCAGGCCACCCGCGAGGATCAGCGTCGCGACGACGAGCGCCGCGCTCCGACCCACGTCACGCGGCTTGCCGGACGGGTTCGGGATCACGAGCGCGCACCATTACCGCCCGTGGCCGACCGGGCAAGGCGGTCCCCACGGAGCCGGCAGGTTCAAATTTCCATCCATCCATTCATGCACCCACCAAGGCGCACAGGGCGTACAGTGCGCAGGCCATGGGGTCTCCCTTCCAAACGGGCGGTCGCTTTCCGTTCCTGGTCGTCATCGCGGCGTGCGCGGGAGCGATCGCCGGCTGCGGACAGAAGCAACGTTTCTCCGCAATCCCGACGACGCGCGCGACTGGAGCGCTGCTCCGGCCGCTGCGGGAGACCGGCGCGGTACGAGCGACCGGTTCGTGCTGAAATTCATCCGACCCTAGCTCTCCGCAGATCAGGAATGCCCCATGGTCCGCCACATCCTGCTGTTGCGACCTCGTGCCGGCAGCACGGCGCAAGCCATCGAAGCGTGCCGCGTCGCGTTGACCGGGCTCGTCGGCCGCATTCCCGGTCTCCTCGATTGCCGCTGGGGCCAGAACTTCGCTCCCGCCGAGCGGCGCGACGGCTTCACCCACGGCTTCACCATGGACTTCGTCGATCGCGCGAGCCTCGACGCCTACGGTCCGCACCCCGAGCACAAGCCGGTCGCCGCGCTGGTGCGCGGGACCTTCGAGCGGATCGTCGTCCTGGACTTCGCGCTCTGAGCCTTCCGGGGCCGCATGTCCCAGCCCGATCAGGCAAAGCGGGCGAAAGCGGGCGCCCGCGGGTAGAGTGTCGGGGTTGGCTCGAAACGCCCGCGCCCCAGGCGCGCGAGAAGGAAGTGCCCTTGTCCGAAGAACCGTGCGGAATTTGTGGTGGGGATCGGCGGATCGCGAACTCCTTCGGACTGACGACGACGTGCCCCAGCTGTCACGGCTCCGGGCGCCGGGCCGAGGCGCACGGTTTTCACGACGTGACCAAGACGAAGGAGTCGCACCACCGGCAGTCGAACCGGGCGGCGACCGTCGTGAAGGCGCAGTTTCCGGTGACGCCCGCGGGGATCGCGCTCGCGACCTCGGTTCGCGACAGCACGGTGTGCACGGCTGAGGTCAAGGCCCGGCTGATCCAGGAGATCATGGATCACGAAGACCGCCACGGCCTCATCACGAAGACCTTCGTCAAGAAGGTCCAGCAGCAGATCCGTCCGCGCGCCTAGCCCGCGCACTTGGCGCTCGACCAAGAGAGATTCGCCGCAGAGCCGCATAGGACGGAGGGGTTTTGTGGGCGCTGGGCGCACTGCGAGCAGATCGGATCCGCCGCGCAGGTCGCGAGACTTCGACCCCATCTCTGCTCCGCGGCTAGACTAGTCTCGCTCTCCGCTCCGCCGCGTGACTCAGAGCAGGAACGAGGCTCCGAGCGTGAACGTGGGATACCCGATGCGCAGGGTGATGGTGACCCTGTCGGTGACGTGCGCGCGACCGCCGAAGAAGAACGCGGGGCTGGCGCCCAGCGTGCCGTAGTCGAGCCAGTAGAGCGAGAGACCCGGTTCGACGAAGGCCGACCAGCGGGGCGAGAGCCAGAAGTTCCACTGGAGGACGACCGGGAGGAACATGTAGTTCGAGCGCCCGCCGGTCTGCGTGACCTCGACGCAGACGTTGGTGCCCGCCGGACCCGGCACGAACCGCCTGCAGGCCCCCGCGAGCGGCGCGGCGTCGCCGGAATAGTGCAAGAAATCGGCGCCGACCCCGATGGCGACGGAGTCGTTGATCGAGCCGACGAAGCCGTTGTGGGCGAGCTCGAAGCTGGCTTGCACGCCGGCCCCGAACCCTGACTGCGTGCCCGCCCCGGGCGGATCGGACACGCCGAACGCGAGGTGCGGCTCGAGCTCGACGGAATAGGGAACGTGGTCGCCGGGGCGCTCGATCGTGCTCTGCCCCCACGCGACCGTGCCCACGCCGAGCCACGCCGCGGCCGCGAGCCCGGCGAGCAGGCGCGCCCTGGCATTCGGCCTGGCGCGCGGGGTCGCCGGGGCCGTCAGCATGGGCCGCACGCCAGGGTCCCGTCGGGGCAAGAGATCGGCGCCCCTCCCCCGAGGCAGTGAACCGCGCACGTCGACACGTTGGTGCACGCGACGTGGCACGTCCCGGTGCAGTCGGCCTCGCAGGTCGAGACGCTGGTGCAGCGGATGGTGCTGCCGGAGCCTGCCTGCACCCCGCAGGTCGAGGCGCTCTCGCAGCTGTAATCGCAGTTGTCGCCGCAGATGGCGCCGCACGATGAGACGCTGTGGCACGTGAGGTTGCAATCGCTTCCGCACGACGACGTGCACGTGCTGACGTCGTGGCAGAGCGACGAGCAGCCGTTGCCGCACACGGTGCCGCAAGTATCGCCGACGCTATGGCAGTCCTGCGAGCAGCCGTCGCCCGTGCACCCCAGGAAGCAATCGCTCCCTCCGCTGCACACGCACGCCTCGCCGGGATCGCAGCCCTCGGCCGTCTTGCAATCGGTCGCGGCGAGCGACGCGATCGCAACGAACAGCGCGGCCACGCGCGCCACGGCGCCGCCAGGCGCCGCGCTCCGGGGGCGAGCGGTCCGATCCACGACCCCTAGTCGCTCCACGCGCGCGATCCGGCTCAGCATTCGCCTGCAGCGAAAGGTCCGCGCGATTTCAGGCCTCGAGGTCGCCGACGCGCCCGAACTGGACGGGATCCGGGTCGCCCACCATGCCGCTCAGTCAGGAGGAGAAGGAGATGGGCCGCAGAGCCGCAGAGGGCGCAGAGGACAGAGGGGTTTTGTGCGCGCTGGGCGAACTGCGTGCAGATCGGATCCGCCGCGCAGGTCGCGAGACTTCGACCGCATCTCTGCTCTGCGCCCTCTGCGCCTCTGCGGCCCATCTCGCTCTCGACCGCGAGCCGACCGGGAGAGGGCTAGCGCGGGACGTTGATCTCGCAGCGCCCGTCGCACGGCACGCCGTTGCAGCACTGCGACGCGCTCGTGCAGATTTGCCCGTAGAGCGCGCAGGTCGGCCCCGCGCCTCCACCGCCGTCGGGCGCGCCGCCTCCGCCGCCCCCGCCATCGGGCGCGCCGAGAGCGCCTCCGTCGGGCGAACCGCCGCCGCCCCCGGGAGGCGCGCCGCAGGGCCCGCAGATCCCGTGCGTCGCTCCGGCTCCGAGGACGCACGAGGTGCCCGGGCAGCAGTCGGCGTTGTCGGTGCACTGTCCGCACGCCGCGATGCACGTCGTGCCGGCGCACACGAACGGGGGCGCGCCGCCGTCCACGGCGTTCGGCACGCACGGCGAGCCGCCGCAGCAGTTCGCGCTCGAGGCGCACGCGGCGCCCGCTGCCGCGCACTGAGCCGCCGCGCACCGCGGGACGCCCATGTTGTCCTGCTTGCACGTGTCCATCGTCTCGCAGTTGCCGCTGCAGCAGTCGCACGACGCGTTGCACGACGTCGTTTGCAGCTTGCAAACATCGCCGTCGGGCTTGCAGCCCATCGGGTTGCGGCAGATGCCGACGGTCGCCGACGGCGCGATGTCGCAGGTGACCGGCTTTCCAGACCCGCCGGGGAGGCCCGCGGAGCCGCAGCAGTCGCCGTCGTTCGTGCACAGGTCGCCGACGACGTGGCAGCCGCTCGCGGGCTGACAGACCAGCGCGCCCGTCGGGCCCCACGGGGCGCACGCGCGGCTGCAGCACGGGCCGCCGCACGCCGGCAGGCCGGCCTCGTTGACCGCGAAGCCGCCATCGGGAACGGAGCCGCCGCAGAGCTGGCCGTCGACGACGCCGCAGTTGGCCGGTCCGCTCGGCGGGTTGACGCCGCACGTTCCGAGGGTCGCTCCCACGGCGATCGTGCACGTTCCCGTACAGCAATCCGAGGCCCCCGCGCAGGCGTCTCCTGCTTGCCCGCAGAACGACGAGGCCTGGCACGTCCCGTTCGAGCAGAGCGACGAGCAGCAGTCGCTGCCCGCCGCGCAGGCGTTGCCGAGGGTCTTGCACGTCGCGTTGAGGGACGCGCACGCGCCCGTCACGCAGCTCTGGCTACAGCACTCGCCGTTCGCGGTGCACGCCGTGTGGTCGGAGCCGCACGCGGGATACCGGCACACGTTCCCTGCGCAATCGCCGCTGCAGCAGTCGCCGGCCGTCGTGCACCCCGCGCCGAGCCCGAGGCAGCTCCCGCTGCCGCCGCCGGTGCCTCCGAAGACGCCCGGCGTGAGCGACGCGTCCGGCCCCGCGCCCACGCCCCCATCGCCCGAGCCGGACGCGTCATCGTTCCCGGACGGCCCCGTGTCCGACGCGGCGGTGGCGTCGGGTCCGTGAGCGCCCGCGTCGGGTCCGTTGATCGCGCCGTCCGATCCACATCCGGTCGCCCAGGCCAGGGCCCATGCACCGACGACGGTGATCGTGAAAACTCCGAGCGATCGACGTGTACCGCGAGATGGTTCCATTCTGTTCTCCCTTGCGACCAACCTGTCCCCGTCGCGAGCCCCATGCCCCCCGCGCGCGTGCTGTCCCGCGTGAGCCCTCATCGAATCGGCGGATAGGCGCACGAGCACCCAGCAGCACCCCCAACACCGGCCGAACCGGCGCACGACGCGCCCGTGGTGTCCGTACAGGGGACGCCGGCGCAGCAGTCGCCGTCCGTTGCGCACGCCTGCCCGAAGAGCGAGCACGCGGCAGGCGGCGGCGGGCCCGGAGGCGGCGCCGGCGGCGCGCCGCACACGCCGCTCGTCGAGCCCTGGGGCGCGAAGCACGGCAGGCCCGCGCAGCAGTCGGCGCTGACGGTGCATGCGGCCCGCGCCGGGCTGCACATGACCTGGCACGCGAGCTTGCCGTCGGCGCCCGGAACGCAGTGACTGCCGTTGCAGCAGTCGTCGTCGAACGCGCACGCGCCGCCCGCGTTCGCGCACGCGCCGAGGGCGTGGCACCGGGGGACGCCGAGCTTGTCGAGCTCGCACGCCCCCGAGTTACCGGGCGCGCCGCAGCAATCGTTACGCGCCGACGAGTTCGCGCACGCGTAGTTCTTGTAGTGGCAGACGTTCCCCTCGGGGTTGCACCCGGTAGGGTTCCGGCAGATTCCGACCGCGAAGCCCGGCTGGATCTCGCAGGCCACGTTGCCGTCGCCCGGCACGCCGCTCCCCGCGGCTCCGCAGCAGTCGTCGTCGCGCGTGCAGAGATCGCCGTCGATGTGACAGCCCTGCGCGGGCTGGCAAACCTTCACGCCCGACGTTCCGTAGGGCGCGCAGAGTCGGCTGCAGCAATCGTTGCAGGAGCCGCACACGGTCCCGTCGAACCCTCCGTTGCAGAACGTCGCCCCGGCGGGCGGCGCGCTGCAGGTGCCGAGCGCCTGCCCGGCGGCGAGGGTGCAGACGCCGCCGCAGCAATCGGCGGCCTGCGCGCACACGTCGCCGTCTTGAATGCAGAACGACGACGCGATCGAGCAGACGCCCGACGCGCAGAGTTGCGAACAGCAGTCTCCGTTCTGCGAGCAGGCGTTGCCCGACGTCTTGCACGCCTTGCCGAGCGCCTGGCATGTGCCGTTCGTGCAGGTCCCGCTGCAGCAGTCAGCGCCCGCCGAGCACGCCAGGCCATCCGAAGCGCAGACCTGCCCGGCGCAGCGGCCGCCCGCGCACGACAGCGAGCAGCAGTCGAGCGACGTCGCACACGACGCGCCGGGCGCCTCGCAGTTCACCGGCGAGCCCGCGAGGCAGGTCTCCGAGCGCGGGTCGCAGCGCCCGGAGCAGCAGGCGAGATCGCTGGCGCAGGGCTCCGCGGCCGCGGCGCACGAGGCCGTGCCGCCCACACTCGCATCCAAGCTGAGCGACCCAGAGCCCCCGCCGCCGCACCCACCCCAGACGACCGCTGCGGTCATCACGGCAACGAACGCTGCCAGAGCGAACCTTTGCATCGGCACGGGAGGTAGCAAGCACGGGGCCCGCAGGACGCGGCCGGATCGCGGCGCGATTCCGCGGCGCGGACTGGTCGCTCGACTTACCGCGCGGTCGGGCGAGCGACCGGCCATGCCGACACCGCGAGGCAGCGGTGCGCGCTCAGTGGCAGATCGAACCGGCCGCGACGCAGAGGACGTTGTTGTTCTTCGCGCAGCAGATCTGGCCCGGAGACGTGCACTTGCTCGCGCAGAGGTCGCACTGCCCGCTACATAGCCCTTCGCACGCGATCGCCCCGCAGCAGATGTAAGCGCCCGGGGGAGGATTCGCGCCCGGGCAGCCGCCGGCCGATGCGTCGCCGCCCGCGTCCGCGTTTGGCGCCGCCGCCTCGCTGCCGTCGGGGCCCGCGTCTCGCGACGCGAAGGTGAGCGTAGGGACGTCTCCGCAGGCGCACGCGAGGCCACAGACCAGAGCGAGCCATGGGGGCGAGGGGGCTCTCATCGAAAGGTGCCGACGAAAGCAAGCCCCGCGCCCGCGCGCGCGACGAGCGGCGCTAGCGGCGCGACGAATGGCGTCGCGGGCAGGCGCACGACGCCTGCAGCGGACCCGTGCTTCGCGAGGACCAAGTAGAGGCCGACGCCGATCGCCGCGACGCCGGCGACGCCGCAGGCCACGGCGATCGGCCCCTCGGCCAGCGCGCGCGACCGCGTCGACTCGAGGTCGGTCTCGGTCGCGTCGGCCCCGGGCCGGCACGCGCCGCCGGGACACGCGCGGTTCAGCGCGGCGATGTCTTCCTGGCGAACGACGAGGAGCACCGCCGACGCCGCGACGAGCGCGGCCCCTCCGCCGATCGTCCACCATCCGGCGCGCGCCAGCGACCGGCCTCCGGTCGCCCGGACGGGTTCGGCCGACGGCGATCGCTCCGGCGGGAGGTTCACCGTGAGCGCGATCTGCGCGCCTTCGGCGAGGACGATCTCGGCGTGGAAAGGCGTCGCGCCCGGTGACGTCGCGTTGACCACGTGCCGCCCGGGCGGCAGCGGCACCGACCCGGCGCCCGCCAGGTCGAAGCCCGCGTCGTCGACCCGCACGGAGAGGCCCGCGGCCGCCGGGTCCGGCAGCACCAGCGTCAGCAGGGCGATGTGCCTGCCCAGCGCGTCGAGCCTCTCCGACGCGGCGCGCGACACGTCGGCGCTCTGCGGATCCTGTCCGCCGAGCGCGCGCGCGCGGCGGTACGCGCGGTACGCCGGCGCCGGCTCCCCCAGTCCTTCGAGGCAGCTGGCGATCCGGAACTCGATCGACGCCGTCTCGCGGACCTCGCGCACGCGCTCGAACTTGCCGAGGGCGACCTCGAACCGCCCCGCCTGTTCGTCTTGAAGGGCGTCGGTGAAGAGGGCCCGCGCCGCGGCGAGGGCGTCGGAGCTCGCCGCGTCTGGCGGGACTGGCCCTCCCGGCGGCTCGGCGCCCGCGACGGCCGCGACGAGCACGACGCTCGACGCGAACCCCGAGGCGAGCCCCCACGCGACGACGACCGTTCGCCGGAAAGCCGTCCACATGCCCGGACGTGAGCCTACGGTCCGGCGGGGCAGATGCAAACTTGATAGAATTCGTGTCCATGCCCCAGGAACCCGGCCGCAGCGGCACCGAGGCGAACGCCATCGACGCGCCGTCGCTCGCCGGGGTGCCGAGGCTCACCGCCGTCGCCGGGCCCTCCGCGGGGCGCGGCCTGGCCATGACCCACGCCCTCGCGACAGTCGGGCGGCACCCCACGAACGACCTCGTGCTCGACGATCCGCGAGTCAGTGGCGTGCACGTCGAGCTCCGCAGGGCGGGTGATCGCGTGCACGTTCGCGACGCCGGGAGCACCAACGGCACGTGGATCGGCGCCCACCGGATCGTCGAAGCCGAGCTCTCCGTGGGCGCCGAGATCACGGTCGGCAGCTCGCTCCTGCGCCTCGATCTCGACGGCGCAGCGAGCCCGGCCCGGCGCAGCGCGACTCACTCGTTCGGCGACATGGTCGGCGAGTCGCCCGAGATGCTCGAGCTCTTCGCGACGCTCGAGCGCATCGCGCCCAAGGACCTGACGGTGCTGGTCCAGGGCGAGACCGGCACCGGCAAAGAAGAGGTGGCTCGCGCGCTCCACGCCCGCTCGCCGCGATCGCGAGGGCCGTTCATCGTGATCGACGCCACGTCGCTCCCCGAGTCGCTCGCCGAGTCGCTGCTCTTCGGGCACGAGCGCGGCGCGTTCACGGGCGCCGATCAGCGGCGCGCGGGCTTCTTCGAGGCGGGCCAGGGCGGGACGGTGTTCCTCGACGAGGTCGGTGAGCTCCCGGAGGCGCTCCAGTCGAAGTTCTTGCGCGTCCTCGAGCGCCGCGAGGTGACCCGCGTGGGCGGCACGGCGCCGGTCAAGATCGACGTGCGGGTCGTCGCCGCGACGCACCGCGATCTCCGCCACGAGATCGAGGCCGGGCGGTTCCGCGAAGATCTCTTCTTCCGGCTCGCCCAGATGCGCGTCGTGCTGCCACCTCTTCGCGATCGCCCCGCCGACGTCGCGGTCCTCTGCGCGAAGATGCTGCGCGAGCTCGCCGGCTCGGGTCCGCCGGTCACCCTCGAGCCCAGCGCCCTCGCGCAGCTCGAGACGCTGCCGTGGCCCGGGAACGTCCGCGAGCTCCGGAACGTGCTCGTCCGCGCGGCCGCGCTCGCCCCCGGGTCGTCGATCCGCCGGGCCGACATCGCAGGCGAAGGCCTCGGCTTCCGGGGCGCGCGCGAGGAGCGCGCCGCGCTCGATCTCTCCGGCCCGTTCGCCGTCGCCAAGGAGCGCGCGGTCGACCGCTTCGAGTCGGCCTACCTCGCCGCGCTCATGCGGCGCTGCGGGGGTAACCTCTCGCTCGCCGCGCGCGAGGCCGACGTCGCGCGCAACCACCTGCGCGACCTCCTGAAGAAGCGCGGCCTCTACGGGGCTTCGTGGCTCGATCCGAAGGACGACCGCGAATGACCGCGCGTCTCCCGGCTTCCGCGCCCGCCGTGCTCGCGCCGGGGGTGACGGTGGGAGGCAAGTACCGGCTCCTGCGCCGCCTCGGCGCCGGCGGCATGGGCGAGGTGTGGGTCGCCGAGAACCGCGACACGGGCGCGGAGCTCGCCGTCAAGATGGTGCGCGGGCCCGCGAACGGCGACGACTCCGCCGCCCGGTTCCGGCGCGAGGCCCGGCTCGGCGCGAAGCTCGCGCACCGCGGCGTCGTCCGCGTCTTCGACCTCGTCGAGGAGACCCGCGGGACGCTCGTGCTCGTGATGGAACTCCTGCGCGGCGAGACGCTGGAGAGCGCGATGCGCCGCCGGGGGCCGCTCCCCACCCGCGAGGCGATCGCGATCACGGTCGCCGTCCTCGCGGCGCTCGCGCACGCGCACGACGCCGGCGTCATCCACCGCGACGTCACCCCGGCGAACGTCTTTCTGGCGATCGATCCCGACGGCCACGTCACGCCGAAGCTCCTCGACTTCGGGCTCGCCAAGGTGCCCGCGGCCGGGGACGGGTCGGCGCTCCACACGCTCGACGGGCGCGCCCTCGGGACGCCGCGGTACATGGCCCCCGAGCGCATTCGCGAGCGAGACGCCATTGACGGGCGCAGCGATCTCTTCAGCGTCGGCGTGATCCTCTACGAGCTCTTGACCGGAACGTGCCCCTTCGCGGCGAGCTCCCCGGCGGCTTCGCTGGCCGCCGTGCTCGAGGCGGTCGTCGATCCCGATCCGCGCATCGAGCCGCGCGTGTGGCTCGAGGTTCGACGCGCGCTGTCGAAGCGCCCCTACGAGAGGCAGGCGTCCGCGCTCGCGATGGCGAGCGGGTTGCTGGCGGCCTGCGGCGAGACCGAGGTGTCCCTCGGCGAGGTGCTGCGGAACCTCCCCGTCTGTCGCGATCTGCCCGACAGCGAGGCGAGCCCCGGGCAGGTGACCCGAGCCCTCGGCGGGCACTCGATCGGCGCCAGCGCGAGCCCGGGCCCTCCGCGGCGGCGAGCGGTCTTCGCGCTGCTCGGGGTGCTCGCGGTCCTCGCAGATCGGAAGAGCACACGTCTGAACTCCAGTCACTTAGGCAT
>CALFNG010000014.1 GCA_937902985.1 uncultured Myxococcales bacterium
GCGGCGACCGCGGCGTCGCTGGCGGCGCTCGCGCTCGCGGCAGCCGGTTGCACGCCGGCCGCCGCGCCGGTGCAGCAGGTCGAGGCCTGCAAGCCGGCCGACGTGGCGATCACGATCATCGCGTCGAAGAACATCAATCGAGACGAAGACGGCCAGCCTCGCCCCGTTCAGGTCCGGCTCTATCAGGTGAAGACCGACAGCAGCCTGCTCAACGCGGCGTTCGACGACCTGTGGAAAGACGACAAGACCACCCTGAAGGACGATCTGGTGAAGGTCGACGAGTTCCCCGTGTATCCCGACACCCGCTCCGAGGGAAAGTTCGGGGCCGACGCCTCGGCGCGCTTCGTGGTCGGGGTCGCGCTCTTTCACAATCCTCGGGGCCGTAGCTGGTGGACGGAGTTCGAGCTGCCGGTGTCGACCAAGGGCCACTGCGCGCCGTCGCCCGCGGCCTTCGCGATCTACATCGACCAGACCCGCCTCACCGAGGGGTCGGATCACATCGACGAGTACCCCGACAAGACGCGGATCCACACGCTGGCGTTGCACTTCGATCCCCCGAGCAACCCGGCCAAATCCGACGAGGCGCGATCGCCTTGAAGCCCCGCAAGCTCGTATGGACGGCCGGACTCTTCGTCACGCAGCATCACTTCCAGCAGCTCGATCGCTACCACGAGTGGCTCGTCACCGACCGCGTGCGCCACGCGTTCCCGTACTCGTGGGGCATCGCCGACCTCGACATCGACGAGCACGCCCTCGCCGCCCAACAGTTCAAGATCAACCGCATCGCGGCGGTCTTGCCCGACGGGTTCCTCATCGAGCACGGGGACTCGATCGGCGATCCGATCGCGCCGCGGTCGTTCGGCTCGGTGTTCACCCCGCAGACGCACACGCTCGACGTCTACATCGCGATCGCTCCCGAGCTCGAAGACATGCCCAACGTCGAGATCGAGCGCCGCGATCAGCGCGACGGCGGGTCGCTCCGGTTCGTGCGCGAGCAGTCCACGGTGCTCGACGTCAACACGGGCGTCGGCGAGCACACGGTGCAGTACGCGCGGCCGAACGTGGTCGTGCTCTTCGGCAACGAGCGCAAGGAGGGGTTCGTCGCGATCCGGGTCGCGCAGCTGGTTCGCACGGCCACCGGCGCCACGGCGCTCCGCGAGACGCTCGTTCCCCCGTCGCTCCGGGTCGGCGCGTCGCCGTACCTCGTCGCCCGGTTCCGTCGCCTCCTGGCGACCATGAACGCCAAGCAACGCTCGCTCTCCGAGACGCGGCGGCAACGCACCGGCGCCGCGATCGACTTCCCCGCGAACGAGCTGGCGAAGTTCTGGCTCCTCCAGACCCTCAACACGAACATCCCGCCGCTCGCGCACATCGTCGACCACGGGACTGCCCACCCCGAGCAGGCGTACCTCGACCTCGCGCGCCTCATCGGGCAGCTCTGCACCTTCACGGCCGACGGCGATCCGACCACGATCCCCAAGTTCAACTACCTCGAGATGGGCGACGTGTTCGAGCCGATGTTCGAGCGCGCCCACAAGATGCTCGCGGCCGTGGAGTCGGAGCGCTACGTGGAGATCCCGCTCCAGAAGCGCGAAGACGGCATGTGCCTCGGTCGGATCGTCGACCCGAACCTGCTCCGCTCGACGTTCTTCCTCGCGGCCAGCGGGCCGGCGCCCGAGGCGCAGGTGCGCGATCGGCTGCCGATGCTCACGAAGATCGCGTCGTGGGGCCAGATCGGCGAAATCTTGCACACGGCGCTCACGGGGATCAAGCTCGAGCTCGAGTTCAGCCCGCCGGGCGCCCTGCCCGTTCGGCCGGGGGTGGTGTTCTTTCGAATCGATCGGATGCCGAAGTTCTGGAACGACATCGCGGCGACCGGCACGATCGCCGTCTACCAGCCGCTCGACCCCCGGATCGAGCTCAAGCTCTATGCCGTCGACCCCGCGAACCTGACATGAACTCTCCGCTCGTGGCCCGCATGTACTGGGCGTGTGCCGAGTCGCTCTGCCTCGCGAGCGAGCTCGCGTCCGCGCGCGACCTGCCGGCGCCCGACGTGCTGCAGCGTCGCCTCGCCGGTCTCCTCGAAGACATGACGCGACGCTGCCGGGAGTCGGGCATTCCCGACGAGGACATCAACGAAGCCCGCTACGCGATCGTCGCCTTCGCCGACGAGCAGATCTTCCGCTCGGCCTGGCCGGGCCGCGCCCAGTGGATGCGCCAGCCGCTCCAGCTCAGTTACTTCAACGAGAACACGGCGGGAGAGGGCTTTTTTCGGCACATGGCGGGTCTTCAGAACCAGCCGCACCGCGTGCACGCCTTGCAGATCTTCTACCTCTGCCTGTGCCTCGGCTTTCAAGGTCAATACGCCGTCTACGGGTCGCAGGGGCTGGCGCCGATCATCGAGCAGCTCGCGGGCATGGTCGGCGCCGCCGCCGGCAGCGGAGAGGTGATCAGCCCTCACGGGATGCCGCCCGAGCGCGTGCGCGGGTGGATGCGCTCGGAGACGCCCGTCGTGGGCCTCAGCCTCTCGTTTCTCGCGGTCGCGATCGTGATCTTCATCGCGCTCAAGGTGACGCTCACCGTGCGGGTGTGGAACATCGGGCGCGACCTCACGACGCCCATCGCGGCGCATACGTCGACCCATTGAAGGAACAAGGGTCGTAAGCGATGTGGATCTGGCTCCTCGCGATCACGCTGACCGTCGGCATCTGGGTCGCGGGGCACTTCCTCGAGGCGCCGCTGTGGCTCGAAGTCGTTCCGACCGTCGTCATCGCCGCGGGCCTGGTCGCGTGGATCGTCGGGCGGCGGGTGCGGGCGGCGCTTAAGGCGCGCTCGCTCGAGCGCGAGCTGCTCCGGCAGGCCGAACAGCAGGCGATGAACGCGCGCCCCGACCGCCGCGCCGAGATCCTCGAGCTCCACGCTCAGATGCAGAAGGGGCTCCAGGCCCTTCGCAACAGCCGGCTCGCGAGCCGTGGGGGCGGCGCGCTCTATACGCTCCCCTGGTACATGATCATCGGGCCGCCGGGCGCCGGGAAGACGACCGCGCTCAAGCACTCGGGGCTGGTCTTTCCGTTCCAGGGCCCGGGCGTCGGGGGCGGCGTACGCGGCGTCGGGGGCACTCGCAACTGCGACTGGTGGTTCACGAATGAAGCCATCCTCCTCGATACCGCCGGCCGCTGGACCACCGAAGCCGACGACCGCGACGAGTGGCTCGCCTTCCTCGATACGCTGCGCAAATACCGGTCGCAGAAGCCGATCAACGGCGTCCTCGTCGCCATCAGCATCACCGACCTGATGCAGGCCACCGAGGAGCAGCTCGATTCGTATGCGAAGCGGCTCCGCGCCCGCTTCGACGAGATGACGACGCGCCTGCAGATGATCGTGCCGGCGTACGTCATCTTCACGAAGGCCGACCTCGTCGCCGGCTTCGTCGAGTTCTGGGGGGAGCTGTCGAAGGCCGAGCGGCAGCAGATCTGGGGGATGACGTTCCCGCTCGCCAACTCCGAGGGGCGCGACACGGGCCAGGCCTTCGACGAAGAGTTCGACGGGGTCGTCTCGTGTCTCCATGCGCGCGCGCTCCGTCGCGTCGGCGCCGCACGCCAGCCCGAGACCCGGCAGCGCATCTGCCAGTTCCCGCTCGAGTTCGCCGCCCTCAAGCCGAACCTGCGCACCTTCGTGAGCGCGCTCATGCAACCGAACGCGTTCCAGGAGACGCCGATCCTGCGCGGCGTCTACTTCTCGAGCGGCACCCAGGAGGGCCGTCCCATCGACCGCGTCATCGATGGCATGCGTCGCGCGTTCAACCTCGGACCCGCGGGGGGCGGCGGCGGCGTCCAGGTGCCGCAGACCGAGGCAAAGAGCTACTTCGTCACCGACGTCTTCCAGAAGGTCGTCTTCCCGGATCAGGCGGTCGCGTCGCGTACCCGGCAAGAGCTGCGCCGGCAGTCCCTTCGCCGCGCGGCCATCGGGCTCACCGCGGGGCTGCTGGCCGCGATGGTCATCGTGCCCTGCGTCTATACGTTCACGCAGAACCTGGCTTACGTCTCCGAATCGCGCGAAATGGCCGAGCGCTCGCAGAGCATCGACTGGGCCGACTCGAGCCCCTTCGTCGCCAAGGTGCACAAGCTCGACGACCTGCGCGCGCGACTCGACGAGCTCAGTCGCTGGCGCAAAGAGCGCGTGCCCCTCCGAATGGGCTGGGGGATGTACGCCGGCGACGGGCTCTACACGGCCCTTCGCGCGGTCTACGTGTCGAGCTTGCAGGCGCAGTTCGCCGAGCCTTCACGCATCGAGCTCGAACGGGAGCTCGCCGCGACCGCCGCGAGCCCAACGCGGCTCACGGTCGACCAGTACCACGTGTGCTTCGATCGGCTGCGCGCCTACCTCGAGATGTCCGACGCGGCCCGGATCGAGCAAGACTGGGAATCCTCGAGCCTGACGGACGTCTGGGCGCGGCTCCTCGGCACAGTGGCGGAGAAATCGGCCCTCGCGCCGCACGCGGAGCAGTACGTCGGTCTCGTGCAAAGCGGCGAGGCCGCGCCGTGGCACGTCGACCCGAACCTCGTGAACCGCGTGCAGGCGCTGCTGAAGCAAGTGCCCGACGTCGAGCTCGACTACGGCGCCATCCTTCACGACGCCAACGACAACGCCGAGCCGATCAAGCGCCAGAGTATCTTCATCGGGTCGAAGTTCCAGACCTTCCTGATGTCGAAGGCCAAACCCGAGGTCGTCGTCCCCGGGGCGTTCACGCGCGCGGCGTGGGAGGCGATCGTCCGCAACCGGCTCGACAAGTCGCGGGCGAAGCACCTCGCCGAGGGCCGTTGGGTGCTCGGCGACACGCAGGAGCTCGGGGTCGAGCACGCCGAGGCGCTCCTCCAGGATCTTCGGTCCCGCTATTTCGTCGACTACAAGAACGCGTGGGCCGCGTTCCTGAACGACTTCGATCTGCGCCGCCCCGTCAACGGAGCCGAGGCGCTCGACGAGCTGACGTCGCTGACCGAGAACCCGCCACCCTACGCCAAGCTCCTGGCCGTTCTCGCCGACAACACGCGTCTCGAGCTACCGCCCCCGACGGTCGTGCAAAAGGCGTCCGGTCAGGTGCTCGATCGCGTCCTCGACCAGGCGCGCGGCATCAGCGGCGACAGCGGCGTCGTGCCGGAGAAAGAGAAGCCCTGGGTGTCGCCCGTGCAGGCCGACTTCCAGCCCCTCGTGGCGTTCGGCGTCGCGCCCGACGCGGGAGGCGACACCCAGACGCCCACGGGTCTGTCGCACTATCTCCAGCAGATCCTGGCCAAGGTCCTCGGCGCGCTGCAAGACCTGAAGGACGCGCAGGCCGCCCCCGACCCGGCCGCCCTCGACCAGACGTTTCGCGAGGCGCTGCGCGGCACGAGCGAGCTCGTGTCGGAGACGCAGAGCGGGTTCACGAGCCCGATCTTGGCCCCGCTCCTCATGAATCCCCTCCACTACGGTTACGACTACGTGCTCACGCCGCTGGCGGGCGAAGTGGACCGCAAGTGGGGCCTCGACGTATGGCAGGCCTGGCACGACAAGCTCGACGCGCACTACCCCTTCGCCGACACGGGTCGCGACGCGACGCTGGCGGACTACGCCGAGTTCTTCAAGCCCGACAAGGGCCTTCTCTGGACGTTCTACAACGAGAACCTGCACGCGACGCTCGAGCGCGACGGCGACGCCTTCGTCCCCGTGCCCCAGGCGAAATGGGCCAAGTACACGCCCGTCTTGCTCCGCTGCTACACACGGGGGTGGCAGATGACGAGCCAGACCTTCCCCGAAGGGGCCGAGATGCCCCTCGTGGAGTTCGATGCCAACGTGCACTCGGTGAGCGACACCGTCTCGGCCGTCACGTTCGAGGTCGACGGGGCGAGCGGCACCTACAAGAACACGCCCGAAGAGTGGTTCCACGTGCAGTGGCCGTCGAAGGACCCAAAGAAGCGCGGCGCGAGCCTGCGCGTACGCGGCTACGACTCGCTCGACGAGCTCCTGGCGCGACCGGGCGACTTCGGGCTCTTTCGATTGCTCGACAGCGCGAGCGCGATCGAGCCGGGCTCCGGCGGCAAGACGATCGTCGCGAAGTGGAACCTGCAGTCGCAGAACGCGTGGGTTCGCATGGACATCCGCCCGACGCGCGCGCAGAGCGTGTTCACCTCGTACCTCGAGAAGCACGAGCGCATGTTCAAGAACTACCAGTGCCCGAACCATCTGGCCGGCGGTCCTTGAGGCCTAGCCCATGCCACCGCTCCACCCACCTGCTCCGGCGTCATCGCCCCTGGTCGTCTTCGGCAAGGTCCCGTGGATGGGCGACTTCATGCGGCTCGGCTCCCCGGGACGAGCGGGCGAAGCGCTCGAGCAGTGGGTCGAGCAGGGGCTCGGGCGGGCCGAATCGCGCTTCGGGGCGAGCTGGTCGTCGGCCTACGCGCGCGGCTCGACGCACGCGTTCGTATTTCGCGCGCCGCGAGGGGCCGGGCCGCGCGAGACGCTGGCGGGCGTGATCCTGCCCTCGACCGACGCCGTCGGCCGGAGCTTCCCGCTCCTCGCGTATGCGCCGGTTCCGCTCGTGCGCCCCGAGTTCCAGTGGCCGCACGTGCTGCCCATGGCACTCGGCGACTTCTTCGACGCAGCCGCCGCGATCCTCCACGACGCGGCGCGGTTCTCGGAACAGGCCGAGCTCATCGAGGCGCTCGCGCCGCTACGGCCGCCGCAGGTCGACCATGCCGACATCGACGCCCGCGACTACGACACGTGGACGTCCAGCGCGCTCCTCACCCAGGCCCTGAGCGTCGTCTACGGCGAGGCCCGCGACGTGCTCGCCCCGCGCGCCGTGCACGTCATCAAGGAGGCGGTCGCGCCTTTCCGCGGTGAAGCCGCCCCCGCGACGACGCTGGGGCTCCGGTTGCCGCTCGGGTCGGGCGGGGTTGCGGCCGCGGCCTTCTGGATCGACGTGGTGCGCCGACTCGCCGGGGCTCCGAACGAGATCCGAACGTCGTTCTGGTCGTTCGACGGAGCGCACGGGTCGGTCATCGTGCAGCTCGGCGAGACGCCGGCGAGCACCCTCGCCGAGCTCTGGGCGCCCGACACCGACAGCGAGACCATGTGCGATCTCACCGAGGCGTCGAACGTCGACGTGGGGCGACTGCTCTCGGGCTTGCCGCCGCCTCTCGCCGGGGCGCTTCAATCCACGAACACCCTGGTGCGCGACTTCCTCGACCAGCTCGCCCACTGACGCGCGGCGTCGCTCACGCGGCAGACGCGAAGGCGCGGCAGACGCGAAGGCGCGGCAGACGCGAAGGCGCGGCAGACGCGAAGGCGCGGCAGACGCGAAGGCGCGGCAGACGCGAAGGCGCCCGCGAAACGGCCGTGTGTCGCGCATTCGGGTGACGCCGGTGCGCCTTTCCCCCTTACCTTCCTTTGGATACTCTGCAGCCGCCTCGATGACAACGCTCCGCGAGCAGATCGCCACCAAGATCGCCCCACTGCTGGTCCCCATCGCGGGCGCGCAGCCTGCGGGGACCGATCCGTCGTTCGAGCCCGAGTTCGAGCGAATGAAGCTCGAGATCGACAAGCTGACGTCGATCGATCAGATCGAGCCCGCATGGGCCGAAGTCCGCGACGTCGGCACGGGGTTGCTCTCGTCGCGAGCAAAAGACCTTCGCGTGGCGGGCTGGGTCGCCGTCGCGCAGACGAAGCTCACCGGGTGGAACGGGTTCGCCGAGGCCATCGTCACGTACGACGGCCTGGCCCGCGCGTTCTGGGACACGGCGTACCCCGACGCGAAGCGCCCGCGTGGCCGCATCAACGCCTTCGGATGGCTCGCCGAGCTCTCGACCAAGTACCTCCAGGACGTCAATGTCTCGTTCGGCGACGGCGACGCGGTGCGCACCAGCGACGAGGTCTTGCGCGGGCTCGACACGTTCCTGGCCGAGAAGCTAGGCGAGGCGTACCCCGGTCCCGGCCCGCTTCGCCGCTTGATGCGCGAGAAGCTGGCGGCCATTCCGCAGGCCGAGGTCGCGGCGCCGCCCGCCGGCGCCCCTCAGGCGCAGTCGCCAGCCCCACAAGCCACGCCGGCCGAGCAGATCAACGGCGCGAGCCCGGCCATGGAATCGGCGTCTCCGGCGGTGGCTCCGGGCGATGCCGCCGCGGCCGTCGAGCAAAGCGCGCAGGCCATGGTTCGCGCGGCCGAGGCGCTCCGGACCGCGGATCCAACGCGCGCACAGGCATACCGACTCCAGCGCTGGGGTACGTGGGCGGTCGTCCAGACGCCTCCGCCGGCAGACGGCGACAAGACGCGCATCCGCCCCCCGCCCGATACGGTCACGCGCCGCCTCGCCCTCCTGCGCGAATCACAGAAGTGGCTCGAGGCGCTGATGTCGACCGAGATGGCGACTGGCAACTTCCTCTTCTGGCTCGATCTGCACCACTGGGTCGCCACGGCGCTCGACAGGCTCGGCCCCACGTTCGCGGCGGCGCGCGAGGTCGTCGGGCGCGAAGTCGTCGCCTTCGTCGCGCGATTCCCGACCATCCCCTCGCTCGCGTACTCGAACGGTACGCCCTTCGCCGACGGCGCCACGAAGACGTGGCTCGAAGAAGAAGGCCGCCGCTGGGGCGGTTCGACGAGCTCGGCGGCCTCCGCCGCCGCGAGCGCGGAAGACGAAGACGTCGCCAAGCGCTTCGAGGCGGCCGAATCGCTGGTCACCGAGGGCAAGCTCGCCGAGGGCCTCGGGGTCGGCGCGGTCCTGGCGGCGCGGGGGGCAGATGGCCGCTCGCGCTTTCGCGCGGGCCTCGCGCTGGCGAAAATGGCCGTGAAAGGCTCGCGGCCCGAGGTCGCGCGCGCCATCCTCGAGCGCCTCGTCGACGACGTGGACCGGCATCACCTCGAGGCCTGGGAGCCCGCCCTCTGCGCGTCGCTCTATGCCTCGCTGCTGTCGGCCACGCGCGACGGCGCCCGCGCGAAACCGCCCTCCCCCGAAGCGGCGAGCAAAGAGCAGGCGATCTTCGATAAACTCTGCCGGCTCGACCCGGCTGCGGCGCTAAAGTTCGTTTCCGGATGACGCCAAGATAGAAATCAGCGAGGACATGCCATGCCGAAGGAAGGGTCAGTCGCGCCGCAAGAGCGGGTCAATATCACGTACAAACCCGCCACCGGAGACGCGCAGCAAGAGGAGGAGCTCCCCCTCAAGATGCTTTTCGTAGGCGACTACACCGGCCGGGCCGATCCGCGTCCGGTCGAGGAGCGCAAGCCGATCAACGTCGACAAAGACAACTTCCAGCAGGTCCTGGCCGAGCAAAACTTGCAGCTCGGGCTGCAGGTGCCCGACGTCCTGTCGGGAACGCAGGGCCAGGAGCTCTCGGTCAAGCTGAAGTTCTCGAAGCTCAACGACTTCGGGCCCGACTCGATCGCCGAGCAGGTGCCGGAGCTCAAGACCTTGCTCGAGCTGCGGCAAGCGCTGACGGCGCTCAAGGGGCCGCTCGGCAACGTTCCGGCGTTCAAGCGAAAGATCGCCGCGCTGCTCGCCGACGACACGGCCCGCGAAAAGTTGATCGGGGAACTGGGGCTCAAAAGTGAGGACAAGCCATGAGTGACGAGACGCAGAAGTCCGGCGGCGCTGCGCCGGCCACGACGACGACCACCGAAGGCTCGCTCCTGGACGACATCCTCCACGAGACCCAGCTCAAGCCTACCGACGAAGGCTACGACGTCACCAAGCAAGGCATCGGCGCGCTCGTCAAGGAGCTCCTCTCTCCGAAGCACCAGGGCGAGAAGATCGACAAGGCCTTCGCCGACTCGCTCATCGCCGACATCGACGCGAAGATCTCGCAGCAGCTCGACACGATCCTCCATCACCGGGACCTGCAGAAGCTCGAGTCGGCGTGGCGCGGGCTCAAGTTCGCGGTGGACCGCACCGACTTTCGCGAGAACATCAAGTTCGAGGTCCTCAACGTCTCGAAGCAAGACCTGGCGACCGACTTCGAAGACGCTCCCGAGATCACGAAGAGCGGGCTCTACAAGGTCGCGTACACGGCCGAATACGGCACGCTCGGCGGCAAGCCCTATGGCGCCATCTTCTCGAACTACGAGTTCGGCCCCAGCCCGCAAGACATCGCCCTCTTGCAGAGCGTCGCGGCCGTCGGCGCGATGTCGCACGCGCCGTTCTTCGGAGCGGCCGGCCCGCAGTTCTTCGGCAACAAGGACTACTCGAAGCTGCCGAACCTGCCCGACCTCCACGCGACGTTCGAGGGGCCGCTCTACACGAAGTGGCGCGCGTTCCGCGAGTCGGAAGACGCGCGGTACGTGGGCCTCGTCATGCCGCGCTTCCTCGCGCGCCTGCCCTATGGCAACAAGACCACCCCCGCGAAGACGTTCAACTACGAAGAAGACGTGGTCGGCGCGCACGACCGCTACCTCTGGTCGAACGCGTCGTACGCCTTCGCCACCCGCCTGACGGAGAGCTTCGCGAAGTACCGCTGGTGTCCCAACATCATCGGGCCGCAGGCCGGCGGCACCGTCGAGAACCTGCCGCTCCACCAGTACGAAGCCATGGGCGAGCTGCAGACCAAGTGCCCGACCGAGGTGCAGATCAGCGATCGGCGCGAGTTCGAGCTCTCCGAAGAGGGGTTCATTCCCCTCACTTTCCGCAAGGAGTCCGACAACGCGTGCTTCTTCTCGGCCAGTAGCTGCCAGAAGCCGAAGACCTTCGGGCAATCGGCCGAAGGCAAAGACGCGGAGCTCAACTATCGCCTCGGCACGCAACTCCCGTACATGTTCGTGGCCTGCCGTCTCGCGCACTACATCAAGGTGCTGCAGCGGGAGCAGATCGGGACATGGAAAGAACGCCTCGATCTCGAGAACGAGCTCAACAAGTGGATCGGCCAGTACATCTCCGCCCAAGACGGGGTCAGCGCCATGGTTCGGGGCAAGAAGCCGCTCCGAGACGCGAAGATCTCGGTGTCGGAGGTCCCCGGGAACGCGGGTTGGTACAAGGTCGACATGCGCGTGCGACCGCACTTCAAGTACATGGGCGCGTCGTTCACGCTCGCCCTCGTCGGCAAACTCGACAAGGAGTAGCGTAACCCCCTCGGCATCGGCCGCCTGCGCCGCCCGTGGTAGGCGGCCGATTCTCGAGAGTTAGAATTCCATATAGCCGCCGGGGATCACGAACGATTCGCTCTTGTCGGCGATCGTGAACACGCCCCAGCACGCGAGCTTCGTGCGTCCCGCGAAGATGACGGCTTGCCGCGCGGCGCCCACCGTGGCGAGAACCGCCAGGTTCGAGCGGTGGAACCCCCAGGCGCCCGGTCCGTGCTCGAGCAGCGCGCGGTGAAGGTTCTGCCCGGCCGCCTCGGCGTCGTCGAGAATGGCGACACGGAGCCGAACGGGCTCGTCTTCGGCGCTCCGCACGTCGACGTAAACGAGATCGGCGCGCGCCCGCTCGGTGGAGGTCTTGAACCCCTGGCGCTCGAGGAACGCGACGAGCGAGCTCTCGTCGAGCTTCCGCTCGTCCGGCGCGTTCTCGGGAACGCTCCGGCACACCTCGGGCCGAAGGCGCACGTTCCCCTCTGGCTCCATGCGCTGGAGGTACGGATCGTTGTCCACCGGCGGAACGAGGTACGGGCCCGGGAGGCGCTGCGCGCAGCCCAAGGCGACGACGGCGAACGTCAACGTGGCGAGACGCGCGGGGGTCATCATCGGCAGCGACGGCAAGAACCTAACCTAGGGAGCCGTTGCAAGGCACCGTTTTTCTGTTCGCCCCGATGTTCTCTGCGCCTCGATGATAGAGTGCCTGAGCATGTGGCGGGTAATCCGGCGAGCTCTCTCAGTGGCATTCGTCTCAGGCGCCTTGGCGGGAGCTACCGGGTGCGGATCCCATCACGCGCAGGGCCCGCAGGATCACGTCTTTTACCAGACCGATTCCGTTGCCGGACCCGCCGCGCAGGCGACCGAGTGGGCCTATTCGCCGCTCGACGCGCCCTCGGTTCCCCCGCTCTCGGCGTACGACGGCGTCAGCGTATTCGACGGGACCGTGCACCTCTCGCGGCCGCGGACGTGGATCGTGCGCTCCGCTGGCGGTCCGCCCAAGCGCCGGTACGTCGAGTACGTCGCTCCGCACGCCTACCTCTTCACGATGTACGAACTCGACGACGCCGTCGGCTCATGGTCCGACGTCCTCGCGGAGTACGAAGACGAAGCCACCAAAGCGGGGGCGGAGTTCATGAGCAAGCGAGTGCCCATGGCGACCGCCAACGGGCAGGGGCTCGCCTACGTGCTCAAGCGCACGGTCACCGGAGCGAAGGGGCCGCTCGTCAACTACTCGCACGAGTACATCGTTCACGGCGATCATCGCGTCGTCCTCGCGCAGATCGTCCATCACGCCGAGAACGTTGGCGCCCCCGGCCCGGAGCTACGCCGCGTCCTCGAGACCATGGAGGTTCCGTAGATCCCGGCTTCTCGATCCGCGAGCCTGGCCGCCGGAGGCGTCGCGTGTTCAGGCGACGCGGTCTTCGGCGACGAAACGGGCCGTCGCTTCGTGGATGTCTTCGCTCAAGGTGACGCGTGCACGCATCGACTTTTGCTCGCCGCTCGTCAGGTGGGTACTCACGCCGAGCTGGCTGCCAGCCTCACGCCCGAGCTGAAAGCGCGGCGTGTGCGCGGCGCCCACGAAGATCTCGAGCTCGGGCTCCAGGTGACCGGGCGACAGCTGCATGATGACGTCACGCAGGCGGGCGTGCTCGCGCCCGCCTGGCATGAACGACTCGAACGTCGCGTAGTCGACCGGTCCGACGACGACGCGAAAGCGACCGGAGCAATCGGTCACTGTGGACCCGATCGCGAAGTCGGCGTCGAGCGTGCAGTTCTGCACGCCGAGCAAGCAGCGCTGGTCCTGGCCGATCTGCACCGTTCGGGCGACGAATTGATCGATCCGGACGCTCCCTTTCACGACGCGCTCGAGCGCGATCTGGAGCGTCCGGGCCGTGCGCCCGCCCGCGACCAGAAGGGGAGCCAGGGCCAGGAGGTCGAGCGGACCGAGGCCTCGCTGCGGTGCGGCGCCTTCCAGATCGACCCCGACGAACGCGAGCATGCGGCGCGTGAAGGGATCGGTCCCTTCGGGCTGGAAGGCCGCGGAGAACCGCGCTCTGTGCCAGCTGCGGAAGAAGAGGCTGATGAGTCGGTGGTGGAAGAGATCGTAAAATGAGCGCAGCGAGGGCTGGTCGCGAAACTCGGCGTTCAGCACGTCTTCGCTGAAGACCGTCGCGAGCGGGGACGACGGACCGATGAGGCCCAGGAACGTCGTCGTCACGTCGATGCGGGCCGGCCCGTCGGGTTGCGGGACGACCCGGATGGACGCGATGTCGCTCGAGTGGAAGACGAGGCTAGGGTCGTGCAGGAACCGGATCGCTTCGGCCTGCGGCGGACCGAGCTCGCCGACGCGCACGGCGCCGGGCATGAGCCGGTGAATGAGCTGCACGGCCTGGAAGAAGCCGAAGCGAGGCCCCGTGCGCTCCAGCCTGGCTAGAAGAGTCTCAGGTTGCCGTTGCGGGGGGGCCATCGAAATTCGAGCTTCGACCTGGTTCCACGGAAAGTCGCGTGAGAAAACGAGTTGATGGAGACGCGCTCGCCGAGGAGGCGATCGAGCACGGCGCTGAAGAGAAAAAGGTCGCCGTCGCCGGAGAAGCCCTCTTCGTCGAGATCGACGTCGATCCCCACGCCGCGCACGGCCGCTCCCCGGTAAAGGCGCTCTTCGGGACGCACGCGCACGTCGCGGATGGCCGCGACCCGCAGCTCGTTCGCGCGCGCCGCCTGGCGATCGACGATGGCGTGGAGGTTGTAGACCTCGAGGATGGCCCGCAAGACGGCAGGCTCCGTCAGCGAGCGGAGATTGGTGGCCGTGTGCGCGACCGCGCGCCATTGCAGCTCGCGACCGAGCGGCGGCGGCACGTGCGGGGTCACGGCCGTCAGATTCGCGAACGTGACGAACGCCGGGGAGCTCGCCGTGTGCACGCTCACGTCGCCCGGGCGTAGCGCGCGCGTGACCGAACGGTTGGTGGCGAGCAAATCGATCGAGATGGTCTCGGCGTCGACGAAGACTCCGCTGCCTTCGGGGGCTCCGAACGACATCGAGAGGTCCGCGCCGTCGCCCGTGACGCTCGGAGAAAGGTGGGTCGTGTAGAAGCCGTTCGTCGCCGCCTCGCCGTGGGCGAACTCGTAGAACGCCGGGATCGTCGCGCGGGCGTTCGACCCTCGCAGGATGGCTCGCACGTTCGTGACGGCGTAGACCTCGCCGTGCGACGGCGGGAGCCCCGCGACGCGAACGAGGAATCGCTCGCGCTCCGGCGACGGTCGGATCGGGTCCGCGGTGGTCTGGAAGACGTTGACGATCGGCACGCAGTGGAGCCGGACGTTCTGCGCGGAGATGCGCGTGGACGGCGGGAGGGGGCGCTCGAGACGAAAGCAGAGCGTGGCAACCTGCGCCTCCTTGTCGACCTCTCCGACGCGCCGCAGGTCGGCGACGTCGACGAACGCGAATTTCGACGGCAAGACGTAATATTCTTCGAGCAGACGGAAGCCGGGAAAGACATGCCGCCCCATCGGGAGGAGGCCCTCGTCTTCCTCGAAGCCCACCCACCGCAAGACCTGGGTCCCCAGCGAGAGCTCGCGCGTCGGGCCGCCGCGCTCACTCCCCTCCGGGTTGATGCTCAGCGTGACGTCTTTGAGCTGGCGCAGGATCGCGAGGAGCAGGCCGAAGGCCACCTGCGGTTCGCCCGTGAAATGGAGGCGCAAAGCCTCCGGCGATGCGAGGGCCAGCGGCGCTCCGCTCGTGCTGCGGATCACCACGGCGATCTGCTGCTGGCCCCCGGGCAACGGCTCGAGGCGAACGGACTCGATGGCGAGGGGATTGAGTTCGCAGGCCGTCGTCGACTGAAACGTGCACGAGGCGCCATCGACGGCGACGCTCGCGAACTCGGTCCCCGCCGGCACGATCTGGCTGCCGCGCAGCGCGTTGGCGATCGGCTTCATCTCGAGGATCGACGCGCTGGGCACCGGCCGCACGAGATGCGGAAAGAGCAGCGCTGCGAGCGAGTGCACGAACTCGGGCATCTCGTCGTCGAGCTTCTGGCGGATCCGGCCCGTCAAGAATGCGACGCCCTCGAGCAGCCGCTCGACGTCCGGATCCGCGCCGCTCCCCGCCAGCATCGGCGCCAGCGCCGGGTAGGCGCGCCCGAACTCTCGCCCGAGCTCCCTCAGGTACGCGAGCTCGTCTTGATAGTACTTGTTGAACATCGACGTGCCGTCAGCGGACCGTGACTCGTCGCGATGCGTCGAGAAGGGTCTCGAACTGAATCGCCCGCTTCGAGCCGTCGACCACGACGCGCGCGTTGATGGAGAAGCGGAGCGTGAGATCGAGCCCTTCGCTTGGGACGTGAACGATCTGAACGTTTTGCAGGCGAGGCTCGTACGTCCGGATCGTGTGACGTAGCGTCTGCCCCATGAGATGGATCGCATCGGGGAAAGCGTGAATCATTTCGCTGACATCAGCGATTCCATAGTCGGGGCACGTGAGCATCGTGCCCAGGCGCGTACCGCACATGTGCACCAGGTTCTCGAGGATGCTGGCACGGAGCTCGCGGTCCGACGCGGCGTGCGTCGGAGCGCTCTCCGAGGTGCGGATCCGCGACAGGAGGGTGGCGCCGGCCATGCTCAAGTCTCGCATGACGCGAGGCCGCGCCGGGAATCATCGCGCATCACCCGTTTGGAGGACATGACTTCCAGGTCGGCCGGACGCAAAGTGAATGCGGAGTGCGGAGCAAGAGTCTGTTTGTGGTCACCCCGCCGCTCCGATAGCCTAGCGCCACGCGTTGTCCGCCGTCACGGCGATTGCGGACACGGAGGGTCGCGAAGCAGACGATAGCGGTCGGGGTACCCAGCCGCGGCTCGACGAACACGACGAACACGAGGGAGCAAGCACGCCATGGCATATCAAGCACGTATCAAGGTCAAGGGAACCAAGCAGGGGCAGTTCAAGGGCGAGGGCCTGCAGACGTCCGCGGGCTCGAACTGGATTCCCGTTCTCGCGTTCTCGAACGAGGTGCAGTCGCCTCGCGACATCGCGACCGGGCAAGCCAGCGGCAAGCGGCAGTGGGGCGCGGTCAAGATCACCAAGGAGTGGGGGGCGGCGTCGCCCCAGGCCCTCCAGGCGTGCTCCACGAACGAGGCCCTCACCGAGATCGACATCGAGTTCATCAAGGTCAAGGACGACGGGACCGAATACACCTACCAGACGCTCACCCTCACCAAGGCCACCCTCGCCGGCGTGCGGCGCTTCACCGGCAACTCCACGACGGGCGAGTCGAGCTCGCGCCACAAGTCGGCGGACGACACGATGGAACTCGAAGAGTGGTCGTTCACCTTCCAGAAGATCCAGCTCGACGACGCCGACGGCAAGACCACGATGATGGATAACTGGTCGGACACCCAATAAGAACTTCGACTGCGTCGAACATCATGTCTTCGGGCTGCAACTCCGCGGGAGCAAGGACGTCATGGCATATCAAGCACGCATCAACGTAGAGGGAGTGAAGAGCGGGAAGTACCCCGGCGAAGGGCTTCAGGCATCCGCTTCGAAGAACTGGATCCCGGTCCTCTCGTTCACCAACGATCTTCAGTCGCCGCGCGACATCGCGACGGGGCAGGCCAGCGGCAAGCGCCAATGGAAGCCCGTCAAGATCACCAAGGAGTGGGGGGCGACGTCCCCGCTCGCGCTCAACTCGCTCGTGACGAACGAGAGCATCAAGACGGTGAACATCGAGTTCATCAAGACCAAGGACAGCGGCGAAGAGTACACCTACCAGACGATCAAGCTGACGAATGCCTCGTTCGCGGCCATCCGTCGGTTCACCGACGACCCCGAGTCGGACGACGAGTCGAGCTCGCGCCACACCGGCGGCGACGACACGATGGAGCTCGAAGAGTGGTCGTTCACCTTCCAGAAGATCGAAGTCGCCGACAACGACGGCAAGACGACCTTCATGGACGACTGGGCCGCGACGACGTGATGGGTTCGCCGGCGTCGAGAACCGCACCCTTGATCGGGAGCGGCGCTGCCGCTTAGATGAGCGGCATGCGGCAGCCCGAAATCGTTCGGACGTTCTCGATGCTCGGCGTTCTCGGTCTCCTCGGCGGCGGCATGGGCGCCGCTGGCGCGGGGTGCGGCGGAGGCGAACGGCCCCCGCACCTCGAGGACACCCCGCGAACGACCGTGCCGCTCCCCGCCTGCGTCGTGGCCCTGTCGCCCAGGGTGAACGCCAGCGGCCTCCGTAACCTCACCGAAGACGAAGTGTGGCGCGTCGTCTTCCCCCGCTACGACGCGTCGAAGCACGAGCTGCCTGTCGGGGCCGAAGCGTGCACCGGCGATCGCGTCTTCGACGATCCGATCCTCGCCGGGGCCACCGTCCGCGCCCAGGCGCTCGCCGTCAAGGAGGGCGACATCGTCTATGGCAACGCCGGCGATCGCTTGCGAATCGTCTGGCTGCGCACGCATCGATGGCCCGACGGCAGCGAGGGCGGACCCCTCGCGATCGTGCGCGCGACCGAGACGTCAGCCGAGGTCTACGCGGTCGGCGTCCATCGCCGCCCCCCGAGCAAGACCACGCTGCAGGCCGAGCGCATCGGCACCGAGATGATCGTCACCGTGATCGACGACGGCTGCGAAGATCAGCCCAAGTCGAGCCCGTGCGCGAGCACGGTCACGCTCTACCACCCGGGCGGAGGCCACCTCGATCGGCTGCGCACGCTAACCACCGAGCAGCGCGCCTTCGGCAGCGGGAGCGAGCCGGGCGTCATCGGCCAGCTCGAGTACCACCTGACATCGTCTCCCGAATACGGCTCCAGCGGCGTCAAGTTCTTCGAGGAGATCGAGTCGAAGGACTCGGGCGGCCGCGTCTTGCACAAGATGGAGCTCGAGCGAAACTTCGCCCTCAAAGACGACACCCTCGAGGGCGGCCCGGAGTCGCTCTGGGGCCGCGTGCAGGGCCAGAACGCCCCCGTCGCTCCCGCCTCGTCGGGCGCGCACGCGCGAACGCCGGGCGAAAAACCTCGCTAGAACGCGCGCGTGTCAGTTGAGGCGGAGAACGCGGCCCACCAGGCGGAAGAGGCCTCGCGAGGCGGCGTGGATGCGGCCGCCGACGATCTCGATATCGCCGTCTTCGCGCAGGCGGACCGCGGCGCGCCCGGTGCGCAGGAGCACTTCGCTTTCGGCCTCGATCTCGATCGTCTTCCCGCGGAGCTTCAGGTCCCGCGGCCGGCACGTCTGGAGCACGCCGACCACGATCGGCGGCGGGCCGTCCTCCACGAGCACCGAGCCGCCCTGGGCCGCGATCTCTTCGAGAAGCGCGATCTCGACCCCGGCCGCGATCTCCGCGGCCAGCGGTTCGCTCGACCCGCGCCACGCGATCATCGCGGCGCCGTGGCCCACGGTCAGCACGCGCGCCGCTCGCAAGCCAGCGCTGACAGCGGCGGTGCCCGTCGTGGCGACCGGCCCGGGGGCCTCGACCTGCTCGAGCAGGCGATCGACGCGCCGGTCGCCGTCGGCCGGCGTGGCGTCGGCGCGCCCGTCGCCAGCGGAGGGCGCGTCGTCGACGGCAGGTGCATCGCTGGGACCGCGCGCGAGCACGTCAGCCTCCCTCGCTCGCCGGCTTGGGTAGCTGGATCGCGCCGCCCGTCACGGTGACCATCGCGCTCTTGATGGTGACACCTCCGCCGTCGATCGTCAGCTCGCTCCCCCCGCACTTGAGGGTGATGCTCGAGCTGGCGTCGAACTTGTGCATCGCGCCGATCATCGTCAGGTTCGCGGCGGCCTCGATGGACAGGTTGCCCTTGACCTTGTCGATCACCGCGCCGCCGATCATGGCCGTCTTCGCCCCGCCGACGTGCTCGGACTCGCCCTTGGCCACGACGATGAGGCCGATCTCTTTTTCCATCTTGCTGCCCTGAACAGCCTCGGCGAAGTCGCCGAGAACGAGCTCGACGTGCGCCGCGCCGACGTTCTGCGTCACGCTGCCCGCGATGTTCGTGTTGATGCCGTTGACCGTGGCGAGGACCTTCAACGCGGCCGCCGTCTCGTTGTGCGATCCCGTGACCTTGAGGATCGAGTGGCCCGGCCCCTTGGCCCGGTCCGTCGCGTCGACGCCGTCGACGTCGCCCACGGGCCCGACCACGTTCGCGTCCGATGCCCCCCCGCCCCCGCCGGCGTCGGCCCCTTGCGGGCCCTCGAGCGCATTGAGCGCCTTGCTCGCGGCCGTTTGCATCATGTTTCCGATGGCGGCGTCGAGCATGTTGCCGCCGGCGATGGCCCCCGCGCTCTCGTCGGTTCCCGGCGCCGCGCGTGTGGCGGCCGGACCGGCTTCGCCGGAGCCTCCGCCGCCGCCCATCGATGCGGCTACCGCGCCGGCCGCCGGCAGCGCCCCCGCGCCCGCGATGAGGGCGCCTGCGGCGCTCAGGTCGCCGTTCTTCAGCGCGTCCATGTGCACACCGAGCGCGCCCGCCGCCGCCGCGAGC
>CALFNG010000015.1 GCA_937902985.1 uncultured Myxococcales bacterium
GACCGCGCGGACGACGCGCGCGCCGCGCGACTCGGCCAGCGCGGCAACGAGCGCGCGCGCTTCGGGTCCCACGAGGACCTCGCGCGGGTCGAGGCGCACGACCTCCGAGAGCGCGGTCGCCGCGTCGGCCGCTTCGCACGCGACCAGCTCGCCGGTCGAGAGATCGAGCGCCGCGACCCCGAAGAGGCTCGCGCCCTCGCCCGCGCCCGCGCCCGCGCCGCTCTTCTCGACGGCAACGAGGTAGTGGTTCTGGCGCGCCTCGAGCCCGGCGTCATCGTACGCGATGCCCGGCGTGACCACGCGCACGACCTCGCGCGGCACGAGGCCCTTGACCTTCGACGGGTCGGCCATTTGCTCGCAGATGGCGACCTTGAAGCCCTGCTCGAGCAGCCTCTGCACGTACCCGCTCGCCGCGTGGTGCGGCACGCCCGCCATCGGGATCTCGTCGTCGGAGCCCTTGTTCCGCGCCGTCAGGGTGAGATCGAGCGCGCGCGCCGCCGTGACCGCGTCTTCGAAGAAGAGCTCGTAGAAATCGCCCATGCGAAAGAGGAGGAGCGCGTCCGGGTACGACGCCTTCGCCGCCAGGTACTG
Source organism: uncultured Myxococcales bacterium (assembly GCA_937902985.1). Lineage (GTDB taxonomy): Bacteria > Myxococcota_A > Polyangia > Polyangiales > Polyangiaceae > Palsa-1150. Next base: position 592 of record CALFNG010000015.1, read on the forward strand.
GCGCATCACCGGAGTCTGCGAGGCGTGGCCCTTCGACATCGGTGGGCTACGGGTACCGCGACTGCGCGGCGCGGTCCAGGGAAGGGCTCGCCTAGCGGCGGCGCAGCCGTCCGCGTCCTGGGGACGGCGGCGCAGCCGTCCGCGTCCTGGGGACGGCGTGGACGATTGCGGGCGATTCTCTCGAACCGTGCGGTTCGAGCCTTTGCGGGCTGCGGATGCACTATAAGAGACCATGAACGTCACGCGCCTGCCGGTGCGCCTCACTGCCGACGCCCGCCGGGTCATCGCCCGTTCCTTCGTTCCCGGGGAGCTGCCGCGCATCCGCGCCGTCATCGACCGCGTGCGTGCGCTCCCCGACGCCGAGGTCTCGTCGATGGTGGCCTCGCTCGTGACCGACTACCGGCAGCGACACAAGGACATCCGCGGAATCTTCAGGCAGAACTACGCAACGGCCATCGGCCTGGCTCGCGAGAGCCTCGAGACGAGCGACGAGCGCCGTCTGCTCCTCGGCGCCTATTTCACCAGTGAGTATGCGCTGGAGTCGGTCGCGCTCTTCAACCCGTCGATGGTCCCGCACCCGGACCAGAATGGCGTCGCGAGGGGGTCGGTCCGCTTCATCATGAGCCTGCGGGCGTGCGGCGAGGGCCACATCTCGTCGATCGAGTTTCGCACGGGGACGGTCGACGCCGGGCACAGCGTCTCCATCGAGCCGCCGACGCGCTTCGCTCTCACTGCTCGCCCGGTGGACGACGCCGTCTACGACAAGGAGAGCTACCTGCGAAAGCTCGTCGAGATGCGGGCGCACAGCGCCCTTGCCGAGCCCGTCCTGGCCCTCCTCGACAATTATTTCACGATGAGCGACCTGCGGTACGCCATCGAGAAGTGCCGCACGTCGGGGAGCGTCACGTACTTCGAAGAGCTGGCCGACAACATGCTGTGGCTCGCCCACTCGAACTACGAGCTCGAGTTCTCGCCCGACGCCGCCCTCTCCGAGCGCGTGATCTTTCCCGTCAGCGAGAGCGAGAGCCGCGGGATCGAAGACGCTCGATTCGTCCGCTTCGTGCACCCCGACGGGCGCGTCGCCTACTTCGCGACGTACACGGCCTACAACGGCTTCCGCGCGCTGCCGCAGCTCATCGAGACGACCGACTTTCGCCACTTCAAAATGAACACCCTGAATGGGCGGTGCGTCCAGAACAAGGGCATGGCGCTCTTCCCGCGAAAGGTCGGCGACCAGTTCGTGATGGCGTCGAGGCTCGACGGCGAGAACATCTATCTCTTGAAGTCCGACAACATTCACTTCTGGAACGAGTCGACGCTCGTTCACGCGCCCAAGTTCCCGTGGGAGATCGTGCAGGTCGGCAACTGCGGCTCTCCGATCGAGACCGAGGAAGGGTGGATCCTCCTCACGCACGGCGTGGGCCCGATGCGGCAATACTGGATCGGCGCGCTGCTGCTCGATCTGGAGGATCCGTCGCGCGTCATCGGCGAGCTGAGCGAGCCGATGCTCGTGCCCAACGCCGACGAGCGCGACGGGTACGTGCCCAACGTCGTCTACTCGTGCGGCGCGCTCCGCCACGGGGATTCCCTCTTCATTCCGTATGCGGTCTCCGACAGCCGCATCGCCATGGCCACGGTGTCGACGGCCGATCTTCTCGCGCAGCTGAAATCTTGAGCGAGGGAGGGCGGGCTCCTCTCGGGCAAATTCGACCCGACGAAGCCCGGCCCTGAAGGCGCGCGGCGAACGTCGTTCGACTTCCCGCCCGTCGATCGCGGCCGTCTCCCCCGGGTGCTCGCCGCGCTCAAGGGCGTATCGGAGGCCACCGGCCTGTCGGTGGCTCGCGTGGCGCTCGCCTGGCTCCTGACGCGTCCGTTCATGACGAGCGTCATCATCGGCGCGAAGACGCCGGCGCAGCTCGAGGACAATCTCGCGGCGTCGTCGGTCAAGCTCGCGCCCGAGCACGTGAAGGGCCTCGACGAGGCCAGCGCCTTGCCGCCGGAGTATCCAGGGTGGATGCTCGAGTTCCAGAACCGGGATCCGCGCCTGCCGACCATCGAGTCCTGACGCTCGCTACGCGAGCTCGACACCGCACAAGACGCGGCCGTCTTCGAACGCGAACGTCCCCTCGAGGCGCGCGACGTCGCGCGGCAAGCCCGGCACGCGAGCCGTGGCGATGAATCGGCCGAGGTCCGGGAGCAGCTCGAGCTCGACGTCGCCGAACTCGAGGAAGGCCCTCGTGAGCGGGTACTGGCACTTGTAATACGCCTCTTTGGCGCTGAAGAAGGCGATCAACAGGTCCGCCTGGCGGCTCCGCGGTTGCGCGCCGACCCAGGCCCGCTCTGCCGGCGTGAGGATGGCGTCGGCGAGCCCCGGCTCGAGCTCCTGCAAGGTCTCGACGTCGAGGCCCACGGAGCGTACGAGCGAGTCCCGGCCAAGGACCACCGCGCAGTAGCCGGCCGTGTGCGAGATGCTCCCCACGACGCCGGGCGGCCAGACCGGAGCGCCGTCGCCGCCCGGCACCACGGCGAAGGGAGGGAGCCCCATCGCCGCGAAGCCTCTTCGCGCGCAGACGCGCGCCGTTCCGAACTCGGCCCTGCGCTTGGGCACGGCGTTCTTGATGTAGTCCCATTCGGCGTCGAAGAGCTGCTCGTCGACCAGCCGGGGCTCGGCCTCGGCCGCGTACGACGCCTTCGCGAAGAGCCTCTCCAGCGTCGATCCCATCAAGGAGCCTGTAGCGCATGGGCGCGGATGCGCTCGGAGAGGATGCGCTCGAAGAGAGCGAGATGGGCCGCGGAGCCGCCGAGGGCAGAAGAGGAAAGAGGAGTCTCGGTCGAGAGGAGAAGGAGATGGGCCGCAGAGGGCGCAGAGGGCGCAGAGCCGTGAGTAGGGTGGGTACCGCGCGCGAGAGGGCGCGGTTGACGTGTCTGCGGTCAGCGCGCGATGCCGGAGGGTGTGCAGACGGTCTTGTCGGAGCGACGAGGACCCCTGTCACTGCCGGCGAGAGCCCTTGTCGTATCGTGCGGGCGCCCTCGTCGGTCGCGGCGAGCGCGGCCGCCGCCGGGTGCGAGGCCACGTGTCGCTGGCGGCGAGCCTCCTTGTCGACGCACGTCCGAGTCCTTGCCGGCCGGTGCGAGCGCCCTTGCCGGCGGATGCGAGCGCCCTTGCCGGCGGATGCGAGCGCCTTTGCCGCGCGGTGCGAGCGCCCTTGCCGGCCGGTGCGAGGAGGCTCGTCGACGGGTGCGGTCGCGCCTGTCGGCAGCGCAGGACGCGGCTGTCGCCAGGTGCGTGCCCGCTCGGTGCCAGGTGCATGCGCGCTTGTGCGCTTGTCGACTTCGGGAGGCTCGGGCGCGTCGGTCCGGGCCCGCCCAGGTCGGCGCCTTCGCCGCGCTCCGAACCCTTCCTCCTTGCTCTGCGCCCTCTGCGCCCTCTGCGCCCTCTGCGGCCCATCTCCCGCTCCCAGCCTCTAAGCCTGCGCCCCCTCCGGAGGGCCTGCTCCGCCGGCCTCCGCGATCAGCTCCTCGCCCTCGAGGACCTCCTTCACCGCCCTCATGAGGGCGGCGCCGCGCATCCCGTCCATCGCCACGTGATCCACGCACAGCGTGAGCCAGGCCATGGGCCGGATCGTGGGTTCGCCGTCGAGAACGACGACCGCGTCGCGCACCCGGCCGGCGGCGATGACGGCGTCGGTGTAGAAGCGCAGCGGCACGACGACGTCCGCGTTCGAGTCGCAGGTCACTTCGAGGGTGCCCGCGAGCCGGCGGCGCGACGAGAACGTCGCGTACCACCGCCGGAGCAACCAGCGGCGCAGAAAGCCGAAGGGGAGCCTCCAGACGAGCCGCCGGAGACGGGCTTCTCGCGAGCGGGCGGCCTCGATCGCGTCTTCGACGGCACCGACGAGCGCGGGAAGGGTCTTCTGGTCGGCGTCGGAGACAACGAGCGGGATCGTGGCGTCGAGCCCCGTCATCGAGAGGCCAATGTCGACCTTCGCGGTCACGACCCTCTCGTAGCCGCAGACAGTCTGGTAGAGGTTCGGGTTGCGGGCCAGCGCGATGGCCACCGCGCGAACGATCAGGTGCGCGAACGTGGCGGGGAGGCCGGCGTCGCGAAGTCTCTGGAGCGACGCCTTCGCGTGGGTCATGTCGATCTTGCTCTGCACGAGGCCCCCCGGAACTTCGGCGATCCGCCGGGCGTCGGACATCCACCTCTCGGCCGCCGAGAGGGCTTCGAAGCGATCGGAGGGCGAAGAGAGTGAACTCACGACGCGACCGCCTCCATTCTACTCCCCCGCGGGCGGCGGCAATGACGCCGCGCGAGGCCTCGCAGGGCGCGGAGCGTCGATCGACGGTGCGGCTCGCGCGCCGTCGGTCGCCTCGGCGACGAGCTCTTCGCCCTCGAGGATCGCGGCGATCGCATTCAGGAGGGCGGCCGCGCGCATGCTGTCCATCGCGACGTGCTCCACGGCAATCGTGAGCGTCAGCATCGGTCGCATCTCGATGCGACCGTCGACCGCGACGACCGTGTTTCGCACCCTCCCGAAACTCAGGATGCTGCCGGAGTAGAACTGGAGCGGAATGGCGGCGTCCACCGTCGGGACGCTGCTCACCTGGAACGTGCCGACGATCCGGCGCCGGAACCAGAAGGTGCTCTGCAGCCAGCGAATGACGAACCGACGGAAGAAGCCGAACGGCGTGATCCAGCCGACACGCCGCAAGTTCCGGAGGTCGACGGCCTCCTTCAAGCGCCCGGCTGCGATGGCCTTCTCGACCTTTCCCACGAGCGTCCGCAGGGGGGTCTGGTCGACCGCGGCGAGCACGACGACGGGCGCGTACGTCGTCTGGCCGGCCATCGAGAGACCGATGTCGACGGTGCCCGGCGTGAGCTTTCGGTACCCGATGATGCTCTGGTGGAGCCGCGGGTTCCGCGCGAGCGCGAGCGCGGCGGCGCGGACGAGGATGTGCGTGAACGTCCCGCGAAGGCCGGCCTCGCCGAGCGCGTTCAGAGCGGCGGTGGCGCGGGTCATGTCGACCATGCCCTGCGCGAACCCGCCCGCGGCCGGAATGACGCGGAAGCCGTCGGCGAGCCAGCGCTCGCCCATCGGGATCGTGTCGAAGACGTCCGGCGGCTGCGCGAACCGCGTCGCTTGCGCGAGCGGCGCGGCCGCAGCGAGGGCGAGCGCTTTCGCCGGAGCGCGGGCGGTCGCCGTCGGCGCGGCCTTCTCGGCGGAGCCGTTCTGCGCGACGGGGGCCTGCGCTGCGACCGCGGTCGTCTCCGCCAGGCTCGGCACGTGCGCCAGCAAGTACTTCGCGATCGCCGCCGGCGTCGGGTGATCGAACGCCAGGTTCGCGGGCAGCGTGGCCGCCGCTCGCCTGCCGAGCGCGTTGCGGAGCTCGACGGCCATGAGCGAGTCGAGACCGAGCTCGCGTAGCGGGCGATCGACGGGCACGGCCGCGGCCCGCCCGAGCGACAGAACGCGCGCGACCTCGGCGCGGACCGTCTGGACCACGGCCTCGAGGCGTCGCTCCGCGGGCAACGCGGCCAGCTCCCTCGCCCACCCTGCGCCCGCGGCAGCCGCGCGAACGGGCGACGGACGAACGAGCGCTCTCCACACGGGGGGGATCGACGCGCCGAACGCCTTCGCCGCCGCCCGGAGGTCGATGGGGACCACGACGAGCTGCGCCTCGCGCCGCGTGAGGGCCGTGTCGAATAGCGCCATGCCCTGCGCCGGGGCCATCATCGCGAACCCTTGCCCCACGAACCGCGCCTGGAGCTTGGCGTCGAGGCCCGCCGCGAGGCCGAGCTCCGCCCACGGGCCCCACGCGAGGCTCACGGCGGGCAGGCCGTGCGCGCGCCGGTGCGCGGCCAGCGCGTCGAGATAGGCGTTCGCCGCGGCGTAGGCGCCCTGCGACGCGTTGCCGAGGGTGCCCACCATCGACGAGAACAGGACGAAGGCGTCGAGGTCGGCGCCCGCCGTGAGGGCGTGCAGGTTCGCGGCGCCGAGCACCTTGGGGGCCATCACCTCGCGGAAGCGTCCGGGCGTTTGATCCGCGAGCAGGCCATCGTCGAGCACCACGGCTGCGTGAACGACGGCACGGAGCGGGAGGTCCACCGGGAACGCCGCGACCACGCGCTCGAGCGCGGCCCGGTCGGCGACGTCGACCGCAGCCACGGTGACCCTCGCGCCGAGGGCCTGGAGCACCGCCACAGCCTTCCGGGCGCCGGGTGTCTCGAGCCCGCGGCGGCCCGTGAGCACGAGGTGCCGCATCCCCCGCCGGGCAAAGTCGCGGGCCACCTCGAGACCGAGCGCGCCGAGCCCGCCGGTGATGAGCGCAGTGCCGTCGACGCGCAGCGACTCGCGCGACGTGGCGAGCGCGAGCTTGCCCACGTGACGAGCCTGCGCCATGAACCGAAACGCGCCTTCGGCCTCGGTCATGGGGAAGACACGCAGGGGCAGCGCCTTCAGGTGACCCGTGGCGAACCCGTCGAGGATCGCGACGAACATCGCGGCCACGCGATCGGGGCTCGTCTGGAAGAGATCGAACGCCTGGTACGCGACCCCGGGGTGCGCCGAAGCGACGGCCACCGCGTCGCGGACGTCGGTCTTGCCCATCTCGACGAAGCGTCCGCCAGGCGACAGCAGCGAGAGGCTCGCGTCGACGAACTCGCCGGCCAGCGCGCCCAGGACGACGTCGACGCCGCCCAGCGCCGCGCGGACCGCAGGGACGAAGCTCGTGTCGCGCGAGTTGGCCACGTGCTTCACGCCCAGCGACCGCACGACGTCCCACTTCGAAGGGCTCGCCGTCGCAAAGACGTCCGCACCGATCCAGCGCGCCACCTGCACGGCCGCCATGCCGACGCCGCCGGCGGCCGCGTGCACCAGCAGGCGCTGGCCTCGCTCGAGCTTCGCGAGATCGTGCAACGCGTACCACGCCGTCAGGAAGACGGCCGGCACCGTCGCCGCTTGCTCGATCGACTGCCCCGCCGGGACGCGCGCGGCCATGCGCGCGTCGACCGACACGAACCTTCCGATGCCGCCGCTGACGAGCGCCATTACCCGATCGCCGACCGCGAGCGTCGCGACGCCCGCGCCGACGCGGACGACGACGCCCGCGCACTCGCAGCCGAGCGGCGCCGGCTCGCCCGGGTACATGCCGAGCGCGTTCAGGACGTCGCGGAAGTTGACGCCCGAGGCGCCGACCTCGATTTCCACTTCGCCGGGGGCTGGAGCGCGACGAGGCGTCGACGTGAGGGCCAGGCCGTCGAGCGTGCCTTTTCGCTTCGCTTCGAGCCGGTAGTTCTCGCCCGCCAGCGCGGCCGCGGGGGGCGCCCGCATCAGGCGCGCGACGTGCCGCACGTCGCCGCGCCACGCGACCTGGCTCTCGTCGTCGCCCGCGGCAAGCTCGCGCAGGAGCGCTTCGCCGACCTGCCCGTCGCGTCGGACGTCGAGCAGCGTGCAGCGAAGCTCGGGGTGCTCGTGCATGAGCGTGCGGCCGAGCCCCCAGACGGCCGCCGACGCGGCCGCCACGTCTTCGCCGGAGTTGACGGCCACGGAGCCGCGCGTCACCCACCAGAGGCGCGGCGACTCCTTGCGGCCCATCACGCCCCGAGCGATCGCAAGGCCCATGGTGGCCGCGCGAACGGCGGCCTCCGCGTCGGCGGGATCGGCCGTGTCAGCGTCCCAGACGCACACGACGTGATCGGCAGGCGCCTCGTGGAGCGTCGCGATCTCGACGATCTCGGCGCGCGCGCCCGACGCGCGCAGCGCCTCGGCGAGCGCCGACGACGCCGCGCAATCGCCGGCCACGACCACGGCCCAGCGCTCGGCGCGGCGCGCCTTCGGCTGCGACGGCGCGTCGACCGGGGGCCACTCGAGGCGATGGAAGGCGTCGGGCGCGACCTCCGTGCCCTGCCGCCCGAAGGCGGTGAGATCCGCCTGGCGCATCCTGACGCGGGCCACCTCGGCCTGCACCGCGCCCGACGCATCCACGAGCGCGAAGTCGGCCACGACGCCCGACGCCGTCGACGTCTCGAACCGGACGTGCACCCACGCCGGCGAAGGCACGTGCCCGTGGACGACGAACCGCCCGAGCTCGAACGGCAGCGGCGCGCCCTCGAGCGAACTCGCGAGAGCTCCGATGACCGCTTGGAGGGCCGCGTCGAGCTGCGCCGGGTGGACGCCGTATCCGTCGGCGTCGAGGCCCGAGGACAGCGCGATCTCGGCGAGCGCCTCGCCGGGTCCGCGCGAGAGGGCGCGCAGACCCTGGAACGCGGGGCCGTAGTTCAGACCCAGCGCGGAGAAGCGCGCGTAGACATCCGCGACGTCGACGGCGTCGGCGCAGCGCCGCCGGACCTCGGCGAGATCGAGCCGCGCGGCGGTCGCGGGGGGCGCAGCGCTCACCTCGGCCGTTGCGTGCAGGGTCCACGCGGTCGTCGGGCTGGCGTCGGAGGGCCGGCTGTAGATCGCGGCGTGACCCCCGCCGTCGGTGAGCACGACCTGCACCAGCCGCGCCCCGCTCTCCGGCAAGATGAGCGGAGTCTGGAGGACCAGACCCGTCACTTGAGACGGGCGGCGCCCGTGGTCGTCCCCGGCCGCGCGCGCGAGCTCGGCCAGGGCGGCCCCGGGGACGAGGGCTTTGCCAGCGACGCGATGGTCCGTCAGCCAGGCCGGCGCGCTCGTCGATAAAGCGGACTCGTAGACCGCGTCCGCGCTCGCCACGGGAACGCGGGCGCCGAGGAGCGGATGGGCGGTGACCGCGCCGCTCGCCCT
>CALFNG010000016.1 GCA_937902985.1 uncultured Myxococcales bacterium
TTGATCGCCCTTGCGATGACGCCCCATGGCGAGTGCCATGACCGTTGATCGCCCTGCGATGACGGCCCATGGCGAGTGCCATGACCGTTGATCGCCCTTGCGTTGACGCCCCATGGCGAGTGCCATGACCGTTGATCGCCCTGCGATGACGGCCCATGGCGAGTGCCATGACCGTTGATCGCCCTTGCGTTGACGCCCCATGGCGAGTGCCATGACCGTTGATCGCCCTGCGATGACGCCCCATGGCCAGTGCCATGACCGTTGATCGCCCTTGCGATGACGCCCCATGGCGAGTGCCATGACCGTTGATCGCCCTTGCGATGACGCCGCATGGCGAGTGCCATGACCGTTGATCGCCCTTGCGATGACGCCGGGCCGTCCGCTCCTCGGCTCCCAGACCGCGCGGCCGGCCCCCTGGACAGAACGCGCCGAGACCTTGGTAAGGGCCGTCGTCAGCCGATGGCTAGCGCCAGATCGCGACGCGGAGCACCCACAGCAGGACCCAGAACCCGAGCGGCCCGGCGACGCGGACCCAGCCGGGCAGGCCGTTGCCCTCGCGGCGCAGGCGGGCCTCTTCCGTCGCGCGCGCGTCGGACCCTCCCGACCGGAACATGAACACGATGAGCAGGAGCGTGCCGACGATGAGCGCGGCGAGGCCGATGGCGGGCGCGGAGTCATCGCCCCGTGCGGTGGCCCGCGCGTCGTCCCACATCCAGGTGGCCCATAGTCCGCCGAAGATCGCGGCCAGGACGCGCGTGAGGAGCCACGGCGGCGAATCGAGCGTGGCGAAGAGCGCTTGCCCCCGGCGTCGCACCGCCCGATCTTCATACTGGAGCGAACGGAGCTCGCGGTACGCGGCGGGCAGCAGGACTGCCTTTCCGCAATGCGCGCACGTCGCGTCTCTGGCGTCATCCGCGTCACCGTCGGACTGGCCGAGAGGAACGTCGGCGCCGCACGCGGGGCAGCGAAGCACTTCTACGGCGGGGGCCGGCACCCCACCAGACTATCCGACGTCGCTGGGCGCGGCTGCCGTGTCGGGATCGGGGGCACGAGGGTGCGCCGTTTCGGGACACTTTCCCCGGATCACCCGTCCACCGCGCTGGCATTCATTTTTTTATTTGCAGTGTGCAGAGATGACCGGAATCCTTCAGGATCGTTTCAAGGGGCCAGAATACTCGCGACTCAGCCATGCAATCGAGTTGTCGCGAGCGAGCGCCGGATGTTAAAGGCCCCCGCATGACGAACTCGATACGTCGCGCGGGGCTGGTCGTGGTGTGCGCTCTTGCCCCTGCATGTGGTAACGCCGCGGACGGAGCGTCGCAGGCCACTGGGGAGTCGGCCTCGGAGCTCGCGGTGACCGCCGCGGGGTCCATTCCCGCCGGGCTCCCGTCGCATCTCTCGGTGGGTCTCTTCGAAGGATCGGGCGGCAGCTGGATGAAGGCGAGCGGCGTCCCCTGGGACGTTCGTTATGCCTATTTCACCTACGGGTGGGCCAACAACTGGGGATACGGCGCTCACGACGGAAGCTGGGGATTGAACTACCTGAACGAGTCGTCGGCCGCAGGCTACGTGCCCGCCGTGCAGTACTACGTGGTGAACGGAGAGCCCGGCGGCGCCGAAGCGCAGTTCCTCGCCAAGACGCAGAACGCGACGACGATGGCCGAGTACTTCGGCGACTTCAAGCTCCTCATGCAGAACATCAAGACGTTCGGCAAGCCGGTCGTCGTTCTCATGGAGGCCGACGGATACGGGTTTCTGGAGCAGCAATCGAACGGCAACCCGAACACGTACGCCGCCGTCGCCGACAGCGGCTTGCCGGAGCTGTCGTCGCTTCCCAATACCGTTGCCGGCTGGGGCCTCGCGTTCTTGCAACTCCGCAAGGCGGTGGGCGCGACGAACGCCGTCGTGGGCATTCACGTCTCCGACTGGGCGGGCGGCGAAGACATCGGATACGGGTCCGTGACCGACGCGCTGCAGCCGCAGGTCGATGCGGTCTACAAGTTCCTGTCGCCCCTCGGCCTCGCGGCCAACTCAACGGGCGCGACCTACGATTTCCTCGTGGGCGACCCGCTCGATCGAGACTCTGACTACTACAAGGTCGTGGAGAATCAGAACCGCTGGTGGGACGCGAGCGACACCGCCTCGGTGAACAGCGAGAGCTTCAACCGCTACGGGTCGTGGCTGTCGCTCTGGAACGCCAAGGCGGGCAAGCGGTGGATTCTCTGGCAAATCCCCATAGGCAACTCGAATCAGCTCGACGTGTGCAACAGCGGGCAGGCCCGACAGGGATACAAGGACAATCGCGCGGAGTATTTCTTCGGGCCCGAGAGCGCGCAGCACCTGGCCGCCTGGGCGCAAGACGGCGTCGTCGGCTTGCTCTTCGGCGCCGGAGAGGGCTGCCAGAGCTCTTACCAGAACGACAATTACACCGACGGGCAGCCGTTCTTGAAGACTCACGTCGGCGCCTTCTACGCCGCCGGGGGTCTGCCGCTCACGAGCGGAGGGGGCACCGGAAGCAGCAGCGGAACGACGAGCAGCAGCGGAAGCGGCAGCGGAAGCAGCAGCGGCAGCGGCGGCACGACCCCCGAGTACGGGTTCGAGACGAGCACGCAGGGCTGGTCGGGAGATAGCGGCGTCTCGAAGGTCTCCGTCTCCGCGGCCCAGGAGTTCGCGGGAGGGCACTCGCTGGCCGTGACACTCAACGAGACGAACGCCGGAACGGCGACGGTCGCCGTGTCGTCTCCCGCGACCCCGGCCGGCGCGACGGTCACGTTTCATGTGTTCATCCCGTCGGGCACGACCGTGAGCGCCGTGCAGCCGTTCGCGGCGCAAGGAGCCCAGGGCAGCTGGGCGTGGACGGGGAACTGGCAGGCCACGTCGAGCCTCAAGACCGGCGCCTGGAACACCATCACGGTCGTTGTCCCGGCGAACGCGATCACTCCGCTCTATCAGCTCGGAGTGCAGATCCAGACGAGCGGGGCCTCGAAGAGCACCGTCTACATCGATTCGGTCGCGTGGTGACGGCGCGTGCCAGTTGACGGAGATCGTGCCCTGGCGCCCATCACGCGCGCGGGCTCGATCGGACCCTGACCGTCTCGATCGCGCCTTCAGGGCACCAGCAGCACCTTGCCGATGGCCTTCCGGTCGTGAAGGTGATGATGCGCGAGCGCCGCTTCGTCGAAGCGGAACGTCCGGTCCACGTGCGGCTTGATCTCGCCGGCCTGGTACATCGCGAGGAGCGCCGCGAACTGCGGCTTCAGGAGGTCGAGGCGGCCGAAGAGGTGCCCCATATTCGTGCCGCTCACGGTCTTGTTGTCTTCCATGAGCTTGAGGGGCGAGAACTTCTTCACCTTGAGCACCTGGGCTCCGGCGTGCAGCCAGCTCCGCGTCTTGCCCGAAGCCACCGCCGACAGGCCGAACGCGACCAGGCGCCCGCAGGGGCCGAGGAGGTCGTACCCCGTCGAGAACGACTTGCCGCCGACGGGATCGAGAACGAGGTCCACGCCCTTGTCGCCCACGATCGCGCGCACGGCCGCCGCGTAGTCGCCCGTCGACTCGAGGGGGTGCGCGACGCCCTGCGCCCGCAAGAAGGCGTGCTTGCCGGCCGACGCGAGGCCGATGATCGTGCACCCGCGCGTCTTCGCGAGCTGGATCGCGGCGAGGCCGACGCCGCCGGCGGCAGAGTGAATCAGAACGGTCGACCCGGGCCGCACGGTGCCCGTGAAGAGCATCATCGTGTAGGCGGTGAGGTAGACGACTGGGAGCGCCGCCGCTTCCTCGAACGTCATCGAGTCGGGTATGCGAAACACCTGCTCGCCGCTCACCACGAGCGTGTCCGTGTACCCGCCGAACCGGGGCATCGCCATCACGCGGTCACCCGGCGCGCAATCCGCGACGCCCGCTCCGACCTGGTCGACGGTTCCGGAGACCTCGTACCCGATGACGCACGGGAGCTTCGGCGCGTCGGGATAGAGACCCACGCGCGCCATCAGGTCGGCGAAGTTGATCCCGGCGGCGTGAACGCGAATCCGCACCTGTCCCGGCCCGACGTCCGGGTCTGGCGCCGTCCTCACTTCGAGCACTTCGGGAGCCCCCGGTCGCGTGATCCAGATCTGACGCATGGCCTGGGCGTATCCCGGCGCCCGCGTGCCGTCGACAGCGACCGTGGATCGCGCGCGGTCGGGTGGCCGAACCCGAAGTGAAAGCAAACTCCGAGCCGATCAGCGCTCGGGCTCCCGGTCGCGGTCGTCGTCGAGCCGTCCCCACCGCACGAGGGCGGCCATCGTGTGGGTATCGAGCACGGCCGACGTGCGCGCATGCGCCGCCGCCGGCCGGCGCGCGAGCGCGTCGACCGCGAACCGCTGGATCGCGTCGAGCGCGAGGGGCGACGTCGCTCTGACGTCGGCGATGCACGTCGGGTCGAGCGACAGATCGCAGACGCGGGTCTCGCGCTCGCGAATGCCCATGAGCACGTACGTGCCCCAGCGCACCGAGAACCGCGCGCCGCGCGTCGCGGCGAGGGGGCGCTCCTCGACGGCCGCCGTGCCCTGGGCGAGGGTCGCGAGGTCCACGCCCTGAAACGCCGTCGGCGGCGCGAGGCCGAGCGCGTCGAGCATCGTGCGCGCGAGATCGATCGGAGTGCTCGGCGCGTCGACGCGGCGCCCGCCGAGCGCGCTCGACGCCGGCCACCGGATGACGAGCGGCGTCGCGAGCAGCGGTTCGTCGAGCGACTCCGAGTCGCCGAACGGCACCGAGGGCGCCTCGCTCGCGGCGACGTCGCCCGTCACGATGACGGCCGTGTCTTCTTCGCAGCCCGCGCTTCGCAGCGACGCCATGAGGCGCCCGAGCGCTTGGTCGTGCGCGTCGACCGCGTGATCGTAGAGCGCCCACGCGCGCATGCGGTCGTCGTCCTTGAAGCGCCCGGGGTGCTTACGCACCTTCGCGAGCGCCTCCGCGGCCCGGCGCGGCTCGATGATGCCGAGGTACGCGTCGGGCGCCATCGCCTTCAGGTCCTCGGGCGCCGCGTCCCACGGAGGATGGCCCCCGCGCGCGTGCACCACGACGAAGAAGCGGTCGGCCTTGTGGGCTTCGATCCAGGCTCCCGCTTCGTCGAAGCCGATCGTGGCGGGGACGGTCTCGAGCGGATCGTGGGGGACGAAGGTGTCCCAGCCCCGGTCGAACCCGAAGGCGTCTCCTGTCGTCGGGTTGGCCGTGAACATCGCGGTCACGATCCCGCCTTGCCGGCACGCCTCTTCGACGGTGACGAGGCCGTCGGGCAGGCGTGCATCGGGATCGTCGAGCCCGTGCGCGCGGCCCGGGAGGCCCGTCAGCATCGACGCGACGACGGCGTTCGCGAGAGAGCCCGACGCGCGGTTCGCCGCGAACGTCGTTCCCTCGGCGGCCACGCGGGAGAGCTCGGGCGCCGCGTGCGGTCCGCCCCAGGGCGCGAGCGCCTTCGCGGACGTGCTCCCGAGGACCACGAGCAGGACGCTCCTCACCGCGGAGCCGGCGGGCGAGACGACCGTCGGCGTGGCCCCCGCCGCCACGACGCCAGCGCCGCCGAGGAGCACGCGTGTCCCCGGAGCGGCCTTGAGCACGGCGAGCTCGATCGACGCGAGGGCGCCGTCGCCCTCGAGACCCGTGACCGGCACCGACCATGGCGCCCACTCGGTGGCGTCGCCGTCGACGTGCGCGGTGCCGAGGACGACGGGCGTCCTGCGGTCGCGAACGAGGAGCGCCTCGACGTCCGCGTCGCCGCCGCCGGCAGTGGCGAGCGAGACGTCGAGCGTCGCGTTGGCGGGGATCCAGCCCGAGCAGTGCACGAAGCCGGGCGCACGAAGCGACACGCTGCGGAGCGAGCGCGCCCCGACCGTCGCGTCGATCGCCGCGTCGCCGCGCGTGGGGGCGGCGTAGGGCTCGCCGGGCTCGCCCGTGCCGACGTGCACCCAGTCGAGCTCGGCGAGGGCTTCGTCGGTCGTGCGCGCGCCCCCCACGAAGTGCAAGGTGAGCTCGTGTCCGCCGGGGCTCAACGTCAGCGGTCCGAGCGCGCGACCGAGCACGATCCGCGTCTCGCCCTTTCCGAGCGACCACGCGCTGACGGGCTTGCCGTCGATCGAGACGGCCACGGCGTGCGCGAGGAGCCCGCGCACGCGCGCTTCGACGTACGCGTCGTCTTCGGCGTCCTCGGTCGCCACGGCAGGCCAGTAGAAGCTGGTGGTGAGCACGCGCGATCGCGCTCGCAGCCACGTCGCCCCTTCGTGCTCGACGGTCTCGTCGTCCGCGCGGGCGAGGGAGCCGGGGTGCATCGATGCGCGCATCGACGGATCGCCGAAGTCGAGGAGCACGCCGCGGTGGCCGAGGGTGCAGGCGTCGAGGTCGTGCGCGATGTCGAGGACCACGCGATGGGACGCGGATGGCGGCGTCGCGGCGCCGCCCGTCCCTTCGTTCGCGGCGGTCTCCGCGGGGGGCATCGCCGCCGACGCTCCGTCCGGGTCGCGCCGGCGCGAGCAGCCCGCGCTAAGCGTCAGCGCAAGGGCGGCGACGATGGCGGGAACGAGCGCGAAATCCAGCGAGCGCGCCGCGACGACGGGCCTCACGGCAAAGGCGAGGATTTCACGTGAGTCGTTTTCCCGGCGCGCACTTCGATGACGTACTGCGCATTGTGGCCGTCTTGATCGACCCGCACCTGGTGATAGCCGGCGCGCAGCACGCTCGACGAGAGTGGCCCGCGCCCGGCGTCGGCCCCATCGACGCGAACGCGCGCATCGCTGGGCGCCGCGATCTCGAGCACGCCGTAGCCAGCGGGAACGCTGGTTCCGGGAGGGAGATCGGTGCTCGCGCCCGCGCTCGGCGTCGGGGCGCTGCCCGAAACGGCGCTCGCGCTCGGAGCGGTCCCCGGCGCGGCGCTCGCCCCGGCGCTCGGTGCCGCGGCCGCGCTCGCGCTCGGAGCCGCGCTCGCGACTGGAGTTCCGCTCGCGCCCGAAGGTGCGCCGGCGCTCGGACCCGGAGCCGCATTCGGACCTGCGCTCGGGCCCGCGCCTTGAGTCGCGGTCGGGACCGGCGGGGCCCTTCGCGTTTCGTTCCCGCGCTCCGCGAGCCGGAGCGCGCCGACGACCGCGCCGATCAGCAGCGCGAACGCGAAGAAGAGGAGACCCCAGCGCGACGATGACTTCGCCGTGCGGGGTTCGTCGGGGACCTCGTGCAGATCCTCCGGCGGAAGCGACACCGGGACGCGGATGGCCGACTTGCGGAGCGCGATCGGCTCCGACTCCAGCTCGGGCTCCGCTCGACCCGTGAGGCCCGGGGGGCCGTCGCTCGGCGCCTGTGGCGGCGGCTCCGCGACACGCGGCTCGTCGGGCTCCACGCGCTCACTCTCCGCCTCGACGGGCGGCGCCGCGAGAGCCGGCAACTCGCCATCGCCCGGCAGGTCGCCAGCGACGGCGGGGGCCACGGCGAACTCTTCGTTCGACGTCGCCGCAGGGACGATCGCGTCGGGCGGAATAGACGGGAGCGTCGGCTCGTCGGGCGAATCGGCGCCATGTTCTCCGATGGCAGGCGGATTCGACGATCGGGGCCGAAGCGCGCTCGGCTCGACGATGGGAGGCCGGTCGAGCCCCCCGTGCACGCTGGCCGGCGTGGGCGAACGGTCGCTGATCTCGCGCATGACGGCGTCTTCGAGAGACGACGGGGCGTCGCTGTCGTCATCGTCGTCGTTGACCACCTCGAGCGTGGGAGGGGGCGGCCGGTCGCTGTCCGACCCGGGCAGTCGCGGCGCCGACCAGCGCACTGGGGCCGCGCGGATTCCCGCAGCGGAGCCCGCGGAACGCGAGAGGTCGGGCGACGACGAGCGCGGGCGGGGCAGCTCGGGCGCGAAGGAGGGCGGAAGCCCGTGCGGCGGCTCCGAAGCGAACGACGTCTCGGGCTGCCGCGACGCCGAAGGAGCCAACGGAGCGGTCGGAGTGGACGGAGCCAGGGCTGCCAGCGGCGCCAACGGCGACGGAGGGGGCGGAGGCGCCGGCAAGTTCGCGCGCGACGGGGGCGGCGCCGACCGGTGCTGTGGCGACGACCGATCGCTGTCGCCCGGTGTACCCATGAGGACCGCGAGCGCCTCGGCGACCGCGGGGCCGAGAAGGTCGACGCCGCCGGTACCGAGCACGCTCTGAATCACGCAGCGCGCGGCCAGATCGGTGAGCACGTCCTCGACGAGGTTCGGCGCGAATTCTCCCGCGAGCAGGATCTGCCGGGGCGACGCGCCGCCCGCGAGGCGCTTGAGCAGCCCTCGCGCCGGGTCGGGCGTGGCGCGCAGGTACTCTTCGAGCACCTGCCCATCGACGACGATGCGCTCGACTTCTATCGTGTGGGCCCCGGTGGTCGCCGCCAGGGCGCCGCGCGCTGCCGCGAGCGGGCGGGCGAGCAACTCGAACAGCGTTCCCGTGAGCTCGCCGCGGATCGGCTCCTTGCTCGAAGCGACCACGAAGCGGCCCGCCCCGACGGCCAGGAGCATGGCGAGCGCACGCTCGCCGCTCTGGTAAGCACCGTCGCTGGCCGTGCGCGTCGCCTTTCGGGGGGCGCCGTCACGGATGTCGATCTCGTAGAGGAACGTCGCGTCGCGAACCGAGACGCGCGCGTCTCTCCGGATCGCGCAGACGAGCTCGAGGAGCAGGCGCGGCGAGAGGTCGTCGAGGCGACCCCGCACCTCGCCGTCGCCGCGGAGACGCATCTCGATGCGCGCTCGCGGTCGAAGCACCTCGCGAACGCGCGCGAGGACGGCGCGCGAATCGCTCTCTTTCCGCATGTAAGCGGCGGCGCTCGCGCCGAGCTCGCGGACGCGCTGCAGGAGGTCTTCTTTCCACGAGAGCAGCATCACAGGCGTGTCGCGGAGCGCGACGTCGCGCCGGAGCGCGCGGCAGAGCGCGAAGCCGTCGAGCCCCGGCATGAGGATGTCGCTCACGACGAGCTCTGGTTGCACGCGGAAGGCGAGGTCGCGCGCGGTCAGCCCGTCGAGCGCTTCGTACACTTCGCAGCCGGCCGTGCGGAGCAGATCGGAGATGAACCAGGTGACGCTCGGGTCATCGTCGGCCACCACCACGCGGCGGCCGTTGAGGCGCACGTCGGCCCCCGCGCCGCGGCCGCGCGCGGCCGATCGGTCCGACGCGGCCACGTCGTGATGCAGCCACGGCGCCAGCGCGATGGCGCCCTCGGGCGCGTCGCCGCCGAAGCGGATCGCGCCCTTGGTCCGCTGCGTGACGATCTCTTGCACGCGGGCGATGGCGCCCCAGAGCGCGCCGATGACTTCGCTGCCCTCCCCGAGGGGCACGCGAGATGCGCGGGCCGTGGCATCGACCCCGTCGAGGAGCGCGCCTTTGAGCTCCTGCGAGAGCCGCTCAGCGAGCTGCTCGAGCGTCGGCTCGCCAAGCGTCATGCGCACCGTGCGGCCTTCGCGTGCGTCGAGGATCTCATCGCAGACTTGCCGCACCACAGCGTGGTTGACCGGCTTCGTGAGCGTTCGTGCGACGCCCAGCGCGATAAACCGCGACTCTTCGTCGGGCGAGCGGAAGGTGCCCACCACGACGACCGGCACCGGCTCGGTCATCGGGTCGTCGAGCAGTGCCTCGACGAGCTCGGGCGCGCCGGGCTGATCCGCATCGACGAGGACCAGATCCGGCGCGTAAGCGCGAGCGAGCTGCAGCGCGCCAGGCGCGTCTTCGGTGCGCTCGCACTCGAAGGCGCGGACGCGGATGGCCCCCTCTTCGGTCAGCGCGTCGGCGAGCGACTCGCCGCCGACCACCAGCACCGAGATCGGCGCGAGGCCGGGCCCCTCGTTGGGCGTGCCGACGCGCTCTTCGGCGAGCTCCTCGGTTACCGTGGGAGCCGCTTCGCGAGGGGGCGCTTCGCCCCACGCCAGCGCCGGCAGGTCGTCGAGGACTTCCGCGACGAAGGCGACCTCGGTCTCGCGGAGCCCATTGGCCTGGGCGCCTCGATCGAGCACCGCGAGCACCTCCTGGAGAGCCCGCGCCATGGCTTCGAACCGGAGGAGCCGCGCGCCCGACCCGAGCGCGTGGAGGCGGCGACGGAGCTCGTCGCGCGCGACCTTGGACGACGGGTCTTCCTCGAGCGCGGTCAGCAGGTCGCGTGCGTCGTTCAGTTTGCGACCCAGCGACGCCACGAAATCAGCGCGCGCCCCCCCAAGCCGACCCCCGGCAGTGTCCCTCGCCTCGGAAGCGCTGCTCGACATGGCCCTCCTCGGCCGTAGCACGACGCCCGCGCCAGAAGCCAGCCTTCGGACCGCTTGTTCGTCGGAGCTGGCCGGGACGGATCATTCCAGCCGGTGTCGGAGCGAAGCGCTTCGGTCCGTCGTTCGACTACGCTCGCCCTGCGCCTTACATCGGGAGCTACATTGCCCTCCACGTTGCCGCCGTCGCTACCGCCTCCCTTGCCGCCGCCGCATGCCCCGTCGCGGCCGCCGCCTCCGGCGCCGGCCGGGCCGTTGCGCCCGGGCCCGAGCCCCGATGGCGGGTCCCTCGTGCTCCGCTTCGGAACCGCGATCGGCCTGGCGGCGGCGGCGGCGCTGGC
>CALFNG010000017.1 GCA_937902985.1 uncultured Myxococcales bacterium
GGGAGGGCTTCGTCATCGAGAACCTGCTCGCGGTCGCGCCGGAGCGGACGCTCGCCACGTTCTACCGGACCTCCGCAGGCGCGGAGATCGATCTCGTGCTCGACCTGCCCCAGGGCGAGCGCTGGGCGATCGAGATCAAACGCGGCCTGACGGCGAAGCCGGAGAGGGGCTTCCATCAAGCGTGCGAGGACCTGAAGCCCGCGCGGCGCTTTGTCGTCTACTCTGGAGACATGCGCTTCCCCGTCAGCGCTGACCTCGAAGCCATCGGCGTGCGCGAGCTCGCCGAGAGGCTCGCGGAGGCGGCATGAGTACCATCATGATGGCATGCCATCTTTCCATCAATATGGCTGGAACTGAACGCTTGCGTAGGTGGCCGTTTTTCCACTACAAAGTGAGCATGGCCGTGCACGATCGCGCTTTGGGAAGACAGGAGAAGCAGTCGTCCGCACGCACGAATTCGCCGCTTGGCTTGCACGTACGCGCTGGCGGTACCGTCGGAGAAGGGGGAACGAAGCGATGCCGAGAAGCGAGCGGAGCGGACCGAAGAGCCGCTGGGTCCCGCTGAAGCGGGTGCAACAGCACCAGCTCAGGGCAGGCATTTGACCATGTCCAACCCTTTTTTCGACCATCCTATCCTGAATTCTCCCTACACCATCCCGGCACGGCACTGGGAGCTGGACGAGCACGGGCAACCGACGCAAAGAACTGTCGAGAACCGCCGCCGCGCGCAATTCATCACGCCGATCCCGAAGCCGAAGAAGCACAAGCGGTCCGCCGCACAGGAAGAAATAGTCTTCGACGAAGGCAAGGGCCTATCGACGAAGGAACAGCAATACGACACGACCTCGCTCATCAATGAGGTGCGCGGCTATGTCGATGCGTGGCGGGCCTTGCCAAACCCCACACACTGGCAAGTGACGCCGGAAACGGCTCGCTTACTTCAGCATTGGCGTCACCACCGGTTCAACGACATCCGGCCATTCTTTTGCCAGGTGGAGGCCGTAGAGGCGGCCATCTGGCTGACAGAGGTCGCTCGCCAATCCAAACAAGGGAAACGGATTCTCGACCACCTGGCCTCGGCCAGCAAGGACGCCAATCCCGAACTGATGAGGATTGCCCTGAAACTCGCCACCGGTGCCGGTAAAACGACCGTCATGGCGATGCTAATCGCCTGGCAAGCAATCAATGCGGCGCGATACCCGGGAAGCAAACACTTCACGCACGGCTTTCTCGTATGTGCGCCCGGCCTGACCATCAAGGATCGGCTCCGCGTCCTGCAGCCCAACGATCCCGACAGCTACTACGCCAGCCGTGAACTCGTTCCGGGCGACCTGCTCGAGGACGTGAACAGGGCCAAAATTGTGATCACCAACTATCACGTCTTCAAGTTGCGTGAGCGCATCGAGCTTTCCAAAGGTGGCCGACAGCTCCTGCAGGGGCGCGTTGGCGAGGAATTGAACACGCTCGAGACCGAAGGCCAGATGCTCCAGCGCGTGATGCCCGACCTAATGGGCATGAAGAACATACTCGTCATCAACGACGAGGCGCACCACTGTTACCGGGAGAAGCCAAGCGACGCTGACGACGAAGAACTGAAGGGCGACGAGAAGAAAGAAGCCGAGAAGAACAACGAGGCCGCGCGGGTGTGGATTGCGGGCCTGGAGGCTGTCAATCGCAAGCTTGGCTTGAGTCGCGTCATCGACTTGTCCGCGACCCCGTTTTTCCTTCGCGGCTCGGGCTATGCCGAGGGCACTCTGTTCCCTTGGACGATGAGCGACTTTTCGCTCATGGACGCCATAGAGTGCGGCATCGTCAAGCTCCCTCGCGTTCCGGTCGCGGAGAACATCCCTGGCAACGAGATGCCCGTATTCCGCGACCTCTGGGAGCACATCCGCAAGGACATGCCCAAGAAGGGCCGCGGCCAGGGCGAGGACCTCGATCCGCTCAGTCTGCCCATTCCGTTGCAGACGGCTCTTGAGGCTCTTTACGGCCACTACGCAAAAACCTTCGAGCTCTGGCAGGAGAAGGGCATCAAGGTTCCGCCGTGCTTCATCATCGTCTGTCAGAACACGGCGATCTCCAAGCTCGTCTACGACTTCGTCTCGGGTTTCCATCGCAAGAACGCAGACGGCACCGCCACGCCGGTAAACGGCCGCCTCGCCCTGTTTCGGAATTTCGACGAGACGACCGGCAATCCGCTGCCGCGTCCGAACACGCTTCTCATCGACAGCGAACAACTCGAAGCAGGCGACGCGCTGGACGAGAACTTTCGCCGCATGGCCGCCGATGAAATCGAGCGCTTTCGGCGAGAGACGGTAGAGCGCACAGGAGACACGCGCGCGGGCGAAAACATCACTGACCAGGAGCTGCTGCGCGAGGTCATGAATACTGTCGGCAAGCCCGGTCAGCTCGGCGGTGCAATCCGCTGTGTGGTCTCGGTCTCGATGCTCACCGAAGGATGGGACGCCAACACTGTCACCCATGTGTTGGGTATCCGCGCCTTCGGGACTCAGTTGCTCTGTGAGCAGGTCATCGGCCGCGCCCTGCGGCGACAATCCTATGACCTCAACGAGGAGGGGCTCTTCAACGTGGAGTATGCCGACGTGTTCGGCATCCCCTTCGATTTCACCGCGAAGCCGGTCATCGCGCCGCCGCAGCCCCCACGCCAGACGGTGCAGGTCAAGGCCGTTACCCCTGATCGCGATGCCCTCGAACTACGCTTTCCCCGTGTCGAGGGTTACCGCGTGGAATTGCCCGAGGAGCGATTGACCGCCGATTTTAACGACGACTCAATCCTCGTACTCAGCCCCGACCTGATCGGCCCCTCCATTACGCGCAACTCCGGGATCATTGGCGAAGGGGTCGACATGGGCCTCGACCACATGAAAGACATGCGCCCATCGTCGCTCGTCTTTCACGTAACCCAGCGGCTGCTCTACACCAAGTGGCGCGACCCCGGCGAAGACCCGAAGCTTTACCTCTTCGGCCAGCTGAAGCGCATCACCAAGCAATGGCTCGATACCTGCCTTGTGTGCAAGGGCGACACGCAGCCCGGGCTCCTGATGTATCAGGAGCTTGCCGACATGGCTTG
>CALFNG010000018.1 GCA_937902985.1 uncultured Myxococcales bacterium
CGCTCTGCGCAAGCACGCGCTCGACCGTGTCGTGGTGTCGTCCGAGCTCGGTCGCGATCGTCCCTACCGGCCAGTGCTCGGCATGGTGGAGCGGAGGATCGTCGCGCTCTCGTCCGCCGTGACCGCGCGGTGGCGCCCGATCACGACCCCGCCTCAGGGCGCTCGGGCGTGCGTCGGCAGCCGCGGACGACGACGACGGCGCTCGGGACGGCGCTCGCTCGGCCGCACGCGGCCGGAAAGTACACGCCGGCAGCGCGCGCATCGGACGACGCCGATGGGCGGGTGGACTCTTGGAATGGCTGATTCATGGGGCGATGGCTCCTCGGTGCGCGCCGCCTCCATCACGGAGGACGACGGCAAAGAGGTCGTCGACGAGGACGATTCTTGCGTCGAGATCGCATCCGTTACATTCGCCTGTCGACGCGCACGAAAGCTCGCCTGCCGCCTCCGGCCCGAGGCACGCCCGAGCGGAGAACGGCCATACACGCGGTTGACCGCGCGATGCTTCGCCCGCCGCCGCGACCCCGCGCAAGGGCGCGCACCGCGCCTGCAACGAAGCGCATCCGCCGCAGAAGGCCTTCACCTCCGCGCAACCCACGCAGCGTCCAAATCGTCCGTCCACCCGAAGGCCGCCCTCTCAAGGAGGGGCTGGACGCAGGGGGCGTTCGACGGCACCGTCATCCACGGCGAGCGCGTTGTTCGACGCGCGCGCCACGAAGGCTCGGGGGTCAAGACCCGAGCCTTCACCTACTCCAACCTGCGCACATTACCTCGTCGATGCCCTTGATCGCGACGACGCTGCAGGATGATCAAGGTTTTCGGAGTTCGTCAGAATTCCGCGGAACGAGACGCGCGCCTACACGCGTGCGTCTCGAAGCGCACGAACTTCGGATCTGTTGAGATGCCGCTCAATACTTGCGGCGCACCGCGGAAGAGAATGAACGTCGCGGCGTCCGCGGGGTGGCCTGATCTACGTTCCCCCTCCGTGTTCTCTTCCAGATTCCCGCCCTTGAGCGTGAGCGGCAGGCCGAGAGAATGACGGAAGCCCCAGAATCCGCTCGGGCAGATCTTCGGGCCGAGCTCGACCTTGAGCCTGCTAGCGTCGGCGTGCGGCCGATCACTCTCGATCATGACGGGGCACTGTCCGTGAAAGCACAAGCATTGCTCGAGAGGTTCAGTACCGAGCAGCGCCTCCCGAAACGTGGGGCACGTTCCGCTCCTCCCGGGAGGTCTTCGTAGGTCGAGGAGATGTAGATGCGGGCCACGAACCCCTCAAGCCATGGTAGTCGAGTTGCCGCGCCATCCGGTGGTTGATCGCGTACGCGATCATCGCGATGATGAACTGGACCGGCGCCGGGAGCCTCAAGTCGGGCCCCATGCTGGCCCACACCCCGCCGCGGCTTCAAGCCTGCGATTTGCCGGCGAATCGTGCGACAATCGGCGACGATGGCTTTCTGGACACTGCGGGGAGGTCGTCCGCCCCATCGTCGACGGCTCGGATCGGCGAGGCGCTCAGTTCGCGTCGGCGGTGTTCACGATGACGGAATTCGCGGTGCAGTAGAAGCCCACGGCGCTCGTGCTGTAGCCCGCCACGATCGGGAACTTCACGGACGTCGGAGGAGCGGGATAGCCATAGAGTCCGACGATCGGGGACAGCGGAGAGCAACTATGATCCGGATCGTCGATTGTGATCTCGTAGTCGCCGGGATCGAGATTGAAGTACACGGCTCCTTCGTAGACCATGCTCGTCGCAGACGGGACGATGGCCGTGTTCGTCTGGTCGAGGAAATACGGCCCGTTGCCCGTCATCGGACTGAGGCTGATCTTGGCGCCGACGTCGCCGGTGGAGTCGGTGGGCCTACCGCTCGAGCCGGGAATGACGGCGACGACGGTGACCAATCCCTTGTTCGCTATATCGATGGAAACCGGCGTCATCGAAGGAACGCTGCTGGCCATCAGGAGCGGACTACCGGCCCCGCTGAGTCCGTCGATGTCCGTGTTCGGTGTCGCGATCGCCGTGAGAACCGGCACGTACCCATCCCTGCGGAAGGTGAGGGCGATATCGGATACGGCGGGCAGACCGGAGATGGTGAACATGCCGTTGGCATCGGTCGTCACGCAAGGGATGGCAGTATTTTGGTAGACGCACACGCTTACCCCCGCGAGGCTCTGGTAGCCGCCGTCACCGGCGCCCGCGTCGGACGGAGCCTCCTCGGATCCGGTGGCCACGTCGAAACCTGCGTCGCTCGGGCCGTCGAAACCTGCGTCGCTCGGGCTGTCGGCGCCCGCGTCGATGGCCCCTGCGCTCGCCCCGCCTTCGAGGCCATCGGTCGTGAGGAGAGGAGAAACGGCGACCTGCCACGTCAACTTGATCGTGCGCCCGGCTTCGCTGCTGGCCTCGTCGGCGCTCGACGCGTCCGGCGCTTCGCTGGCATCGGGCCTCGCCTCCTGCAGCGAATGGGCGTCGTTCGCAGAGGTGCATCCCACGACAAGGGCGCTCAGGGCGGCTCCCGCGAACGGCGAGATCGAAGCCAACGTCGTGAACGTTCGTTTGGTCGTCATGGCCATATCCTCGTCAGTCGCGCGAGCAGGTGAAGTCGTATGGCTGCATGGGGTCGTCGGCCGGAACCTCGACGCCAGTCAGGATGCACATCTCGCCCGTGTAGACTTCGTTCCGGAACGTCAGCACCTCGTCACTCGTATTGTCCACGGCGCACTCCCACTGGAGCGTATCGCCCGGCTCGACGAGGATGGGGCCCGAGCTTCCGCCCGCGGTCCGCGTCGCCCGGTTCGGGGGAGCGTTCGTATGCACGCTGTCATAGTGCAGCGATGCGGGCTCCGCCCAGTCGAACGCCTCGTACACCAGAGACGGTTGGTTCGCCGAAACCTTCCACGCGCTCAGGCGCGTCGCGTGCGCATGCATGTGCGCGGCGAGCGAGAGCACGCGGACCGGGCGGTCCGGACTGCAGGAATACGTGTACGTCTGCGAGGTACCCGGCGTGATGGAAAAGCCGAGGCCACCGGTGAGAAATACGTTTCCGCGAATGCCCTTCACCTGCGACGCATCGATGTAGAAATAGTTCAACCACGCTTCGCGCAAGATGGGTGTGACGGCGGTGTTGATGACGTGGAAGTTGATGACCGCCTGGGAGTTCGCGGGGAGATGGACCGCGAGGCCCTGGTTCTCGGGCGCGGGGTCTTCCAGCTCGTCGACCTTCGGCGTCTGCGATCCGCCGAGGAGACCTGGCGTCATGTCGTTCGTCTGACAGGTGCCGAAGCCGTCGGCCTGGGCCGTCGGGTTCACGTTGGCGATCACGTGGTGGCTCCCCTGCCGCATGTAAAACTCGTATCCAGAGACGTACGTGTCCTTGGAGTTCGGCGTCTTCATGTAGTCGCAGTCGACCGTCTCGTCGTTCGGGGCCAGCACGTAAGGCGCGACGTTCGCGGGGTCGGCATAGTCCGATGGACCGTAGTGAAGCTGAAATCCCTTGTCCGGAGCGGGGGGCGCGAGACACAGGTCGTCGCCGGGGAATCCGGAGTTCGTCGGACACCCGTCGCTGAGCATGCCGGGGCCCGACGCATCCGGTCCGGAGCGTCCCGGCCCACGGTCCGGTGCGCTCGGTGAGGTCGCAGAAGCGCTCGAGGCGGTCGAACTGCAGCCGGCGGCCCCGAGGAATCCCAAAACGGCGACGTGCGCCCATCTCGTTTTCATGACGGCTCTCCTTCGAGCAGCGCGCTTCCACCGGCACGCGTGAAGGAGAGTACGCCGAGGCCCGTGAGGCCGTCGTGAGCCGACCGTCAAATGCGACGGCGAGAGCCGTCAAATCGCCAGGGTGCGTTCGCCCGCGACCTGCGCCGAGAGAGCGGTCCAGAACGTCAGCTCGAGCGCGGAGGAGCCCCGGTGGGCGGCCCCGAAATAGCCCGCAGCGGCTACCGTGTCCCCCTGCGCGACGGCAACCTCGGCCAACGCAAAGACGGTGGCGGCGGCCTCCATCCTCGCGCCGACCAACTCGAAGCGCCGGAGGGCGTCCGTCAGCCGCTCTCGGCTGGCGTCGTAGTGGCCCGATGCCAGCTCGACTTTCCCGAGCGCGCGCAGCGCAATTCCCGGCAGGACCGGGTCGCCTTCGGGTGGCAGGGCGCCGAGCGCGCCCAGCGCGTACGCGCGGGCACGCTCCAGGTCGTTCATTGCCAGATGGCCCTCGGCGAGGGCCACCATCGCGAGGCCGGACCAGACGTGCACCGCGGCATCGCTGCTCGCGTCGGCGTAGGTCTCGAGCGCGGTCAGAGACGTACGGAACGCGTCGTCCAGCACGGGTCGGCCGGCAGCGAGCGGGGGCGCCCCAGCGGCCTGGAACATCGCCACGGTAGCGGTGGCTCGCACGAGCGACCAGTGGGCGTAGAAGGCGCTGTACGGATCCGGCGCGATGCCCACGGCTCGACGGCACGCCGCCAGACCGGCCTCGAAATCACCCCGGCACACGCACGCGATGATGCCGTAGAACGCCGTGCCCATCGCCTGAACCCGGGCGCATGCGGCCCGTTCGCCAATGGCGTTCGCGCGGGCGAAGGCATCGAGCGCCGGCTGCCAATCGCCCGCACTCAAATAGTTCGATCCGAGGTTGATCCACCCGAACCCGGTGGCCTCCGGATCGTCGCAAGCCTCGAGCTTGGCCACGGCCCTGAGGCCCTGCTCGATGCCGCGCGCGAATTGTCCCGTTCGCATGGCGTCGTAAGAAACCTGCGAGAGGGCCAACCCCGCGGCCGACCCGTCGCCGGTCCGTTCGGCCGCGACCAGGAGACGCGTGTCGTGCTCCTGGGTTCCGCGCCGGTTGCCGACCGAGGCGTGCGCGAAGGCCGTCAAGGCGTGGAACGAAGCGTTGAGCGTCGGATCGTCCAGCCGCTCCAGCGTGGCCCGGTGGGGGTCGAGCGTCGGATCCATCTCGGAAATGCGCCCCATATAGAGGAGGCACGCTGCACGGCGAACGGCGATCTCGACCAGGGCGGCGTCGCGATGCGACTCGGGGAGCGCCGCGCTCTGGTGCCGCGCCTCCTCGAGAGCGGCAAGCGCCTCTTCGAGGCCGCAGTTGCGCGTGGATCGGACCGCAAATCGCAGGAGATATCGGACGGCCTCGGCCGCTTCGCCGGCGCGGGCAAAGTGATATCCGATGGCGCCCGACGCGTCGTCGAGCCGGTAGGAACCAAGGTCCTCCATGGCGCGGGCGACCGCGCCATGGAGGACTCTTCGACGCGGCGAGAGCAAGCTCTCGTAGACGACTTCGCGGATGCGATCGTGGGTGAAATAGAACCCTTCGCCGGAGCTCTGCAGGAGGCGCGATCGAACGAGGTCCTCGACGGTCGCGGCGAGAAGGCGGTCGCCGGAATTGCAAGCGCGCGCGAGCAGCGTGAAGTCGAACTGCCGGCCGATGACGGCCGCAGTGGCCACGACCTCCCGGCTGAACCGACCGAGACCAGCCACGTGGCCGGCGATGAGGTCGCGAACGCGCAGGGGCACCGGCAAGCGGGTGACGTCCGGCGTGATCGCTCCGGGTTCGAGCCCGCGCACGGCCTCCACGACGACCAGAGGATTGCCCTCGCTGACGGCCCATATCTGGTCGAACGCCGCCGGATCGGCCATCGCCTCGGCACGCGGCGCGAGCGAGCGCAGGAGCGCGAGCGTGTCCTCGCGCGACAGTGGGCCCACCTGCACCTCCAGCAGTCGCTGCTCGCGGTCGATCTCCTGCAAGATGGTTCGGAGCAACGTCGCCCCGGCCATCTCTTCGGCGCGGACCGTCGCCATGAGACAGACGCTCGAAGACCTAGCGATGCGGCGCGCGAGAAAGGACAGGAGCCGCATGCTCATCGCGTCCGCCCAGTGCAGATCCTCGAGCAGGACCATCAAAGGGGCACGCTCCGCCATGCGCGTGAGCAGCTCGCCGACGGCATCGAACAGCGCTCGCGCGTCGTTCGAAGAGGGCGGAGGGGGCGCGGCGGGCTCACCGACCCGCGGTAGGATGCGCGAGATCTCTGCGCGCGACGCGGAGGACATCGGGCTCAGCGCCTCGTCCCACGATGCGGGTTCGCTCCGCAAGAGATCCGCCCAGAGCGCAAACGGAAGGACCCGCTCGGACTCGAAGCAGCGGCCGCGGATGTCCACGCCGCCTCGTTCGGCTGCTTTGCAGGCCATGGCCTCGAGGAGTCGCGTCTTTCCGACGCCGGCGTCACCCCTCAGCAGGACGAGCCGGCTCGAGCCGGTCCACGCCTCTTCGAGCGCCTTGTCGAGACCGCGGATCTCTGTGTCACGTCCGATGAGGACCGGACGCGGCCGCGCGACGGTCGGCGCTCGTGGTGCGGCGCGGATCGCGACGGATTCGCGCAGAAGATCGCGATGAAGCTGCTTGGTCTGCTCTTCGGGCTCGACTCCGAGCTCACGTTCGAGCGTCGCGGCGCACGTCGCGTACTGCTGCACGGCCTCCGCCCGCCGGCCATGCATCGCGTAGAGGCGCATCAACGCGCGATGGGTGCGCTCCTGCAAGGGCTCCAGCCGCAAGGAGTGGAGGGTGGTCTGGATCGCTCGGTCGACGCGCCCCGCCTGCGCCTGGAGCTCGGCGAGCCTCTCGAGACCTTCCCCGACGAGTTCTTGCAACCTCGCCCGTTCGGACGCGATCCATTCGTCGAAGGGGGCCGAGCCAGCGGCGAATCCTTCCAGAAAGGGCCCAACGCATACCGATGTGATGCGCTCGAGCGCTTCATGAGTTGCGTCCGCAACGCTGCGCTCGAGCGTCGTGACGTCGACCTGCACCTGCGAGTCGTCGAGCGCGATCGTCGCGTCGCTCGAACCCAGTGCGTGCGGTGCGTGCGACGACAACGACTTGCGGATCATGAGCAGCGCCTGCCGGAGGCTGGCTTGCGCCTGCACCTTGCCCGATTCCGGCCACAGCAAGGCATGGATTTTCTCGCGGTCGTGCACCCTTCCGGGCGTCAGTGCCAGGTAGGCAACGAGCGCTTGGGCTTTGCGCGTGGGCAGGTGGAGCGGGGACGGACCGATGCGTATTCGAAACCCGCCGAGGAGCGAGATCTCGATCCGACCCTCCGGGGGGCGTGGATGCCCTCCGGAGCTTGCTCGCTGGCCCCCCCCGGATTCCCAGCGGATCTGGCGTCGGCGGCCGGGCCTCCTTGCTGCTGGATCCGGCGCGCCGACAGCTTCCAGCCTGACTGTCAGCTCCATACGCAATCCACGCCCATCGGCAGTCCGTAGCCACTTCGTAGCCCGAGTTCCAGGCCGGTCGTCTTGGCCG
>CALFNG010000019.1 GCA_937902985.1 uncultured Myxococcales bacterium
CCGGGCGATGCTGCCGGCTCCGCGCGAGCGAGCGGGGGCGCGGCTTCGTGGATGAAGCCGTCGCGCCGTCGTCAAGGATGGCGCAGCTCGATGGCTCCAAGTTGGAGCAGGTGCGCAAGGATGCCCAACGCCCCGTCTCGCTCCACTTCCGGTCCGCAGATGTCGAGGATCATCTCGACGGTGCAACGGCCGTCCACAAGCGAGAGGAGGTACGCCGCCCGCGCATCGAGCCGCAGGAACGGCAGCCCCTCCGCAGTGATGGCAAGCCACGGAATAGCGCACAAGGACAGGTATGGACGAACTTCGCTCCTCGGCCCTGCGACGTCGTCTTCGCTGCCGGCCTGCCGGCCTGACGGGGTGCGGGGGTTCGATCGAGGCACGGGCCAGCAGTGTACGGCGGGGCCACCCGGCTGTCCGTGACGCAGGGCGTCGCACGGTTCGGTGGTCAGTTCGGACTGTCGGAATTTCTGAGTGGGGACGGAGCGACGGCGCCCCGACCGCGAGACGAGACCCGTTCGCAAAATGGTGCACGACCTGAGTTCTTTGCGGTTCGATCGACAAGCACGGGGTCCCGGGGCTCGCTACGGTGGCCGCGCCGGGAAAATGATCGCGACCACGTGCTCACCCCGCGCGTTGCGCTTGTCATCCGCTCCGTCGCCTCCTCGGAAGATGAGACCGGCGAGGAAGCGTCATTCTACGCAATCGCTGCCAATCGTCGCTTGACCTCAGGGATCTCGTTGAGGGGGACGAACTCGTAGCCAGCGGCCCCGAGCAGCGGAACAAGCTTCTGCGTCATTTCGTAGGTTCGATTCTTCGGTCGCAGGTCATCCTCGTTGTTGCTGTCGTGCATGAGGACAATCGCTCCCCGGCTCTTCTCGGGACGCTCCTCGATTGCGTCCAGGAACGCGCGAGCGCACTCCTCTGGCGTCTTGCCGTCTTTCCAATATCCATAGTCGCCGCCCGGAATCTCGACGTCCCAACCGACGGCGCCGATGTGTTGCCGCCCCGACGCTCCGTTGGTGCGTGCCTGGTCCTCCTCCGCGCATAGAGCCTTCGCTACTTCGTCATCCCAAGCACCACCCGGCGGCCGGAAGTACCGCGTCGAACAACAGATTGCTTTCCTGATGGCCTCGTCTGCTCGAGAGATCTCCTCGAGAAGGGGGAGTGTGGCGCGACGGCGTTTCTGCAAGTCGCAGTGGTCGTAAGTGTGGTTGCCGATCAGATGGCCAGCTGCGTGTACGCCCTTCAAGACATCGGCGTGTTGGTCGACGTGTTTCCCAAGGACGAAGAACGTCGCGACGATTCCTTGGTCGCGAAGGTACTCCGCTAATTCGAGCGTGCGCGGACCCGATGCCGAGCCATGTGTCGCACCGGGACCATCGTCGTAGGTCAAGCACAGCTGCATCGGCTTCAACCCCTTCCCCAGAACCTGCTCCTTCAGGTACATGCCCCGAGTCGTAGCAGAGCCATCGAAGACAGTCTCAGCGTGGCCGCCCGACCGGCAGCCGGATCGCCGTGCTTCCGAACACAACGGCAGGAGGTTGTGTCCGCCGACACATGCGCGGGAAACTTCCGCAAGCTCAAGGAGCTCACCGAGCTGGAGGCCCACGTCGTTGCCGACGCGAAGAAGGGCGCCCGGAACGAGCCGCTCGGGGGTCGACTGCGCGCCGAGATCCGCGATCGCTTCGCCAGACTCTAGCAGGGCCACGTCTCGAGCAGCTCGGGAGCCGCTGCACGCGCGGTGCTCCTGCCGTGCAGAACAAGTCGCTGGTGGATCACGGCGGCATGATCCGGAACTGCCTTCGCCGACGCGCCGTGCAGCGGGCAGTTCTCCACCTTCGGTCTCCCGCTTCGTCGTTCGGGCTTCTCCCGGTGTGAGCGCCGCTTTCGTCTCGGCTCGTTCGCGCGGGCCCCCCCTTGGTCGCGCCTCGAGACCTCCCGGCCCCCTTCGGGGGTGCCCGGCTTCTGCTTTTCCGGTTTCCCCGGAGGGGACGCCCTCCGGAAATGCAGCCGGGCATCTCGAGGAGCTCCGGGGGGCCCGCCTGGGGCGAACGAGCCGAGACGAAAGCGGCTCGCACAAGGAGAACGCCCATGTTCGACGAAACGAAACCCGACGACCTCGTGACCAACACGCCCCTAGAGCCAGCGACGCCGACCGTCACCAGGCTCTCCGACGACAGCCCTGACGCCCCGCGCTACCGCGCCATCCTGCAGCGCCAGATCGACGAGGGCGCCAAGCGCGCCGCCGACGTCATCACCACGATCGAGCGCGACCAGCCTCGTGACCAGATCGTGCGCGCGCGCGCCGCCGGATTCGATGTCGCGCCCACCCACGGCATTCGCGTCCGCATCGCCGACGATTGGTACCAGCCGACCGACTTCGCGCTCGGACAGATCGCCGGACGCGCCGGCGTGCCGCTTCCGTACCTGCGCGAGCTCGCCGCGCCGCGATCGGCCCCGTGGCAGCATCAACTCGCCTCCGAGATCCTCGGGCAGCACCACGGCAACGCGGGCGACGTGCGGGTGCTCGTACGCAGTGTCCGGGGCCAGTTGCGCGGATGGGTCAGCGACAAGTACCGCCGACTCGACTCACGACCCCTCGTCGATGCCCTGGCGAGCGAAGCCCGCAGCGCGGGAGCGGTCCCGATCGACGGCGTAGCGACCGAGACACGCGTGGCGATCAAGGTGATCCTGCCGCGCATCCTCGAGCCCATCCCGGGCGAATTTCTTGTCTACGGTGGCGAGTGGTCCAACAGCGATTTCGGCAACGGGACGCACTCCTTCCGAACGTTCGCACTTCGCGTCGTATGCCTCAACGGCATGACACGCGAGAATCTCCTCAAGCAGGTGCACCTCGGCGCTCGCCTCAGCGAGGCGATCGAATTCTCCGACCGCACCCACCGACTCGATACCGCAGCGAGCGTATCGGCACTTCGCGACGTCGTACGCGGGGCGCTCGGGCCTACGGGCCGTGACCGGATGATCGAGCACATCCGCGCCGCACACGATCGCGCGATGAGCAAGACCCAGCTCTCGACCGCCACGCGCACCTTACCCAAGCAGGTGCAAAAGTCCGTCGTCGATGCCTTCGAGTCCTCCGACGTCATCAACCTCCCCGAGGGCAATACGGCATGGCGAGCCTCCAACGCCATCTCCTGGGTCGCGCGTCACACCGAAGATGCCGAGCTGCGTCTCGATCTCGAGCGCGCCGCAGGCGCCCTGGTTTGACAGTTCCCGCCTGCCGGCGGGCCGTTCGGGCTCGCCGGCAGCGGCCCGCGGGGGACGGTCGACGCAGATGGCTTGTCTCACACGGAAGCGACTCGCTCCGCACCGCGTTTCGAGGGTCAGCGTCGGGGCGACTCCTGGTTCGAAGCGACCGACGCCACCGTGTTTCCCTCGCGGGACGGACGGCGTCTCCTTGCTCAAGCCCTTCTGCGGCGGAGTCCGCGACGTGGACGACGGCCTGGGCGCCCCCAGGCCGAGAGGAGTGCGAGTGTCTCCGTGCGCTCAAGAAGGCGAGGGCGCTTTCGTCGCCGACGTCAATCGGCGCTCGATCTCCGACGCCCCGCCCATGGCCTTGTACAACTCACAGCACGCGAGACGGACCGCTTCCCGGTAGCCCGTGTCGAACGCGCTCGTGCGGGTCAGCCCATGATCGCCGAACACCGTGACGCAGTTCAGGGCGTCCGCCCCTCGCCCAACCGGCCCAACGTGGCCGCCGATCGATCTTAGCCACGCGACGGCGGCGTCGTAGCTGGCGAACCCGTCCACGCCTCTCCTCCTGCGCCGACGCCGAAAAGCCCTACGACCAGAGCCGAGGACCCCGGGCCTCGACTCGGCTCTCAGCCCGGCCGCCGCCGCACTTGTCACAGGCTCCGTTGTGCTCGACACGGACGGCCAGCTCTCCGCGCTCGGTAACGACGAGGCTGCCGCCCTTGATTGGCAGGAGCCGCTCACGCCATGAATCGATGTCCGCTCCGCAGTCGCTGCAGACCGCGAACGAAACGACGGGGGCGGCCCCCTTCTTCTCAGGGGCCGTTCGACCGAGGGGCCACCCGGTAGCCATGAGTCCGCTCGTACCACCAGAGCCTCGTGCGTGTCGAGCCACGGCTGGCGGGTTCTCATCGACCAGGTTGCTCCGTGCGCGGGGGGCCACCTAGCGCCAACGCATGCCCGCCGACCGACCTCCTCGCGGAAGCGCTCGGTCGTGAAAGCGATCACGTATCCCCGGTCCGGCACGCGGACATCCTTGGCCGGGTTGTCGCTCCGCACGACGTCCGCACTCCCCGGGTCGACGCCGCAACACCAGGCCTTGGACGGCGCTACCCTGAAGGGCATCGGTCATGGATCCCGGCGACGCAGGGGCAAGCGACGATCTGGACGCGCTACTGCACGCCCTCGACGAGGCCGATGCCG
>CALFNG010000020.1 GCA_937902985.1 uncultured Myxococcales bacterium
CACGTGCCACTCGACCGGTGCCACATACGCTGTCGACGTGGTCCACGCGCGCTGACACCTAAAGGCCGTAACTTTCGCCGCCGCTGCCCTCGCCTTACTCATGGCGGGGGCAGCGGTGGCCCAGGCTGCAGCGAGTCCGGCTCCCGCGAAGGTAGAGGCCGGCCCCGCTTTTCGGGGTCATCGGCGAGTGGTCGCTCGACCGGTACGTCGACAATCAGGTCTCGACGTTAAACTTTCACGCCAATCGCTACGACGTCGAGCTAAAGTGGCGCCCCTGAAGTGATGCTCCCCAGAGGATGACGTGAGACAATTCCGCCCATGACGAGATGAAGAGTCCTCTCGCCCGCCGCGCCCTCGGTGCTGTCGTGATCGCGGTCTTCCTCGCGCCCGCAGCGTGGACCAAGCAGACCTGCGAGGACGACTGGGCGGACGAGACGTCTCCCGCCGACAATCCCGGGACGCCCGCCCCGGACCTTTACGCGAACAAGCGCTTCGAGGACGGCGTCCAGTCGATGCCGGATCTCAGCCCGTCGACGCCCGCCCTCGACGCCGAAGAAGTCCTCCCGACCGGACAGACCCTGTTCTTCGCCGAGGCGATCCGTCCGGGCCGCGTCTTCTTCGAGTGGCTCTTCTCCGGCTCGCCCCGCGCCCCTCCCGCCCTCCCCGCCGTCTGACGTCTCTTCCTTCCCCATACGCCCGAACAGGCGGAACCTTCCGCCCAACGCAGACAAAGAGAGGTAAGCCTAAATGAAACGTACGCCACTGCTGACGACTCTCATCGCATGCCTTTTCACTGTCGCCACCGCCTCTGTCGCATTTGCCGACGATGCTGCCGTCAAGGATCAGATCGACCAGCTGCAGAAGCAGATTGACGTCCTGAAGGCGCAGGTCGCCCAGCAACAGGCCCAGGCATCCAAAGCGAAGCCACTCGAAGCCGAGAAAAAAGAAGAGAAACCCGCGTTCCTTCAACTCAAGCCGGGTGACGCGGTCACGTTCGTGACTGTGCACGGCGGAGAGGTGACGGCATACGGCAACCTCGACGTCTCATTCGACGCGACGACGAAGGGCCTTCAGAGCGATTACGGCGACAATGGTGGCGTGCCCTTGGGCAAGATGGGCTGGCAGCCCGCGATTGGGGCGAACCTGTCCTACCTCGGGCTCCGCGGGAAGCAGCCGTTGTTCAAGGACTTCAATTTCGTCTGGCAGCTCGAGGCAGGTATCGACATCTCCGCCACTCCCGGCACCAAGAACACGACGTCGAATAACAGCGACGCCGTCAACGGCGGGCTGTTTTCCAGAGACAGCTTCCTGGGATTCTCGGGAACGAGCTGGGGCACCCTCGCGATCGGCAAGAGGGAGACGCCCTACAAGAAGTCCACCGACCGGTTGAACCCGTTCAACGGAATGATCGGCGACTACCGCGTCATCATGGGCAACACGGGCGGCGACAACCGTGTGGAATTTGGCTATCGGGCTCCCCATGCCATCTGGTACGAGTCGCCGAACTGGAGCGGCTTTTCGGCGGACGTGATGTACGCGCCGGGCCAGAACCGGGACGACACCAGCAGCATCGTTCCCTCCGCCGAGCCGGACTGCGCGGGCCAAAACATCCCCGGCAGCGGCGCTCTGCCGCCGACCTGCAACGACGGCTCGTTCGGGGACCTATATAGCGCTAGGATCGCGTATGCCCAGGGCCCCCTCTACGTGACGGCGGCATACGAGATGCACAAGAACGTGAATCGAACGAGCGATCTGCCCGACCTCGATCCCAACGACATCGGGGACGAGAGCGCCTTCAAGATCGGAGCGCAATACACCTTCCCGACCAAGACGACGGTCAGCGCCCTCTGGGAGCGCACACATCGGAGCCTGCCCGACTATCTCCAGTTTCAGAACGAGCGCTCGCGCCCCCTCGCAACTTGGCTGGCGATCACGCAGGTTCTGTCGGCGCACGACAGCCTGAGCGTCGGCTGGGCGCACGCCGGAAGCACGCCGGGCGATCCCGGACAGCACAACACGCCGGGCGGCGCCAATCCGGACAACCAGGCCAACATGTATACGGCCGCCTTGCGCCATTTCCTGGGCAAGTCCGTCAGCGTCTATTTCGACTGGGCGCTCACGGACAATCACTCGGCCGCCCACTATGATCTCGGCGCGGGAGGCCATGGGGTGACGACGGACTGCCACGATTCCACACCGGAGGCGGCGTTCGATCCCACCACCGGGGGCGTGAGCAACAGCGGCCCGCATTGCTACGCGGGTGGCCAGTTGCAGGGCGTCTCCCTCGGGGTCAATTACAAGTTCTAAGAGCGGGGGGCGGAAGCGAAGAGCGTAGCTGTTTGGAAAAAGGTGAGGTACAAAGGACGCAAGAGCCGGGAACGTTGGATCCAAAAGTCGTCTACGGGCCGGTCGTCGGCAATCGGTGGGTGCAATTGGTCGCCGGCGTCGTGGCCATGATCGTCATCTCGAACTCCGCCAAGGGGGTGTCCTCGATCCTGGCGGGCTACGGCGCGGCGCTGGTCGCCGCGCACTACGCGGGCTCCTTCGAGGTCCCCTACTACGTCGCGGCCATATTCGACATCACGGCCGCGGTCCTGGCTCTCTTCCTGTTGAGGCCGATCGTCAGGAGGCGCATCGCCACGGAGCTGGACGCGCGGCTCGCACCCGCGCGTGCGTGAGCATCGGACAGCGTGAAGGGACGCGGGGGCTGCGCGGCAGCGGCGCAGCCCCCGCGGCGAAGGATCACGGATGCCGGTCCGCGAGGCCCGCGCGCCCGTTCAGCGGCCGGGGTCGAGATCCCGCATGACGACGCGGAGGACCTGAGCGGCGATCCGGGCCTCGCGCTCGGATACCGGCGCGTGCGCGCGGAGCTCCCCGTCGGCATCGGTGAGGTCCCGGTACCTCCGCGCCACGGGCGGCAGGCGGGCGCAGCCGCTGCGAATGAGCCCCGCGCTTTCGGCTGCTGCGATACGCCTCTCGAAGGACGATTCCGCAATGCGTCCCTCGGGCGCGTCGGCGGCCCCCGGTCGCGCGTAGTCGAGCGCATCGGTGAGCACGGCTTCGATGACGCTACAGGAAAGAATCAGCGCCAGACCAAACTCGCCACGCTCGAGGGCGTCGCGGCTGTTCGCGAACGTCTGCTCGAGGACGGGCCGAAGCTCCGCGTCGTGCACGAATTCGAATTGGCGCGGCGCCGGAGGCGCGACGGAGGCTGCCGTGACGTCATCCATGCCTGACAACGTTTTCGCGCCCTGCGCGAGGACGCCGAGAATCCGGTCGACGATCTCCGTCGCGTCCACTTCGACGACTACCCCGCCACCGGCCGAGCGCACGAGAAAGGCATCACCGTAGGCGCGGGCGAGCCAGTGGGCCTTGCTGCCGCCAGAAAGCTGATTGATCGCGGCCGCGCAGTCCTGTTGCCAGGCTCGGGTGACATCGGCCGCCGGCACGTTCCTGATCTGATGCCCCCGTCGAATAAGGGCCTCGAGCCCAGCGAGGGACGTGTCACGCTGGTGGCGCAGGTTGTCATCCATGACGAACCGGGGTCGGCGCGTGCCGGAGGCGATCGGCGATCTGGTCGAGGTGTTCGCGCATGGCTTCCGCCGCGGCGGCGCCGTCGCGCCGCCGCAATGCCGTGACGACCGCTTCATGTCCCAGGATGGATCGGCCTGGACGGCCCTTCTGCTTCAGCCTGAGCTTGCGCGATTCTGCGAGCAGATCGTTCAGCGTGGACATGATGCCGACGACGACGCGATTGCGCGTGGCGCGCGCGACGACGTGATGAAAAGCCGTAACCTCGACGATGGCCGATCGGCCGGTTTTCAGCCTCTTGCGTTGTGCGTCGAGGATGTGTTCCAGGTCGGCAAGGTCCTCGTCGGTGACGCGTGTGGCGGCGACGCGCGCGACGGCGGGTTCGAACATGAGGCGCACGTCCAGCAGCTCGCCCTGCAGTTCATAATGGTAGCTCAGGACAAAAGCCAGCGGCGCCACGAGCCGGTCGACGTCGAGCTCCTGGGGAAACGTACCCTGACCGTGGCGCGTGACGAGCAGGCCGATAGTCTCCAGCGTACGGAACGCGTCGCGGATCGACCCGCGGCTGACGCCGAACCATTCGGCAAGTGCGCGTTCGGCGGGCAGAGCCTGGCCCGCAGGGAAGGTGCCGTCGAGAATCAGCAGCCGGATGCGGTCGGCGACCTCTTCGGCCACCCGCGTCTTTCTGACCGGTTCGATCAGACCCAAGTCGCGGCCGCCGAACCGCCGGCGGGAGGCGGCCAGGCGCTTGACACGACCACGCCCGGATGACAGGATCGCCCGTCTAAGTGGTTCGACCACTGGTACAGCGTAGCACGGAGGCAGAGGCAGGCATGGGCGAACTCCTCACGTTCACCGCCACCGGATCCCCGCAGGTCGTGTCCCGCGCGATCGAGGAGTACGCCCGCGGCCAGGGCCACGTCACCGCGATCGTCGTGCCGTGGGAGAGTGACGGCAAGATGCTCAGCATGGCGGTGACGGCTGTCAAAAGGGACGGATGGGCCATCGAGCACACGAACCTGGGCACGATCCGGCTGATCGACGCGGGCCCGGAGCGGACCGAGGTGGCGATCGCTGCGGAACCGCCGGACCATCCCGAGCAGCAGAAGCTCGCAGACGTCTTCGACCGCTTCGTCCGGCAGGTCCAGAGCCGGTTTCAGGGAGCTTCGACATGAGTTACACCGAGCTCACCGTGTGGACGCGCGGCATCATCATGGACAAAGAGGGCCGCGACATCGTTAATTCGGTCGCCGCCGCCGGACGGCTCGAGGGCAAGTTCGCCCAGGCGATGGAAAACTACGTCGACAACCCCGATCGCACCAACGCGCCGACCCGCAAGTACTGCCGCCTCAGCGAGAGCGCGATCGAAAACGAGCTCACCTACGAGAACGAGCAGCCGAATATCGTCGTGCTCGTCGAGCAGACGATGGTCAAGGGCTGGGATTACATGCGCGGGATGCCGCCCGGCGGTACGCTCGTGATCAATACGCACTACACGCCCGAGTACATGATCCGGTTCGTGCCCGGCGCGGAACGGCTCGCCCAGATGGTGTGTGTCGATGCCGCGCATATCGCCCACCACAAGTGGTTGTACTACCGGCTGGGCGAGCTCGGCCTCGATCGCCTGTCGACCGAGGGCGCGGCGGAACGCAGCACCGCGATCGCGCCCGACATCGCCGCTCCGCTCATCGCCGCGGTCGTCAAGTCGACGGGCATCGTCAAGATCGAGTCGATCGAGCCCATGATCGCGAACAAGACAGCGTTCCGCGCCGCGCTCGACCAGTTGCACGTCATGCCGCTCGGACAAGCGGTGGCGTGACGGAGTAAACAAATGTCGACCAAAGGTACGCACATTCCTGATTGGCTGGCGGTGCCGTTCGCCGGGATCACTCCGGCGCCGTCGCAGGAAAAGGGCCAGGACCTGTTTCCGACGGGCAACTGGCGCTCGACGCGGCCGGTGTATCGGGACAAGATGCCGCCCTGCAACAACGCGTGCGGCACGAACGAGAAGATCCAGGGCTATCTCGACCTCGTCAAGCGCGGCAGGTACCTCGACGCCTACGCGCTCATCAAGGAAGACATGCCCTTCCCGTCCGTGACCGGCCGCGTGTGCTACCACCCGTGCGAGCAGGCCTGCAATCGGGGGCAGTACGACGAGGCGATCTCCATCCGCGCGGTCGAGAGGTTCCTCGGCGATTTCGGGCAGGCCCTTCCGAAGGACGTCGTCAAGGCCGGTCCGCCGAACGGCAGGAAGGTCGCCGTCGTGGGATCGGGGCCGGCCGGGCACAGCGCGGCGTACCAGCTCGCGCGTCTCGGCTACGCCGTCACGATCCTCGAGAAATCGCCGAAGGCCGGCGGCCTCAATCGCGGCGGCATTCCCGACTGGGTGCTTCCTCAGCGCGTGCTCGATCGCGAGATCGAACGCCTCTTGGAGCTCGGCATCACCATCAGGACGAACACGGAAGTGGGCAAAGACGTCTCCTGGGACGACCTGAAGAAAAACTACGACGCCTGCGTCCTGGCGGTCGGCCTCACCGAGCCGAACAGCGTGCGCGCCGAGGGCGAGAACAAGGACGGTGTGATCTACGGGCTCCCCTTCCTCCGCGACATCGGCATGGGCACGTCGAACGTGAAGCTGGGCCGGAACGTGACGGTCATCGGCGGCGGCAACACCGCAATCGACTGCGCGCGCGAAGCGCTTCGGCAAGGCGCCGAAGACGTGACGATGATCACCGTCGAGCGCAACCCGAAGGAGATGCCGTGCGTGCCCGAGGACCTCCACGACATGATGGAGGAAGGCGTCGTGCTGATGCACGCGCGGGCCATGACGGCGGTGCTCGGGAACGGCCGGGTCGAGGCGCTGCAGCTCTACCCCGCGCGCTTCAGCGGCGCCGTCAACGCCTCGCCCATTTTGATCGACCGCGAGGCTCCGGCGGAGCGCTTCCCGACCGACAACGTGATCATCGCCGTGGGGCAGCATGCCTCGCTCGCGTGGCTGCCGGCCGAGTTCAAGAACGAGCGCGGCACGATCCGGATCGACCGTTTCGGACGACTCGGCGACACGATGTTCTTCGCTGCCGGCGACATCGCGCAGGTCGCCTCCGGCCAGCCCCTGATGGTGGTGAACGCCGTCGGCGACGGCAAGCGGGTGGCGTTCAGCCTCGACAGGGTTCTCCGGAAGGAGCCGCTGCAGGAGCGCATGGTCCCGATCGACGTGATCACCGATCTGGCCCGGATGAACATGACCTACTTCCCGCACTTCCCCCGCCTAAAGCAGGAGACGCTGCTGCCGACGTTCCGGCGGCACACGCAGGAGGAGGTCATCCAGGGTTTCTCCGGGAATCAGGCGTTCGAGGAGGCGAACCGCTGCTTCAGCTGCGGCACCTGCAATGCCTGCGACAACTGTTATCTCGTCTGTCCCGAGCCGTGCATCGTGCGCTCCGTGCGGTCCAACGGCCTCTACAGGATTCTGACCGACTACTGCAAGGGCTGCCGGGTCTGCATCGAGGAGTGCCCCACGGGCTGCCTCGAGAGCGTGCCCGAAATGGACTTCGATACGGGTGTGGTGCGCATGGACACGGCGTTCGCGATCACGCCGGGGTTGCACGGGCGGCAGGCGGAAGAGCTGAAGAACCTGGCGGATCGCCCGGCCAAGGACATCGAGAACTGGAAGTAGGGCCGAGGGCTCATATGACGACCGCACTGGCGCAGAAGAAGAAGGTCCGGATCAACGGCTGCGTCGCTTCGGCGCAGGCCGCCAAGTATGCCGACGTCGACGTGATCACGGCCTATCCGATCCGGCCCTACACGGCGACGATGATCGCGCTGGCGCAGATGGTGGCCAACGGCGAGCTGGATGCCGAATACATCGTGGCCGACAGCGAGCACTCGCAGCTGAGCATCGCGCACGGCGCTTCCTCGAGCGGTGCGCGCGTGTTCACCGGCAGCTCCGGCGTCGGCGTGCAGTTCGCGTACGAGCTCTACTCCCCGATCTCGGGCACGCGCATGCCGGTGCAGATGATGATCGCCGACCGCACGCTCGACCCGCCGGGCGATTTCGGGTCCGAGCACACCGACGCGCTCTCGACGCGCGACATGGGCTGGCTCATGGGCTGGGCGTGCGACGCGCAGGAGGCGTTCGACAACCACCTGCTCGGCTACCGGATCGGCGAGGATCGTCGCGTCCTCCTTCCGCAGATGGTGTGCCAGGACGGATTCTTCGTCTCGCACATCACGACCGACGTCGAGCTGCCCGACACGGGCCAGGTGAGAGAGTTCCTGCCGGATTACAAGCACCCGTACCCGCTCGACCCGCGGCGCCCCGTCTCGCACGGCCCGCAGATCATGCCGGAGCAGGGTCCGCCGCTGCAGTTGGAACGGGCCCGCGCCATGGAAGGCGCCGTGCCGGTCATCGAGCAGGCGCACGAAGAATTTGCCCGGATCTTCGGGCGCCGGTACGACCCGTGGATCGAGGAGTACATGACCGGGGACGCCGAGGTCGTCTTCTTCCTGCAGGGCGCGCACGGCGTGACGGCGCGGTACGCGATCCAGCACATGCGCCAGCGCGGCGCGAAGGTGGGCCTCGTGCGGCTCAAGACGATTCGGCCTTACCCCACCGATCGCGTCAAGGACGTGCTCGGCAGGTTCGCGGTCGTCGGCGTCATCGAGACCAACCTGGGGCTCGGCAGCGTGAGCAGCGGCGGCGTGCTGTACGCCGAAGCCTGCGCGGCGCTCTACGAAAGCGCACAGCGACCCCTCGTCGTCTCGTTCATGGCCGGGATGGGCGGCGAGGCGATCGTGCTGAAAGAGTTCTACTGGATGACCCAGAAGATGCTCGAAGCGAAGAAACGCGGGAAGATCGAGAAGCGCACGCACTGGGTCGGGTTCGAGGACTAGTATCAATATTCCGGATTGCGGTTTTCGGAGGACGTGATGCCAGCGATCAAGGTGGAGCGGCAGATGCTGCCGATGTTCGCGAGCCCGAACCAGGGGGCGCGCTTCTACAACCCCGAGCTGCCGCAGACCGAGCCCTTCGTTCCGGGTCACCGAACATGCGCCGGCTGCGGGCCGTCCATCCAGTACCGGATGACGAGCAAGGCGGCGGGCGACAACACGATCCTCGTCGGACCGACCGGCTGCATGTACGTCGCCAACAGCTCCTATCTGTGCACGCCTTACAACGTGCCCTGGGCGCACACGCAGATCGGCAGCGCCGGCAGCTTCACCGCGGGCGTCGCCGCCGCGTACGAAGCGATGATCCGAAAGGGCAAGTGGAAGGGCCCGTTTCCGAACATCATCTGCGAAGCGGGCGACGGCAGCGCGTCCGACATCGGGCTCGCGTCGATCTCGGGCGCCCTCTACCGGAATCACGACTGCCTGATCATCTGCTACGACAACGAGCAGTACGCGAACACGGGCATCCAGGCTTCCTCCCGGACGCCTTACGGCGGCATGACGACCTTCTCGCCTCCGGGCAAGATGGTTCCGGAAGCCAAGTCGCTGTACCCCAAGGACCTCGCCCGCATGATGGCGGCCGGTC
The DNA here is from genome assembly GCA_937902985.1 of uncultured Myxococcales bacterium. Classification (GTDB taxonomy): domain Bacteria; phylum Myxococcota_A; class Polyangia; order Polyangiales; family Polyangiaceae; genus Palsa-1150. The sequence continues at coordinate 9,071 of CALFNG010000020.1, forward strand.
ACCCGCACTGCTACGTGGCGACCGCGAGCGTGGGCTATCCGATCGACCTGATGAACAAGGTGCGGAAGGGGCTCAACCACAAGGGCGCGGCGTACATCATGATCTACACTCCGTGCCAGAAGGGCTTCGTGTACGAGACGCCGCGCTCGATCGATCTCGGCCGTCTGGTGGTCGAATGCGGGCTGTATCCGATGTGGGAATGGGATCCTGAAAAGCGCAAGTTCGACTACTCGTTCCGCCCGCAGAACATGCGGCCGGTGTCCGAGTACCTGAAGCTGCAGGGACGCTTCGGCCATCTCCACGCCGAGCACGTGGCAACGATGCAGAAGTTCGCCAACATGCAGTGGAAGATGATGGGTGTCGAGCTCCCCGACGCCCTCGTGCGGGCCGCCGACGTGAAGAACGTCCGGGACATGGGGGCCGCGCAAGCCGCCGAAGCCGTCGCTCTCACCGTGTAGGACGCGAGGCCATGGCAGAGACGATCCACCCACCGGGCGCCCTCGCCCACGAGAGCTACATCGTCAGCGAAGGGAAGAAGCGCGGGGCGACGCGCGAGGTGCGCGACGGGGCGGTTCACGACCGCTTCTTCACTGTGGCGCGCGTCCACGCCGGAGACGCCGTCCTCACGGACAACTGGCACACGAACGAGGTGCTGGCCCACGTGCGCGGCAACTTCGCGGGACGCACGTTCTCCATGCGCGCTCTCGAGGCCTGGGGGGCCCAGGTCGAGAGCGACCGCCGTGCGTACTACACGGCCGGAGGTCGCGCCTGGGTCTTCGACCTCGAGCCGGCCGCGGGAGAGAAAGGAACCTCGACGGCCGCCGGCTCCGTCCGGACGTGAGCGCGCGGCGACGAGTTCTGCTCATCGACGACACGCCCGAGATCGCCGAGCTGCTGACCTTTTCGCTGCGCGACCACGGGTACGACGTCGTCGCTACCGGGTATACCGTCGCGCTCGGCGAGCGCATCGTCGATGAGCGCGCCGACGCGCTCGTGCTCGACTGTTCCGCCTTCGACATGAGCGAGTCGCTTTTCGACATGGTCCGGAACGAGCCGGCTCACGCCGACCTTCCGGTCGTGATCATCAGCGACACTCCGGAGGCGGCGGACGCAAGCCTTCGGTCGCGGCAGGCGGACCGTGTCCTCCTGATCCCAAAGCCGTTTACCGGCGCACAGGTCGCAAGGGCGCTGGACCAGCTGCTTTCAGTCGCCCCGTCGCCAGATCACCCCGTCATCCGATCCTGATTATCGATGCCGCCCTGGAGCATGGACGACTGGCAGTACGTCGAGCGCCAGGCCGTCACCGATCCAAAGGGGCGACAGTGGTCCGTCGCACTGATGGACGTACTCGGTCAGGCGGGCGATCCCGACAGGCCTGGCGCCACTCTCGAACTCGAGTACGCGTCTGGCCGGTATTTCACGCTCATCTACTCAGGCGGCAATACGCTGCAATGGGAACGTGGTTACTCGTCGCTCCCGGAGGCGATAAGAGCCTACGAACGTCTGCTCGCGGCCGTCATCGACGGTCGCGTGGATCCTGCACAACCGGTGTTCCGGCAGGACCTAGAAGATTGACCATACGCCGATAGCGAGGACGGGAATGCTGGTCTTCACGTCGAGGGGCGCCCCTCCTTCCTGATGCACCTTGCTCACGGGATGGCGTGGGCGGAGGCCCCATGCTCTCAGTGGAGGGGTGCATGCCTCAATACCGGATCGCGTGGCTTCCCGGCGACGGCGTCGGG
>CALFNG010000021.1 GCA_937902985.1 uncultured Myxococcales bacterium
AAGCCTAACACCGTATCTGGACTCCTCCTTGGGATCAAGAGGGGGCGGTCTCTAGTTTTCTCCATCCGGGCGCGCGCACCGGCGACGGCGCATACGCGCCCGTTCAGCCGGCGACGGGCAGTACTACTTGAAGAGTGCAGCGCCCACCTTACAAGCCGCCTCGTCCTGCGAGCCCGTGCCGCCGGAGCAACCGATCGCGCCGACCAGCTTTCCCTCCTCAACGAGCGGGATCCCGCCGCGCGACGCGATAACTCCATCGAGAGTTGTAACGTAGTTGAAGCCGTTCACCTGAGTGCCGTTTTCCCACACCTTCGTTTCGCGACGGAATTGTGCGGCTGTGTAGGGGCGCAATGGGAATTGCCGGGAGCTTCGACGCGTAGAAACCGAGGCCGTAGATGGGCATTCTGTCAGGACGGCGACTTAGGTTCGAGAAACCGACCCTTTTCCTCTCTGATCCCCGGGCTGATGTCTCAGAGCGCGGTGGTCCGGGACTACCGGGCACTGGAGGTCCGGAAGAGACGGGCGAACCGGTCCGAGCTAAGGCTCGCCGGATAAGAGCCTTATCACCCTCTTCGCCCGTCTTCGCCCGCGAAGTCGCCCCTCTCGCGGCAGGCCCAAGGAACTCGCCGTTTCGTGTCGAGTCTTTGCTTCAGCCACGCTGGTCTATCTCCGGAACCGATCTGATCAACGTCCCGTCCGGATCATTTCGAGGCGCGCGTTCTTGGAACGAGTTCCATCGTGGTGGCCCTTCGGCGCGCGCCGCACAGCCCGCGCACCCACTTCCGGCTCGCAGCGGAACTGTACTTCTGCCGATAGGCCTCGTCGATCTCGTCCAGCAGTCGTTTGCCACGAACGGCCCTGGCCTGAACCGCGACCTCGCGCTCCCCGACGCGCAACGTGCCGTGCGGCTCGTCGACGAATGCCGCTCGCCAGCCGGCCGGTTGGTCGTCCCACGACCGGACGAAGACGCACCCGCGGACGACGACCGCCCAGATGCCGGTGAAGCGGTGGTCGCGTCCGGACCGTACGCCGACCATCTTGCTGTCGGTGGCCAGACTCGCAGCCGACTTGCCCGGCTGCGATCGTGAGAGGTTCCCCGCGGCTCGCAACTTTGCGATCCTGGCGATCAGGTCGTACGGGATCGGCTCGTCGAGCGGCAGCTTCAGGTTGCCCTTCGGCCCGCGGTAGCGCGCCAGCGCGCGTTGCAGGCTCGCGTCTCCGCGCACCGGCGGATAGATGCCGATGTGGTCCTTGAAGGCGGCGAAGAACAGCACGATGCCGTTCGCGGTGAACGCCGGAATCCGATAGCTGATCTTCTCTTCAGCCTCCGGCACGGCCTTGCGCACGGTGGCCCGGATCTTCTTCAGGATCGGGCGCACCTTCGCCGACGCGCCGGCGATGTAGTCGTCGATGGTGGACGGGGCGGCCTTCATGAGCGGACTCCCTCTCGAGCATATTCGGGTTCTTGGACTACCGGGGCTCGCCCCGGCGCAGGCTCCACAGTCCGCGCGCCGAGAGGATGAGGATGACGTAACCCGATCGTCGTTCGGGCAGCACCAGCGTCGCGTAGAGCCAGACGACCGCGATGAGCACCCATGTGAAGTTCGGAAGCGTTCCCGGCTCCATCCCGCGGACGATGTCGTCCGCCAGGTGAAACGTCATGAAGAGGATCGAGAGGAGAGACGCGGTGGTTAACGCCACGTTGTGTTTCATTCGGTTTCTTTCGTTCCTTTCCCCCTTGCCGAAAAACGATAAGTAGTGTATCGTTATTCGATAAGGATGGTACCGTAATGAGACATTCGACGGTATTTCCCGCGGCTCGGGTCACCCTGCGTGTCCTGATCGTCCTGAACGGGATTCTCGGTGCCCTGATCTTCGCGCTGCTGGCGATCAGCTTCCTGGCCCAGGAATGGACCTGGCGAGCGCTCGGCGTCGGCGCGGTCGCCGGTCACGAGGGCGTCGTCACGGGGATGCGCGCAATCATGGTGATCGGCATCCTGGCCACCCCGATCGCCTACGTCGTGCTCAGCCGCCTGCTGAGGATCGTCGAGTCGGTGCGCACGGGCGAGCCTTTCACCATGGACAATGCCATGCGCCTGCGGACCATCGCCTGGGCGCTGCTCGGCCTTGAACTGCTCCACATCTGCGTCGTCGGGATTGCGTCCGCGGTCTCGACCAAACAAGTGCCGCTGCGCATCAACGCCAATTTCCACCCCATCGGTTGGCTGGCGATCCTTCTGCTATTCGTGCTCGCAGAGGTGTTCGTCGAAGGGACGCGCATGCGCGAGGATCTCGAGGGCGTCGTCTGATGGCCATTCTCGTCAAGCTCGACGACCTGCTGCACGAGCGGCGCATGACTCTGACCCAGCTCGCCGAGCGCGTCGACATCACGCTCGCCAACCTGTCGATTCTGAAGACCGGCAAGGCGCGAGCCATCCGCTTCTCGACGCTCGAGGCAATCTGCGGCGTGCTCGCGTGCCAGCCGGGCGAGCTCCTCGAATATCGACCCGATTCCGACGCCGGAAAAGCGTCCGTCCGCGTCGCCTGATGAGACTGGAGATTGGAATGAACTCGATCGCTGCTACGGCTTCATCGGCTGCCCCGGCCCCCGCCGAGAGCGAAGTCTCGCTCGCCCGGCTCTATGTATTGCGCGCGATGTACCTGGTGCTGGTCATCGGCGGCGCCGTCTTCTTTCTGCCGCAGTTGATAAGCCATGAGCCGACGGCCCGCGGGGTCATCCCGAGCATGCTCGGCGCACTGTGGGTGCTTGCGTGTTTCGGGCTTCGCTACCCGCTGCAGATGCTTCCGATACTTCTCTTCGAGCTGGTGTGGAAGACGATCTGGCTCGTCGATTTCGGGCTGCCCCAAAAAATGGCGGGCGTGAGCACGGCGCAATTCAAAGGGGATCTCCAAGCGATTGCGCTGGGCCCCGTGCTCCTCATCCCGATCATCCCGTGGGGATACGTCTTCCGGCATTACCTGAAGGAGCCGGGGGCTCGTTGGAAGCGGGCAGGATCGTGAGCAAAGGCCCG
>CALFNG010000022.1 GCA_937902985.1 uncultured Myxococcales bacterium
ACTGTCGCTACGCTACGCCGCCAACGTCGAGGCCGCGTGAGCGCCGTGATCCGAGGGCAATCCACGCCCCCTACGCCACCGACGATGAATCCCGCCAATCGCTTCGGGGTCGTCGTGCTCGACGTCGCCAGAGTGCCCGGGACGGTCGTGACGGCCGCCGTCGCAGGTGCGACGGGCGCCCCCAGAACGACGACTTCACGCCGGTCCTTCTCCGACTCGTGGATCACGAACGTCTTCTGAACGACCGGCTGCCCATCCATTTCGAAGCTGAACGCGTGCTCGCCCGGATCGATCGAGAACGGGGCTCCCTCGAGGCGAGCGGCCAGCCGCTGGCCGTCCATGGTCACCCTCACGGCGCTGACGTCGTTGCCTGCCGCGTCCCTGGCTTCAAAGATGATCGTCGGCATCGCGGCGTTGACGTCGGCTACGCGGCTCGTGCACTCCTTGCGTACGTCGGCCGGGCAACTTGCGGCCGCACAGACCAACAGCTGCGCGCGTGCCGCTCGCAGCTGGTGTTCGCTGCCCAGTGTCAGCGAATTCTCGCTCGCGGACAGGCAGTCGGCAGTCGTCGGATCGGCCGCTCGGGCGGGATCGGCGCCACAGAGAGTTATTGCGGTCACGGAAGTGCAGAGGACAATGGCTTGGAGCTTCATTGCATTGGCCGATCTCGCGAACGTCCTGACCATCAAAAGCATTCGCGTTTGAAGTGCTTTTGACCCTGCTCGTCCAGATAGAAGTTGGGGTCGCAATTGGGCTTCGCCGAGGGTTCGCTGCGGGCCGACTGCTCTTGCGCCGATACGTTGGGCGCTTGGACGCGCGCCGGCGAGTCCAGCCCCTTCGCATGGGAGGCAAGCGAGGCAGCCGGCGGGCGGCCAAACTTGCCGGCAGCCGCCGAGGAGGCTGCGGGCGAGGAGGCCGCGGGCGTCGCTGACCCAAGGGGCGGCAGAGGATCGCTGACAGTCTCGATTGTGGTGGGGATCGTCGTTGGAGTGGCTGCTGGCGTCGACGGAGACGCAAGAGTCACCGCGGGCGCAGAGGCCATCGCCGGACTCGACGGCAAGGACCGGCGAACGGCGGCGGTACCGCCGATGACCGCCAAGACAGCGATGATCAACGCGGCGACGCTCAGCATTGCCTTCTTGCTCGCGCTCCCTTCTTCTGATCTCGTCCAGGGCGACACGGTCTCCGGCGTCTGCGGCGCGATCAGGGTCCCGTCTCCGGCTTGCGGCAAGGCCGGGATGGTCCGCGGACCCGCGGACTGCCCGGCCGCCTGAACGATGCCGGCGATGCGGTCCACGGACGTCCTCGCTCGCGCTGGGGCGAATGGCAGGATGGCCTGCGCGAGCTCGGCCACATTGCGGTATCGGTTGCAGCGGTCCTTCTCAAGGCATTTGAAAATCACAGCCTCGAGGCCCGCCGGAGCATCGGGTCGAAAGCTGCGCAACGGCGGAGGAGGATCCGAGCCCACCTGAACGGCTACTTCGGTGACGGTCTCGCCGAGGAACGGCGTCCTGCCCGTGAATAGCTGGAACATCATGATGCCGAGCGACCAGATGTCCGTCTGAGCATCCACGTCCTTGGCGGAGCGCATCTGCTCGGGCGACATGTAGAGGGGCGAGCCAATGACGGCACTCGTCTTGGTGACCGACATGCCGGGTGGCTCCGAGGCCCTGCTCGCGTCTGTCAGTTTGGAGATCCCGAAGTCAAGGACTTTGATGACGAACTGTCCGTCGCTCCGACGTATGCAGAAGAGATTGGCGGGCTTGAGGTCGCGATGGACGATGCCCAAGCCATGCGCGTCAGCGACGGCGACGCAGGCTTGTATTATAAACTCGACGCCCTGCTCGATGTGCATAGGGCCACGCCGCCGGAGCCACTCGGCAAGGTCCTCTCCCTCCAAGAACTCCATCACCATGTACGGCGCGCCGTTATCGAGGGTGCCGACGTCGAGCACGCGGGCGACGTGTTCGTTCTGAATCTTGACCAGTGCGCGGGCCTCGCGTGCGAAGCGCGCGACGGCTTCCTGGTTGGCGAGCAGAGCGGGCAGGAGAAACTTGAGGGCCACCCGGCTGTCGAGTTCGATGTGGCGAGCCGCAACGACGACGCCCATGCCGCCGATGCCGAGGACTCGCTCTACGCGGTACTTGCCGGCGAGGATCTGCCCCTCCCGCACTCCAGCAAATTGCTCGGGACCGATCTCCGTCACGCTCCTAATTTCCTCTCGGCGGGGGCAAGCCGGCGACCCGTGCCTCCCGCTTCCGCGCGCGTATCTCATCCGTCTTGTCCGCTCCCGTCAAGAGCCGCGGATCCACTCTCTCGAGCCGAGTTGGCACATTGGCACGTCGGTTCGCCAGCGTCGCCCCGCGAACCCATGACTATTGACGCGCGAACCTTGGGCGTCACGCGCGCGACGAAACGCGTGACCTACTCACGGTGGAGGCTGGCCATGAGTTCTTTCGTCCCCCGCGCCGTCATCGCTGCATGCGCGTCGGCCCTCGTCGCGTGCGGGGGGAGCTCCGCCAGCACCGGTCCCGTCGGCGTTCGGCAATCCGCGCTCTCGCGGGACGCGGCGCCGTCGATGGCGGACCTTCCGCAGCTGGTCCTCGACGACACGCGCTTCGCGTTCGACCTGTACAGGGGGCTGGCCCAGGGCAACTCCGGCAATCTCTTTTATTCGCCATACAGCGTCTCGCTCGCGCTCGCGATGACGTACGCGGGGGCCGCCGGCCAGACGGCGCAGCAGATGGCGCAGGCGCTTCACTACACGCTGCCGCCCGCGAGGCTGCATCCCGCGTTCGACGCCCTCGATCGGGCGCTCGCGAGCCGGGTTCAGGACGAAATGGGCCAGGGGTTGCGCTTGCAGGTGGCCGACGCGCTCGGGGGCGACGTCTCGATGACGTTCCGGAGCGCGTTTCTCGACACGCTCGCCGTCGACTACGGCGCCGGCCTCCAGGTCGCCGACTTCGCCGGCGCTCCAGAGCCAGCGCGCGTCGCCATCAACGCCTGGGTGTCCGGACGCACGAACCAGAAGATCCCGGAGCTCTTGCCCGTCAACTCGATCGACACGATGACGCGCTTCGTTCTGGTCAACGCGATCGACTTGAACGCGCCCTGGGCCATCCCGTTCGACCCGAAGGCGACGGTCTCCGCGGCCTTCACGCGCGCCGACGGGTCGACGGTAAAGGTCGACACGATGTCCGCGGACACCTCGAACTTTCTGGGCTACGCCGAGGGTCCGACGTGGCAGGCGGTCGAGATCCCGTACGCGGGACAGGCGACGTCGATGGTCGTCGTCTTGCCGCTGCCAGGGCAGTTCGCCGCGGTCGAGCAGGGGCTCACGGGGGACTTCGTGAATTGCCTGCAGCCGAGCCCAGAGCTCAACCTGCAGGTCACGCTGCCGAAATTCACGGTGCACGGCCCGGTCATAGACCTCACCGTCCAGTTGCAGGCGCTGGGGATGGTCGATGCGTTCGCGGACAGCGCGGACTTCTCCGCCATGACGGCGCAGGCCGTGAAGCTCAAGGCGGTCTTTCACGACCTTCGTGCGAGTCGACGAGAACGGAACGGAAGCCGCTGCTTCCACGGCGGTCATCGGCATTCCGACGAGCGCCCCGTCGCTATCGAAGACGGTGAACGTGAACCGGCCATTCTTCTTCTTCGTGCGGGACTTGCAGACGAACGCCGTGCTCTTCGTCAGCAGGGTCATGGATCCGACCACGCCGAGCTGAGACGGCGCGAGCTACTTCGGCGGCGGGAGGATCTGTGGCGGCTGCGAGTCGTCCTGCAGCCGTCACTCCGGTCGCCGTCAAGGTGCGTGAGTCCTGCGCTGCAGATTGACCCCCTGTAGGTCCGGCGTGCCTGATTGCGCTCTCGGCGTTTCCTCCGGGTCCGCGCAACAGCGGAATCCGATCGAGTAGTCGCGGTAGTCGAACGCGTGCGCGATCGTCCGGTACGCGCAGCCGTCGCCGTGCAGCGACGTGTCGAGCCAGTAGCCACCTTGAAACGTGCCGTTTGGGTCGGACGTCCATTCGTTGAGGTTGCCGACCA
>CALFNG010000023.1 GCA_937902985.1 uncultured Myxococcales bacterium
CTGCGCGATCGACGCGAGCACGCGCTGCTCGCGCGCCGCGCTTCGCGTGCGCAGCCGTCGTGGCTACTTCCGGGATCAGCGAGAAATCCATGGCGTCGGCGTTCCCTTTGAGCGCCCATGCTCGAAGCCGTCCTCGTGCTCGCCGCGGCCGTGGCGGACGCCTTTCGCCCGCACTGGGCGTTGCTCACGGAAATCGCCTTGCTCCGCCACCAGCTCGCCGTCCTTCAACGCTCGGTTGCTAGGCCGCGCGTGGCGCGGTTCGATCGGATCGTCCTGGTCGCACTCGCCACCGTCACCCCGACGTGGAGGAACGTCTTGCGCATCGTCCAACCCGAGACCCGTCTTCGCTGGCACCGCGCCGGCTTCAAGGCTCTTTGGCGGTGGCGGAGCCGAACGCAGCCCGCGTCGCGCCTCGCTGCGGAGGCGGCCGCGCTGATCCGGTCGATGGCCTCGGCGAACAGACTCTGGAGCGCCGAGAGGCGCCTTCTTCGAGATCTCGTACGACGAGCCCTGCTCGGTCAGTCGCCCGATCTACTGCTTCCAGAAATAGTCCCTGCGACCTGGCGCACCCGACCTCGCGCCGGGGAGTGACTGTAATGAGGAAGAGAACTTTGATGCTCGATCGCGGAGCGTTGAAAGCAGGAGGATGCCTGCTGGATCACTTACGCTCACTACATCCCCGTCAACCTGGTCCGCCGCGCTCGCCGCTCCAATCGTTGGAGAACACGCATGCAGTTCGCGGTCAGCAGGGCGACAGCGCTCGGGCGGACGGCGAGCACGCGGAGCTGACAGCCGACACCAGCCTCCGTCCGTCACGGCGGCAAACGTCTACGCCAACGTCCCTGACAGCGCGCCTAAAGGGCCCGGCACGCCCGGGATCGGCGGAAAATTCTCGCGGTTTCGCTCAAGTAGCGAGGGCGGTGTCCGAAACGCTGGCATGCCCCTATGGCTTGAAACGCTCGGTTCCTGCGCGTTGCGCACACCAGCATCATTCGCATAGGCTTATCGGCGCCCGTGCGGTCGACCTTCATACGTTCTGCACTCGCGGCACTCGCCGTGATTCCTGTGCTCTGCGGCGCGGCGTGGGTACGTGCCTCACGACCGAATTCGATCCTCACGGAACGACCCCCGTCTGCATCTTTTGAATCCGCATCGTGGACGCTGGTTGCCCCACACCCAGCTGCACGGCCTGCCGCGATCAGCGCATCGAATCTTGCTCGTCCCCCGATGCCGTCCCCGGCCGCCCCCGTCGAGTCCGAAGAGTCGATGATGTCTCGGCTGCGCGCCTCCGACCCTGCGGGGTTGCCGCGGCTCGCCCGAGAGATCTCGCATCAGTACCCGAATGGCCGGTTTGCCGACGAGAGGGACTCCCGCGTCGTCGATGCGCTACTCGTCCAGGAGCACCTGCAGGAAGCTCACTACCGCGCCCAACTCTTCGTGCAGCACCATCCGGACAGCCCCTACGCTCGGCACGTGATGAATCTCATGGGCGTTCATCCGAGGCCACCGGGCGTCGTGCCCGAGCCCCCAGACGATGACAACGAGAACTGACGTGCGCTCTACTCCCGGACTGATCGCACTCGCCCTCCTGGCCAGCGCCTGCTCCAGCGGCACCGGTGTCGAGCTTGCAGCAGAGGGTACGCACGGCAGTGGCGACCTTGATGCGACCGCTGGCGCCGATGCCACGGGCGACGAAGCATCCTCGACCGCCGGGTCGTCATTGGCTGACTACGACGCCGGCGCCGGCGCTGGGGACGGCGCCGCGGAGAGCAATGCGGGCACGGATGGTCGAGCGGGGAGGGGTGATGCGGCGGCATGCATGGGAACAGACAAGTGCCCGGCGCCCAACGGCGGGATCGCGTTCGACTGCGAGAAACGCTTCCTCTTCGGCGAGAACTACGCCTGGCAGAACTGGGGCTACGATTTCGGGGGCGGCTCCTCGGGGGTTGCGGGGGATGCCACGACGGTCAAGGCCGCGCTTCAGGACATGCAATCCCACGGCGCGGACGTGATCCGCTGGTGGATGTTTCAGGAGCTCAACGGGAACAATGGCGTCGAACTGGATTCGAGCGGAATCCCGACCGGACACGCGCGCGGTACCCTCGTGACCGACATCCAGGCAGCGCTTTCAATCGCGGCCGCCGTCGGCGTCCACTACAATTTCACCCTGTTCTCGTTCGACAACTTCGTGCTCTCCAGCGGCCGGCACGACCTCGCACCGATCATCACGAGCGACACGAACCGCGCGAAGCTGATGCAGTTTGTAGCGCTCGTCGCTCAGATCGTCGAATCCGATCCCAACAAGGATCGCGTGGTCTCGTGGGACGTCATCAACGAGCCGGAATGGGCGCTTGGCGGAATGGATGGCGACGCAGACGCCTCGGTATCAACCGGAATGGACCCATACGCGGACCCTGCGTTCAATGGCGGCTCCGCGGGCAAGGTCTACGACCTCGTTACTTTCCTGCAGATGCAGACCTTCGTCAAAGACACGGTCACCGCCCTTCACAAGAACAGCTCCGCCCTCGTGACGGTAGGCAGCGCGGCGGCGAAGTGGAAGGACGCCTGGAAACAATGCGGACTCGACTACTACACAGTTCACATGTATGATTGGGTCAATCAATATTATCCATATACGACTCCTGTCGCCTCATTTGGCTTCACTCTCCCTGTCGTTCTGGGCGAGTTCCCAAATGATGGGCTGAACGGTGTGCCCTACGCGACGCTGCTCAGCGCCATCTTCGGAAAGTCCGTCGGCTACGCCGGTGCGATGTCCTGGGCATATACAGATCAGAGTTTTCCGTGGACCGGAGCCAACGGTGGCGCCGCAAACGAGCGAGCCTTCGCGAGTACGGCACCGTGCGTAACGAAGTTCTGAGTCGCTCATCGCGTCGCGCACCATCTTCGCCGACGTTGACCCGGGACCAACTCGGTCCGCTACTCGGGGTCGCAGAGGTCGGCGAAGGTCTTCTCAGGCGGCGTCGCGTTCCGGATCCCCCGCCGGATCTCCTCGACCTCGACCAGGTGGCGACTCAGCTCCCTCTGGGGCGACCTTGTACTCGTCGAAGACGGCGCTCTGCCGCTTGCCGTGCTCGTCGAGCCAGCGGATGCGTCATTTGTCGCGATGCGGGGTGGGCTTGGCCACGGGGCGGCCTCGTCGGAGATCAACAGCGCTGCCCCGAGCCAGTCGGCCTCTTCCTCCAGAACCGGATCCCAGTCGCGGCACCCGACCACGCTGAGGGCTGGAGCCGGCCGATGAAGCAGCAGGCCGTGACCAAGTTCGTGCGAGATATCGCTGGCCTGCCGCCCGGCGTTGTGTCCGTCATTGTGGACGATGACACGGCGGTTGCTGCGAAAGACCGTCACGGCGGAGAAGGCCGACCTCTCGATATGCAGAAAGTGGTGCGCCACCTCGGTGCGGAGGTCCGACAGCTTGTGCACGGGGATCTCGAGGTGTTTGGCCAGACGCCACGGATCGAGGGGGTCGTGGAGCGCGAGCCTCAGCTCCCGTCTCACCTCCCGCGTCGTACGCGCCCACTTCGATCCACGCGCGCGTACTCGGGTCGAGCCGCAGCGCCTCGAGTGTTCGGGCATCAGGGTCGACGAGCCAGAAGAACGGAACCCCCGAACGGGCATACACCGACCGCTTTCGAACGCGATCGTGCGCGGCGTTCGACGGCGAGACGACTTCGCAGATCCAGTCCGGCACGACGTCGATCGGCCGAACGTCCCACGGCGAGAGAGCCGTTCGCGACGCCATCCTGCGAGATCGGGGCGCACGATGTCGTGCACGCCGAGCCGGACGTCGACCTCCAGCAGAATCCACCAACCGCCGGGACCTCCGCGCCCGTCGTCGTCGTCGTACGGGCCACCGACGAAGCGTCGTAGGGCGCCCTGGGCACGGGCGTGGCGGGGGAAGCGGCGACGGTGGTGTCGTCAACTGACCGCCGAGCACTTCGGCGCGCACGTCTTCGGGGAGGCGAGCGAGGTCGTCCCATCCGGCGAGCTTTCGTGCGGATTCCACCATGTCCTCGTCGTGAGCATACGCGGACCCCGGCGCAGGCGCACTCGGCGGCGGCTACGGGCTGCCGGCGTCGGTCGGGTCGGTGATGTGGCCGAGGAAGAGGATCGCGCCCGTCGGCACGTCGACGATCGAGACGACGAACGGGCGATTGACGACCATGCTGACGGGCATCGGAGGCATGCTCGAACCCGAGGTCGCTCTTCCGACGATCACCGCGGTGGCCGCGGCCGCCTCGACGCCGGTCTCTTGCACCCCGAGCGTTGCCTTCTGGAGGACGTCTTCGACGTAGAGGTGGCCGCCATCGGGCGGATGGGCGCAAAGGCCGCTGAAGTTGGCCGCTTCCTTGTCGAAAGGCGCCGTCATTCCCATCGCCTCGAGCGCGCTACGTAGCGAGAACGTGGGCGACGTGAAGGTGGACCTGGGGAGCGCCAGCGTGACCTGCACCTCTTGCGAAGGCACCTTCAGCGCGGCCGAGCCGACGGCCAGGCCCGCTTCGTACGCGTCGAGATCCCCGTGGGGTAGAGCGATCAAGACGTCGATCTGACCACCCGACAGGGGCAACGCGACGACCTGAGCCTGCCCGTCGTCCGCGTAGAGCAGGGTCTCGGTCTCGTTCATGAAGCTCGCCGAGACGGTCGACGCATCGGCCCGCGTGAATTGGGCCGGCGCGGTCGCCGTTGCCGGAAACACGGTCTCCCACGGGAGCTTCAAGTGAATCGCGTTGACGAGCACCATGCGCGTCGTTGCATCGAGCGAGCCGGCCGGGAGCAGGTTGTTGATCTTGTCGTCCGTCGCCGTGCTGACCCACGCGTTGATCGCCAGGCGCGCGGGATCCGGTTGCGTGATGAAGTCCTCGAGATAGACGCCGGTGCCGTAGCTCTTCGCCATCACGTCGAGGAATGGCTGCTCCCAGATGTACGTCCGCTCGCCCCATACGGAGTTGACGACCTCGAGCTGGTAGTCCGCGGGCGAGGGCGCCGTCGCGGCCCCGAGCATGGCGTTCATCTCGTCTCCCGAGAGCGCAGCGCTCGCCCGGGCGCCTAGCGCCTGGCCGAGCGCGTTCTGGCCATCGAAGATCGAGCCCGCGCCCGCACCCAAATGGAGCGCGGCGGCCATCTGCGTGGCCGTCGTTCCAGCCGCGCCGGCGTACGCCATCGTCAGCGCGAACGAGGCGCTGAGTGGCGACGTGATCAGGTTCGACGAGACCGCGCTCGACCTGTCGTGGCGAAATACTCGTTTCGCGCGAGGTTTCGCGGTTCAGATCGTACCGGCAACCGCCCGTTGATCAGTCCGAGAGTGTGCTGGGGAGTGACACCTTTGACGAGCTCATCCACGGCCCACCATCGGGTAAACACCGAGACGGACAAGTGCTAACCGACGGTGTCTTTACGCATCGGGTGTGCAGTAATGGCGCCGCGGCAACCTCGCGGTGATGCGATCGCGGTCGCTCGACCGAACGCCCGACCGGCTCGCGCGAAAAGTTCCGCGATTCCAGCTGCGAATCGCCTCAGATCGAGATCTGGGACACGACAGGATTGCGCTCCGGGCGCTCTCGATCTTGTCCCACATGCGTCCCCGATTCACTCGACCCTGGTCAGCGACGGCGCTGCGGGCATTAACCGCAGGGAGGCGACCGTGCAAAGAGGATTCAGCTTCGCGGGGCTCGCGCTCCTGGGATGCCTCGTCGGATCGACGATCGGGGTCGGGTGCGGTTCGTCCGGGCGGGGAGGTCTGACGGGCGACGATGCCTCGCCTGCCGTCTCATCGGGCGACGACTCCGGCGGGGCCGCTTTTCAGGAGCCCGGCGGATCTTCGTCCGGATCCTTCACATCCGACGGCGGCGCCTCGACCGGCCTCGCCCTGGGCGACGCGGGCTGCGCCACGGCCACGGCGGAGGCCAAGCGCCAGCCCGCCTATCTGCTCTTCGTGCTCGACGGCTCGGGCAGCATGAAACAGCAGAACAAGTGGACGGCGGTCGTGCCGGCGCTCGAGGCCATCTTCGGCCAGATGGAGACTGCAGCGGACACAGGCGTTGCTGCCGGTCTGATCGTGTACTCGGACACCAAGGACTCGACGACGGGCGCCGGGCCCTATCCCGGCAGCAGCGACGTGTCGATCGCGTTCGTGAACAGCGCCCAGCAGACCTCGCTGAACAACAGGCTCTCCGGGATGCCGATGAGCGGCACGCCAACGCAGGCAGCGATCACGGGCGGCTACGGAGAGCTCGAGGGATTTCAGGCGCAGGCCCCGCTCCAGTCGGGCGGCAAGAAGGTGCTGGTCCTCATCACGGACGGCGTTCCGACCGACGGGTGCGCGAGCGTCCAAGGGATCAGCAACTACTCGACCAACCCCTGCATCCAGCTCGCGGCGCAGAAGCTGACGGAAGCCGCCCCGAAGGGGCCGATCGAGACGTTCGTCATCGGCGTGGGAGACTTCTCGGGAGGCAGCTTCTTCGGGATCGGCGGCATCGATCCGAGCTTCCTGGGCAATCTGGCTCAGGCGGGCGGAACGGGGCCCAAGGGTTGCAACCCGAACGAGAGCTCGATGACCAGTGATCTCTGCTACTTCGAGATCGATCCGTCGCAGTCGCCAACGCCGGCTCAGCTCCAGATGCAGTTCGAAACCGCGCTCAACACGATCCGCGGCCAGGTGCTCTCGTGCACGTTCCCGATCGAGTCGAGCGGCCTCGGGCAAGTCGATCCGAGCAAGGTAAACGTCGAGGTCAACGGGGCGCCGATCCTTCAGGACCCGAACAACGGCTGGACATACGACAATCCGATGACGCCGACCGTGATCATTCTTCACGGTACGGCTTGCAGCATGGCGAAGGGCACGATCACCGCCAAGGTGTCGATCGTTCTCGGTTGCCAGACGCAGGTTCCCAAGTAGGCGCCGGTCCTGGCCCGTAGCTTGGGGCGAACACGTCGAACAAAGTCTTTCGCGCCGAATCGCGAGGTTCCCCCCGTCCGCTCCGGCGTCTCCCGCTGAGAAGGTGGACGTCACCCCGCCGCAGGCAAGGGCCCGCGCCGCTCCGTCGTCTCCGAAGCGGTCAACCACCCGACTCTCGCGCCGTATGCCGCGGCAGGCAGCAAGAGCGCGAACACCATCCACCCGGCCGGTGCCGCCAAGACCACCGCCGCTTCTCGTTGCCATGGCGCGAGCGTCTCCATCCTTGTCGCCCAGAAAGGCTTCACCGGCGCCGCCAGGCTGTAGCCGGCGCCGACGCACAGCGCTCCGAATGCCAGCACCGCGGCCAAGAGCATCGTCACCCGATGAAGGCCGACCGGTCTCTCGGCGAGCCGCCGCGCGATCGCGACGCTCGTCTCCGCGACCTTCTCCGAGAGCGTCCGCTGCACCTGCGCAGCCTCGCGCTCGGCCGCCGCCGCGAACGCGGCGCGTGCCCCCTCGATGCAGCGCTCCGTGTGCTCCGCGAGCTCGGCCGGGTATCGCCGGAAGAACGAGTCGTAGTACTCGAGCGCCATCACGATGCTCCAGAACGCGTCGTTGTCGCGCAGGCCGAGCGCGTCGCGCAGGCGGTAGAGGCGCTGCCGCTCCTCGTCGGAGGCGTGTCGACCGACGACCTTCGCGAACTTTTCCTCGAGACTCACGGCACGACTCCGGCGAGGACCCTCCGGCGCAACGGTTTCCGGGATCAGCAGGCGCATCTCGCTGGGTGTGGCGGCGAAGGAGCTCCCCATCGGCAACCGCGCGGAGCTCGGGAGGTAGCGCGGGGAGGTCCGGCGGCGCGTGGGTGGGGCTCTACTACTTAAGTAGTATTTCGCGCCGTCGACT
>CALFNG010000024.1 GCA_937902985.1 uncultured Myxococcales bacterium
GCATCGGCTTCCTTGCGGGCCTTCATTTCGGCCTCCTGAAACGGCGCCGCCTCTGGCCGGGGTAAAGGCGCCGTTTCGCTTTGAGTGGGTCATGGCTCGATGCCGCGTGGGCTCAGCCGGCGTGCCGCTCCGCCCTGTCGAGCAGCGGCAGGTTGGCTTGCGCGAGCCGCACGCTCGTCGGCCGTACGTCGGCGCCCGCGGCGATCCGAAGGACCGCCTCCTGGCCCAGGCCGAGCAGCTCGCTCGTGCGGGCGAGCCCCAAGTGTAGGACCGCGTCCGCAACGCGGGTGCGGAGACTCTCGACTGCAGCGGGCATGACCGACCTCGGGTGCCAGCCCGGCGCGTTTGCCGGTGGCGTCTCCGTTCTGGTCGGGCCTTGGGAGGTACTTCTTGCCCCGGTCTGCCCGTCTACCGCTGCGCTACCTGACCCCTTCGAGGTCCGTCGGCCCGCCGCCGGTCACTCCGCCCCGAGCTTTGGAGTAGCCCGCGACTCGTTGACCGGTTGCCTATGACCTAACCCCTAGATCGCTACTCGTCCAAATCATTCTTGCTGCACTCGTCAGAATCTTCACGCAGCGCCCTTCTCCTCGATGGTGAGTGCCTCCTCCTCGTCGATCTCCTCGAGGAGCTTGCGCCGATCCGCGGGGCTCATGTCCCGCAAGACGCGCGCGATCGCCTCCTCTGCCGCTGTCCGGGCTCGCTGTCCAGGATTCGGGTCGCGTGGGATCGCGGGGTTAGGAGGGAAGGGAAGTGCGGTATCGGCATCCTCCGACCCCTGCAATGCGCGGCGAATCGGCGATTCTGAGGGGTTTCGAGTCCCGTCCACCCCGCTCAACATGCTGAAATGCTTGGCTTTTTCAGCGCGAAAAGCCGAAAAAATAAAGCCAGCCGTTATCAGGAGCTCAGGCAAGGCGGGGAATGGCAACCCTTGGACGAGCTCTGCGTTGCGCAAATACTGCTTCGTCTGCTCGACGCTGGAGTGGCCGATCTTCTCTTGGATTTGATCCTCGGTCTGTCCGGCAACACGCCACCACGTCGCGCATGTGGCCCTCAGGTCGTGCCATCGCATGTTCAGGCTTAGGCGCGTGGTCTCGTGGAGCTCGGGCCGGGTCACCCCTGCGCGGTTCAGCCAGCGCCTGAGACCTCTGGCCATGTCTCTCTTGCTCGACATGCGCTGACACACCCGCCCGTGGCCCTTCGTCTCTTGGTGCAGAGCGCGGAGCAGCGGCAAAAGGTGGGGGTGGATCTTGACCCGGTGCGCGGCGTTGCCCTTGGTCCCTGTGACGACATCGCCCGCGGCGTCGGTGGTCTCGGTGACGTTGATTACGCCGTGGTCCAAGTCGACCGACGTCCAGCGGAGCGCCCGTTGCTCGTCGTCGCGCAGACCTGAGTACACCGCGATCGCGACGTTCCTTCGCCAGTGCAGCGGGATGGCCTCGCACCACACGAACCGTAGGAATTCGTCGGGGTAGATGAACTGCTTGGCCTTTTTCTCGCCCGTGCTGTCGGGGCCTTCCACGTCCTTCGCGGGGTCGGATTCGAGGCAGCGCAAGCCTTTGGCAGGCTTGGAGTGCGCCGCGTCGTTGAACATGCGAGCGACCGTGGCCCAGACGTTGCGGGCGGTCTTGTCGCTCATTTCCTGGGCGCCGATCTTCCGGTCCAGAACCGACACGAGGTCCTCTAGGTTGTGAGCTTGGACCCTGGCCATGGGTATCGCGCCGAGGATCGGTAGGACGTGGATCCGTAGGTGACTGGACTTGTCGTCCTGCCCCTTGCCCGTTGCAGCCCAGCGCTTGGCGTATTGCTCCACGTTCTCAGCCGTGCTCGGCGCCTTGGCCCTCTTCATCGGAGCAAGAGAACCGCCGCGTAGGGCCGCCGAGACCACCCGGGCGTAAGCCTGGGCTAATTCTCTGGCGGCTGCCGTGTGCTGCGTGACCCAGGGTTCGTCGACGTCGACGGGGGTTGCTTTGCGATCTCCGTCCAGGTGGGTAACCCTAGCGTGCCAGCAGAATACGCCGGTCTCGTCGTTCTTTTGCCAAGTAGCGGCGCCCGTCGCATGTCTCGCCATGATCGATCTCCTTCAGGTGCGTACGGGCGGACGCGCGGTCAAGGCTTCGCGAGCGCCGCTATTAGCTCCGCGAGGGTAAATGTTCGCCTCACCCACCCGCGCCGCGTCACGGGGTACGGATCGGGATCCCCTATAGGCGCGCATGTCTGACAGTGATGAGGAGCCCGCCCACCCGCGTTGCAGTCGGGGCACGGCTTCCACGCTTCGAACGTCCATTCTTTATCCATCCCGCCATGGTGCCCACCACGCGCCGCGGTTTCTAGTGCCTCACCCCGTGCTCGGTCGCCAGGGAGCGCAGGGCCAGGCGGATCAAATCGGCGCGCGTCATGATCCCCAGCTTCTTTTGAAGACGCTCGATTAGCGCCAGGTCCTCAGGGGTGAAGCGGACGGCGGTCTGTGGATGCCGGTTGACCATGCTGCAAGTGTAGCGCCCGGTGTATATCGTAGCAACACCTTGCCCGGGTGTCTATTGGGTGTATATCCAATGCATGCCCAACGACACCCTACCCCCGTCCGATAGCGACCCGACGATCCCGCCCGGGCCGATCCCCGTCATCCGCGCGGGCGAGGCTGAGATAGCTCTAGCCCGCGCCGTCCAACGCGTGGCCCTCGCGCTAGGAGACCTAGAGGCGCTCGCGTCGGCTGTAGGTCGCGCGCTCGACGCAGGCGGCCAGTGAACCCCTGGGCCTCTTGCCCGCCGACGAGTCGACGCGCTCTCGGTCACTCTACAGGGTGAAGTCACTCGCTCCCGTAGGCGCTCTCCTGGCGCTCCTTGCCGCGACCGTGGAGCGCTGGGCGTAGATCCCTCGGTGACCGTGCACACCGTAGACCGTAGACACTCACCCACAGCACGCGTTCTCACACGTGAAGGCGGTCATCACGGTCGACCCCTTCGCTTACGAGTAGGAGGCTCCGAGCACGGCTACACCACGCGCTCAAGCTTGAGTTCATAGGTGCCCTCGCCCATGACACATCGCCAAACCTCCACGCCAGGTTCGACGGCAGCCATGACCTGCTCCTCCGTGTTCGAATCGATCCGGCAGCCGAGAAGCACGCTCTTGATTGCCCCTGGCGGGATCGATTTCAGAAAGATGGATTGCCCCTCATCGCCGACGGCTTCCTCGAGAACCTTCGACGGGTAGCGCCCACGCCACTCGGACTCGTACTCGTAAACATGGCTCTTGACGAGCCAACGTCGCCACGAGATCACCTCACGAGGTCCGCGTGGTGGCTCGGCGGAATAGATGACCTTTCGCAGAGCAGGATAGCCACCGACCTGAAACATTGGCGAATGGGTATCGAAGCCCACAGCGAACCCTCTGTGCCCGTTGCCATAACGGTCCCACATCAACTTGTTCAACGGCTGGTCGGTGAGGGAGAGCACCGTTTGAACACCCTCCAAATGCTCCAACGCGGATAAGAACGAGTTACGGAAGTCCATCAAGGCCGCATGGTTCGGTACAGGTGGGCACAAGATCACGGCGTCCACACCGAACCCCGGGTAGAGGTCGACGGACTTCTGAAGCCAAGCGCGCCAGGCGTCTCGGTCTCCGATGGGCATTCCGCTCGGGTGACTAAGCTCGAAGTAGAAGTTCTGACCGGGAACGTTCAGCTCCTCTACCAAAAGCTCTTCAACGTGCACCGAGTCGAACACGTCGTCGAACTCAGACGGCGGCGTGCACTTGATCTTCATGTCCTGAAGCGTCCGTGGGCCCCGGAGTGGTCCGAGGAATTTGTAAACGACCGGCGGCACCGTGAAGTATGCCATCCGCTCTTCCGGGGTGAGCGGTCCCGAATGTGTTCCTTCGCGCATCGGAATGTCGACGATACCCCGATACTTCGCCTCGCGGTAGTCCCGCGATCAGCCGTCCTCTACGTGACCCTTCTCGAACTCCTCGCCGTCAGCCTCCCGCCCACCATCTCGGGCATATGAAAGAAGAACTTCGTAAGCGCCTTCGACTACCTCGGCAGATCGACCGACGAGGCTGAAGGTGGGGCATTTATAAGCGATGGCTCGTCTCTTGATCGCTGCATCGGACAAGGCGCGGCGTTCGGGGCACACATCGTCAAGGAAGGCATTCGGGCGACTGTTCACAGGAGGACGTCTCGCAGTATTCTATTCACAGTTCCGCGAGCGCAACCGACGGTTTGACCGATAAGACGGGCCGGGAGCCCTTGGCCGTGCAGCTGGCGCACGACGTCGCGATCGACACGCCTTCTGGAGGAGGCGACGCGGTGCAACGTAATAGGACCGCCTGCCGCGATTCGCTTTCGACCTCGGGTCCATGCGCGAATCACGTGAGGTAACGTCCCTAGCTCTCTCGCGAGTGCAAGGGCAGTGACCCCAGCGGCGAAGCGCTCTCGGGCCTCTCGGACCTGTTCGTCTGTGAAATGGGAATGCATTGGAGTATTACCCGGACCACCAAGAGTACCAGCTCCAGTCGGCCACTCCCACCCAGGCACGTATAGGGCAGTCCGGCACCGCCACCGCGGCCAAGGTACTCTTCGACCAGCCCCGATGAAAAGCAAGCTGACCATTTTCGATCCCGAGACGGCCGCTAACCTTGGAGTACGCGACGGGAGCGTGTTTCCTCTGCCTCCCTGCCAGCTCGCCTATGGAGAACTCGTGGCCACTGAAGAATTGGTCAATGAACCGGCGACACGGGTGCTGGACCTCGACGCGCGGAAAACAGCCGGAATCCCAGAGACCTCCTTTGAGCATGTCGGGTATATTCAGCAAGCGCTACCGGACACGTTCACGGTGTCCACGGGGCGCGGCGCTCACGTCTATTTCCAGTGGCCTAAATTCTACGTCCGGAATTCCAGCGGCAGTCTGGCCCCTCAAGTCGACGTGCGCGGAGACGGCGGTTACGTCGTCGCGCCGGGAAGCCTCCACAAGGGCGGCAGGATCTACCAGGCGTGCGGGTCGCCGGACGAAGTAGCAGACGCGCCCGCATGGCTACTGGCCTGGCCGGGCCTTCGCTTGCAGACATCCGCGGGGCCTGGCAAAGAAGCGGGGGACAACGCGCCGATCCCTGTGGACGTGAATACGGAGCGCGGACAGAAGAGCCTCAAAGCCGCACAGACTTGGCTGGCCGAGGAAGAGCCGTGCATCTCGGGAGACGGCGGCCAAAGAATGATCTGGGGTGTCGCCAACCAGCTTATGCGCCACTACCTGCTCCCCATCGACGCGGCATTTGATCTGCTAAACGAGGATTACAACGGCCGCTGTGTCCCCCCGTGGAGCGGCGCCGAGCTTATGCACACCCTCGAGAACGCGCGAGACAACGGTACGCTAGCGCCCGGAGGCGTAGACGTGGAAGGCTTCACCCCCGGGCTCAGGGGCGCCAACGATACCGCTCCGATGAAAGAGCCGACTTTCCTCTTTGAGCGTGGCGACCATGCCGAGCTTTCGGAAGAACTGATCCGGTGCAACCCAACCCAGCTCACCACGACAGAGGGGGCGATCTGGGAATACAAGCCCAAGACAGGCGCGTGGACCTCGCACCAGGTCGAGCCCGCGCTTCGCAATGACGTCCTTGGGTATGCCGGCCGCGCCAAGAAAGGCAAAGAACCAGGCAAGCGCTACCAAGTGCGCATCAATCACAACGACGTCGAGGGAGTGATAAAATCCGTCAGGACGCGCACGTTCAATGAGGAATTTTTCGTGGTCGGCCGGGCGGGGATCTCTTGCACCAACGGCCTCGTCACGATGAACGGCCTATTGCCCCATAGCCCGGAGAACCGCTCGCGATCCGCGTATCCGTTCGCTTTCGACCCCTACGCGACGGCACCACTATTCCAGCGGTTTTTGCTTGACCTCTTCCGCGACGATGAAGATCGCGACGATAAGATCAAGTGCCTCCAAGAGTTCTTCGGTGGCGCGCTCTTCGGACTCTCGACGCGGTTCGATAAATGTATTATCGCCAAGGGCGATGGGAGCAACGGCAAGAGCACGCTGTTGGAGATCGTGCGTGCGCTGTTCCCCGCACACCAGGTCCAGGCCATCCCGCCCGAGAAGTGGGGCCACTCGTTTACGTTGGCCGAGCTCGTGGGGTGCCTGCTGAATATCGTCGCCGACATCTCGGCCACAAGCTTGATGGACTCGCCGCGCTTCAAGGACGTGGTCGCCGGGGACCTCGTACAGGCCGAGAGGAAACACCAACCTTCGTTCAACTTCCGGCCGATCGCTGGTCATATTCTCGCGCTGAACCCGGCCCTTGAGACCAAGGACCAGACCTCCGGTTTTTGGCGACGCATTATCGCGATCGAGTTCAACCGCTCGTTTGAGAACGACGCCACGAAGGACACCACGATCTCCGCGAAGATCTTGGAGACCGAGCGCGGTGGCGTCCTGGCTTGGCTTGTCGCGGGTGCCAGGCGGCTCGACGCCCAGGACGGGTACACGGTCCCGACGAGCCACACGAAGGCGCTGGCGCAGTGGAAAACGAGCTCCGATAACGTGCGACAGTTCGCGGAGGAGTTCGTGGACGGGTCGGCAAAGGACGAGAGTCGCGCGAACCTCGGAGCCTCCAGGGTCTACCGCACCTATAAGCTTTGGGCGCAAGACAACGGACACCGGCCGGTCACGTCCAAGACCTTCAAGAGCCGGCTCGAACGCGTCGACGGCGTGACATACTCGCGAATCTCGGATGGACGCGTCTATCGGTTTAAGCTCGCGGCCGGCAAGGTCCTGTGCCAGGACCTGCCCACCCCGTAGCAGAGCGTCACATCCAATTGAGACCCCGCTTGGCTTTAGGCCAGGTGGGGTCTTTTCTTTTGACGCGCATGACGCGGCGCGCCATGTAGCCAGGTGTCGCCAGAATGTCGCCAGAGGGCGGCTTTTTTATATCAGAAACGTCGAGAAAAACGGGCCTAGTGTAGCGAGTGTATGAAGGGTTCAATAATATTCTAAGAATTTCGAGAAAACACTAAGTCTGGCTAACTAAGGATAAATGTAAGTTAAACTAACGTACTGATATTTCTATAGAGAAACTTGTTGGATTCTCCATACACTCGCTACACTGCCATGTGTTTCTCGATGTTTCTGATATAAAAATGCCGCTCCTGGCTACATTCTGACTACACCCTGGCTACACGGGCGCAGGGCGGCCGGGGTTTAGAGTTGAAAAACAGCCCGTAAACCTTGATCCCGTCGATACCGGGCCTATATTCCACACTATGAGATTGGATAGTCGCAACCGTGTCCGTTTACTTGCTTCGATCGTCGCTGGCTATGGCGGCACGGCCCTACTGGCTGGGGCTCTCGTATTGAGGTTCCCCGTGGGGCCAATTGACGTGCAGTTGCCCGACTCGCATGAAGCTGAGCCGGAAGGCGAGCAAGACGCCCCGGAACCAGGGCCCGTGGGACCAATGACGTATGCGGGGATGGTTGGCGCGACGGGGGCGACGGGGCCGATGGGGACGGGGACGGCCGCAACCGGGCCGATGGGGAGGGGCCCGACTGGCGCGGCTGGGACGGGCGCAATGGGCGCGAAAGGAAAGGGCCCGACTGGCGCGACTGGAACGGGCCCAACGGGCGCGGCGGGGCCCCGGTAATACCCGCCAATACGATTTAGTTGCCACCCTAGATCCCCGCGAAACTGACTCTTTCTTAAGAGCGCATCTGGACAGACCGTCTCGTATCTAATTTCTGGGTTAGGTGTATCCACACCCTTGCACACACGGGATCTAGGGCGAACGGGTACGGCACACATTACTAAAGCCTCGCAATCCCGCAGCGTTAGGTAGCGAACGGGGCGATCGTGGCCTAACGGATAACGGCCGAAAGGGCTTGTTCAGTGCTCCTGAGACGCACGGCCTACGGACCTGGGGTGACGTCTGGATGAATACCGGATGACGTCGCATTGCCTGGATGAACACCGGATGATCCCCAGATGCCACTCTTGAACATGAGTTCTAAAGCTAACCTCGCTCTGCCCTACGGCCAGCGAGACATTTTACAGATCGCCGTTGACACTGACACCTGTACCAACGTGGTACGCGCCGTGCTTCGTGGCGAACCCCTGAAGTCCCGCGCGCGCCAGCGTGTTTATCGTGCGCTTGAGAAGATGGAGCGCTTGCATTGGATTGGGGTGCAGCCGTGAAAGGCGACCTACCCCGCAAGGCAGATCCCTCGGTGATCACCAGCCCGGCCGTTCTGGCAGGCCTCAAGGCGCTTCCGGGCGAGGCACCCCAACGCGCCATCACCCCCCGCAACGAAGGTCCGCTAGGGGCTGTCTTGGAGCTTGCTGAACGTAAACTTGATATCATGATGTGGGATAGCGCACACGGTGTTCAAGCCGACAGTCACGAGCTGGCCCGTCTCAGCAGGATCGTGCGGGACCTCAAAAGCGGCACCTGCGATACGCCCGTGGATTATTCCCTGCAGACGGACCTTGAGATCGAAATCGGTTTTCAAATCCTGAAGGCGGCCGAAGGACGCACCGCGATCCCCGACGTCACGCCGCCGGAACTGGTGAAGGCGATCCGGGCGTTGCTCGACGCGCCGTGATCGCGGCAACCTACAGGTTCAGCCTCCGCGATAGGCCCTAGCGACCGTGGGGCGACCGCTAAAACGAAAGGCCCCGAGATCGCGCTCGGAGCCCCTCGTCATGCCGGACGGCTCGCTACCTCAGTTCCAGCCCGGCGGATCACCAAGGATCGCGCGAAGTGCCGGGAACAAGCCCAGGGCGCTGTCCTCAGACCCGAGGGAGTCGAGCGTCATCGTATAACGATCTTCCGAACCTCCCTGGCGCAAGAATAGATGCACGGTGTCCGCTGCGAGCGGGTTCGGCCGGATGATCACCTCTGCTCGATCAGACGGCAGTGTCCGATCAAACTGCGTAGTAACCTCAGAGCTTGTCACGAGGCCGCGGAGTGGGTGCTCGGCCATCATGTGAAAGCCAAATCGGAGATTTTCGATGTTCGCGCGCGCGTGGCTATTGAGCCAGTTTTCTATGAGCTTCATAGGAGGTTCCTTTTGCTAACCCTCCGCCGAAAAGCCGTGGCCCTGTGGACCACACGACGGTGGTAGCCGTATACTAGCCCGCTCGACCGTATTGTCCAGGGTCCGGACGTTCCGTCCTGAACGCCTCCAGCCGACCCCTAGGCAGCCCTGAGCTTCGCGACCATCCGAGCGACCGCACCCGCGTCAATGACGGCGGAGGCGCCCTTGCTGCCCCTGTACGCGCGCCAGGCATCGGCCGAGACTCTCCACTGGCGACCCGTCTTGATCGCGCCTGGGCATGCCTTCACGAGGCGATGAAAACGATCGCGGCTCTTGATGTCGGGGGGTCGATGCTCGGACGTGTAGACGGTCCGCTCGACGTCGAGGGCAGGGGCGGGCTGGGCTACTGTGGCGACATCCGTACCGGGGGGTGGGATCACGATGTAGGTGCGCCCCTCGTCCTCTACGTATCGGTAAGCCTCCGCGGCGTAATCGTCCGCGCGCTCGGCTGCCTCTCGCGCCCGCACGATGGCCAGTGCTTCGGTTCGTTCCACGTGCCGCAAGGTGCGAACCGTTTTTATGACGGTCAAGGCTTCCCGAGCATCAACGCGACGAGATCGAAACGCCCCGCAGCGATGGCCGCCCGGATCGCTCTCTCCTTCGCGTCGTCGAGCGACGTTGGCGGTACGTCGGGCGACTTTGAAGGGCTTGGGTCGATAACGCTTGACGGCGGGGAAGTGCTTGATTCATCGATCGACTGAGAAGGCGTTCGAGTCCCGTCCACCCCGCTTAGATTACTCGAGAAAAAGCTAAGTTTTCGTTGTCCGAGGCAGCGCGTGCCACCAGCGTGCCACGAGACGGCCAGGGCGACTCGAGCAGGCGCTGCGGTAGGGCAGGGAAGGGCTCGCCGAAGCCGTCTCGGATCGCCTCGGCCTCGCGGACGTACCGCAGCGTCGTGCCGTAATCGCGGTGGCCGCATCGCTGCATGATCTTGAGCGGATCATCGCCGCGTACGGCCATCCATGTGGCGCCCGTCGCCCGCAGATCGTGCCACGTGATATTTTGGCTCTGCGCGTTGGTCTCGTGCAGTGCCGTACGCCTGACGCCCGCTTTCCAAAGCCAGCGGCGGAAGTTCCGGGCCATCGCGCGCTCGCTTGCGAGCTCTATGACCAGCCCCTTGCCGCCGCTGTCCATGCGCATCGCATCGAGCAAGGGCCGCAAGTTGGACTCGACGGCGAAGCGGCGTGGCGTATCGCTCTTGGTGCCCTTGTTCTCGCCCGGTTTGCGGCGGTTATAGGCGCGGATGACGTTGACCACGGCGTGTTCCAGGTCGTCCCACTGAAGCACGCGAAGCTCGCCGTCGCGCGTGTACGTGTAGATGGCGAGCGTAACCGCTCGGCGCCAGCGAAGCGGAATGTTTTCGCACGAGACGAACTGCAGGAACTCGCTCGGATACAGGTACTGCTTCGCCTTGCGGGTGCCGCGTTCGGGCGGCTTCACGTCACGGCAAGGGTTGTCGTCGCGAACGCGCAGCTCGCGTTTCTTGGCGTTTACCATGTCGGCGCACATGCTGGTGACGAGCGTCCAGCACGAGGCGGCCGTCTTCCACGCGAGCGCGCCGTTGGTGATCTTCTCGTCGAGGCTATCGCGCACGCACTCGATGTCGTCACGCGTGAAAGTGCGCGCGTCAAGTGGCCCCAGAGTCGGAAGCACGTGCAGGCGCATGCGGCCGCGATCGTCGCGGATGCTATGCACGCGTCCCTCGCGTTCGTCGAGCCAGCGTTTGGCGTATTGCTCGACCGGTTCGGCAGGTTTGAAGGGGCTGCCCTCTGTGACCGGCGATTTGAGCGCCCCGCGCCCCTGGGCCAGTGCGTTCGCCTCGTACTGCTGGCCCCAGCGCATCGCCGCTGACTTGGCCGTCACCGGCGCAAGCAGTCGCTTTCGGTAAGGGACCCCATCGGGCCATCGGAAGTAAATCTCTATGCGCCATCGGTTGCCTTTCGGTTTGATGCTCACCATCGCGGGTACCTCCACGCGACGGCGTTCTGTCTTCGTCTGGGCGGCAACATAGCAGGCACGGTCATGCCCGGGACGCTTCGGAGAGCGACGCGAGAAACACGTCTCGCACGAGCACGCGTCGGCGGACATGCGCCACGCCGACGAGCTGAAACCGCTCGACAGTGGCATGCACAGCCTGCCGTTCGTGCGGAGCAGGGAGGCCTATCTCGGGGCGGTTGGCAAGGAGTGGCCCTGGGGCGTGACGTTGAACCGCTTTCTGTGCGGCCTGCGCGTCTTCTACACCGCGGACTTCGATCGTCATCGCCGACTACTTCCCGGCGATGCCGCTCGTCTCTCGTCGAGCCACGAGAGTAGGTCGTCGCGACGAACGAGCAAGCGACGGCCGATGCGCGTGACGCCGGGCAGCTGCGCGCGCTCGGCCATCGCGTAGACCGCCTTGCGCGACGTTCGCAAGGCGACCGCGACCTCGCTCGCCGTCAGAAGCGGGGGCCACCCCTCCTCAAGCACCCGAGGGCGGTCCTGCCTGGCGAAAGAACTTCCGCCCTCCTGTCGCCTCGCCGACGCGCGGCTCGCCTCCGGCTTGCACACTGTCCCGCCCGCTTGCCGTCGCTCTCGAGCGTTTCGTTCGTCCATACGGAGCCCATCGGCAAGGGCGATGCCGCCGAGCCCCGCAGCACCGCCACGCGCGCGGACCCATGAAATGGGCGCGGAAACTACTCTCGGGACCGACCCGGGCGGTCCGGTGGTCATTAATTAATGGCCAGGGGTGGGCAGCAAACGTTGACCACCTGGCCCATGGGCCGCGCCATTCGCTCGCCGCTGGCGTGACGGTGGGCGCGACGGATCGTGGTGCGCGACCGGACGTCGCATCACGCTGCTCCCGGGTGTCCCCGAGAGCCACGAATGCGGCGGGGATCGTGGCCGCACGCATCGGACGCCGAGCGTCCTGAAAGGGAGACGACCGGCCCCCATACGGCGTTCCGGCGCGCGTCGTGCCTCGCTCGGGACGGGGCGCGGCCCCCGCGACGACGCTCGATCCGAGCCGGCACACGCCTTGCGATGTCCGCGAGAGCACGGACCCGACAAGGTGCGGGGCTTTCGACGGCAGAAAGCACAACGGCCAACGGGAGTGTTCGTGAAGACGAAAGGAGAATCGATGGACCATAAGAACAAGTTCGCGGCCGAGACAGTTCGGCAGCTGCAGCAATCGCTCGACCAGGTTGCGCCATACCAAGCGACCGAGTTGAGCAAGCAGCAGGCGATTCGCACGCTGTCGCCCCAGATCCTTTCTCTCCGCTCGAAGGGGTACAGCTGGACGGCCGTCGCCGCGATGCTGTCGGAACCACGGCGTGCCGGTCTCGGTGACGGCCCTGCGAACGTACTTGAAGCGGGTTCGCGAAGAAGCCGCCAGCGCAGGGCCGCGGACCGCAACGAAACGTTGGCGAGACGGCCGCACGGTCGCCCGTCCGCCGGAGCGACCGCCCCCGGTCGCGCCCTCGCCGTCGCCGAGCGGCGAGACGCCGCCGGCAAGGAAACCGCCACAATCCGGCGGCGGCGGCGCATCGGCCGTCGCTGCGCACCACGCGACGGCGTCCGGGACGCGGCGTGAGCCGGATCCGCGTCGATCCCCGGTCGAGGTGAAACCGGACACGGATGACATTTGAATGGCGCCCCCATGCGCGCGCCCGGATCGGGCGGCCAGGCAGACCAAGCCGACGCGCTCGGAAGCGACCGAAGCTCAGAACCCAGCCGACCACGGCGCACGCGAAGGCCGTCACCAGAACCACGGCGGTCTGCATTCGGTCGTCCTCATCCGCGTCCGCCGGGATCCCTTCCAGTCGCCTTCGGAAGACCACCGCGGCCCGTATGCGTCGCAGCGACTTCGCAGGTGGAGGGTGCCTTCGGTCGCGTCGTCGTCGCCGCGGAGTGGTGCTCCCAGGGCCGTCACCCGGACCACGACGGTCTGCATTCGATCGTCCTCTTCGACGTCCTCCGGGATCCCTTCCAGCCGCCTTCGGTCTTGTCGTCATCGCCGCGGTGTTGGTGGCACTGGTTCATGTCCGGGAGCTGCAGCGCGTCGTGCACCCGATGCATCCGAAGCGTCGCGGAAAGCGAAGATCCCGGAGTCGAAGACGGAGGGCAAGATAAAGGGGAAGCCCCTTATTTGAAGTATCCATTGGAAATAAGAAGAGATTGTCGGCCCCTTTGAGGGTATCGGCGTGGGCCGGCTGAGCTGCGCCGCCGATGGGCGGATGGGGATGGGTCTTCCGATGGGCAACGGCGACAATTCGGACGACAAGCTCGACGACTTCCGGCCTCGGATCGGCCGGACCGATCGCGCGCGCGAACGAGTCGCCTCGAGCCCTCTTCGCGTCGCGACGCTCGTGCGGCGAGGTCACGGGCGCCTCGGCGGCAAGGGGGCGGCGAGGCTCCCGCCGACCGGCGGCTTCGGTCCTCGGCAGAGCGCGCGGCGAGTCGTCGTCAAAGCGCACGTGCAGAAGCTCGGAGGGCACGGCGCGCAGGCGGCGGCCCGGCACCTGCGATACATCGAGCGCGACGGCGTCGAGAAGGACGGCTCGCCGGGCGTGCTCTACGGCCCCGAGGGCCCCGGGGCCCGCGAGACCTTCGAGCAGCCTCGCCTCGGCGAGCGGCACCAGTTCCGGTTCATCATCTCGCCGGAGGACGCTCGCGACCTCGACCTCACGGGCTACGTCCGGGACCTGATGAAGCGCGTCGAGTGCGACCTCGGACGCTCCATCGAGTGGGCGGCGG
The DNA here is from genome assembly GCA_937902985.1 of uncultured Myxococcales bacterium. Taxonomy (GTDB): domain Bacteria; phylum Myxococcota_A; class Polyangia; order Polyangiales; family Polyangiaceae; genus Palsa-1150. The sequence continues at coordinate 13,809 of CALFNG010000024.1, forward strand.
TCAACCACCACGACACCGAGCACCCGCATGCGCACGTCATCGTCCGCGGCGTCTGCCGCGAGGGCCGGCCATTGCGGATGGGCCGCGCCTACATCGCCCGGGGCCTTCGGTGGAGCGCCCAGGAGCTGGCGACCGAGCGCCTGGGGCCGCGGCTCGAGACCGAGATCCGGCGGACGCGCGAGCGCGAGGTCCACCAGGAGCGTTTCACCTCGCTCGATCGCGCAATCGAGCACGCGGCGCCCGAACGCTGCGTCGATGCCGAGTCGCTCGCCGAGCGGCGCGGGGTTCTGGAGCCGGCCCTTTTGGTCCGGCGTCTCAAGCAGCTCGAGAGCCTTGGCCTCGCCGAGAGGGTCGCGACGGGCGGCTGGCGGCTGGCCGAAGACTGGCAACGGCGCTTGCGAGAGCTCGGGGAGCGAGGCGACATCCTCAAGCAGATGCACCGTGCCCTGCATGGTGGCGACGCCGAGCGCTTCCATGTGGTCCGCCCTGGCCAGGGGCTCCCGGATGGCCGGGGCGGCGTCGAGGAGCGGACCCTCGTCGGGCGCGTCGTCCAGAAGGGCCTGGGCGACGAGGTCAACGGTCGCACGTTCTACGCCGTGATCGAGACGCCGCGGGCCGAGGCCTACCACGTGACCGTCGCCGCGCGCGCGGCCGACGCCTTGCTTGTCGGAGATCTGGTCTCGCTCGGGACCAAGCGTGAGCCGGCCGTGCAGCCGGTCGACCGACAGCTCGCCGAGGTCGCCGCCGCCCACCGCGGCGTCTACGAACTCGCGGGTGACGCCGACCGGCGGGACGCGGCTCGATTTGCGGCTCGCCGCCTACGCGAGCTCGAGCGCCTTGGCCTGGTGACCTCCCCGGCGCCGCGCCAATGGATCGTTCCTTCCGACCTGCTCGAGCAGCTCGAGAAGCGCCACCGCGAGGCGCCCGCTCGCTACCGTGTTTCCCTTGAAGCGCTGCCGCTCGCGCTGGACGCGCAG
>CALFNG010000025.1 GCA_937902985.1 uncultured Myxococcales bacterium
GTATTTGGGGTGATCTTCGGCGGCGAGACTGCCATCACGCGTGCGTACCAGCCGAGCTCGTAAGAAGCGTCGGGTCGCGCGGACAGACCATGCCCCGGAAGATCGGGCACCAGCACGTGCCCCCGATCAAGAGGTGGCGCCGCTCGCCGTCGGGTCGAATGCGCAGCACCTCGTAGTCCGTGAATTTCTCGCCCTTCAGTGCGCGCATGAGCGGGCGCTGCTCGTGCGGGAGAGGGTGGCCCTCGAGATCGTGCGCCTCGAGCGACTGGAACGCGTCGAGCGAGCGCAGGTCGCCATCCCCGAAGCCGAGGATGGTTCGCGCGGCGTCGTTCATCATCATCACGTGACCTCTCCCGTCGCAGATGGCGACGCCTTCGCCCAGGTTCTCGAGCAGCGCGTTGAGCTGCGCGCTATGGCGCGCCTCGGCTTCCGCGTGCTCCTGCTCGCGGACGCTGCTCAAGACGAGGCGCTCGTTGAGCGTTCGATAGAGTTCGTTCTGTTCGACCTTCGCGCGGCGTCGCGCGATCGAGCGCTCGACGCGCCAGAGGACCACGTCGTACTCCAGAGGCTTGACGAGGTAGTCTTCTGCTCCGGCCCGCAAGCTTTCTACGACCGACTGCATTTCGGAAGAGGCCGTCACGACGATGACCGGCAGATCGGGCTCGATGGCGTGGAGGCTCTGACACAGCTCCACCCCATCCATCCGTGGCATCTGCAGGTCGGTCAGAACGAGGTCCGGCGGCGCGCGCCTCGCTTCGGCGAGTGCGTCCACGCCGTCCGCAGCGGCGGAAACCGAGAACCCATCGTCGCGCAGTGCCCTCTCGAGCGCCCGGCGCGCGCTCTCGTCGTCGTCGACCACGAGGACATGCCCGCGCGGCGCCGGCGCAAGTCGCCCTGGGTCTGGCTCACGGGGACGACACTATCCCGATCTCGATCGCTCTGGGCAAAGGCCATGACCTCCTCTCGCGACTGTCGCGCAAAAAATTGACGGTGAAGGCGTTCTATTCAGCAGCCACTTGCCAAACGGCGGCGAGGCTCGCGACGTTCTCGGTCCGCATGGCGAGTGGCCCAGCCACGTTCCGTGCCATTCGCAACGCGCGGCGTCATCCTCGTTCGTTCGTCGGCAGAACCGCTTCAGGGCTCGCCGGAGAGGTAGGGGGAGACGCGCTGGAGCGAGTCGTCCGCGAGGGCGCATCTTTTTCGCCGGTGAGCAATTCCTTGCCAAGCCGTACGCGGACCTCGTGTTCGCCGGCGATGCCCGGATCGAGACGGACCCGGTTCGAATCGAGCGGCGCACCATCGAGGGTGACCGCGGCGACGCCCGTGCCGACGGCGTCGGGGTTCTCGACGATGACGTGGATTCGCTGCGCCCCCAGTCGAATCCACGCTTCGAACCCTTTCCAGGCCGGAGGGATGCACGGATCGATACGCAGCTCGCCCTCCTCTCTCCGCAGCCCGAGGATGCCTTCCACGCCGAGCCGCCAAGCCCACGCCGCCGCTCCCGTGTACCAGGTCCAGCCTCCTCGGCCGACCCAGGGCGCAGCGCCGTAGACATCGCCCGCGAGCACGTACGGCTCGACTCGATAGTGGTCCGATTCTTCGCGAGTGCGAGCCCGCAGGATCGGATTGAGCAGGCGGAAGATGCGCTCTGCGCGCTCTCCGTCTCCCAGGGCGGCGTACGCCCAACCGAGCCAGGTGGCCGCGTGCGTGTACTGGCCGCCGTTTTCGCGAATGCCCGGAGGATACGCACGGATGTATCCGGGATCGTGCGCCGTAGTGTCGAACGGCGGCGACAGCAAGAGCACCAGCCTGTCCGCCTCGCGGACGAGCCGCTCGTCGGCCGCGCGCACCGCGAGGCGCGCACGCCCCGCCCCCGCCGCGGTCTCGTCAGTCACCCCGGTCAGGTTGGCTGTGGCCGAGAGCACCGCCCACGACTGCGCGATGGAATCGATCCGGCACTCGCGTTCCTTCGCGGAGCCAAGGAGAGAACCGTCGTCGTGGAACGCGCGCAGGTACCAGGCGCCGTCCCACGCGCTCGCCTCGATCTTCGCGCGCAAGGACACCGCCCGACTCCGCCAGGAGCTGGCCAGCTTGCCCTCGCCTTTCCAGTCGCAGAGCACGGCGAACCGGTGCATCGTTGCGCACAGGAACCAGCCGAGCCAGACGCTCTCGCCGCGCCCCTCGGCGCCCACGCGGTTCATCCCGTCGTTCCAGTCACCGCCGCCCATGAGAGGGAGGCCGTGTCGCCCCTCGGTGGCCGCGCGCTCGAGTGCCCTCCGGCAGTGTTCGAAGAGAGACCCGGTATTCGACGAGATCGCGAACTCAGCGTACCTGTCGTGCTCGTCCTTGCGCAGGGGCTCCCCGCTCAAGAACGGCACTTGCTCGCTGAGGATCGACCGATCGCCAGTGGCGAGGACGTACTCGGCCGTGACGAAGGGGAGCCAGGCCATGTCGTCGGAGCATCGTGTTCGCACGCCGCGGCCTGCGGGTGGATGCCACCAGTGCAGGACGTCCCCCTCCTCGAACTGGTGCCTGGCGGCCTCGAGGATGTGCGCGCGTACGCGCTCGGGCGCCCCGTGAAGCAGCGCCAGGACGTCCTGGAGCTGATCCCGATACCCGAAAGCGCCGCTGGATTGGTAGAAGCCCGTGCGCCCGAAGAAGCGCGAGGAGAGCGTCTGGTACAGCAGCCATCGGTTCAGCAGGAGGTCCATGGCCGGCTCCGGCGTCTTGACCCGCACGCCTCCGAGCAGCCCGCCCCAGAACGCGGTCAATTCGCTCCACGCGGATTCGATGGCCGCTGGTTCTCGAAAGCGAGCCACGCACGCGAGCGCTTCGTTGCGATCGGCAGCTTGTCCGAGGACGAAGTGCGTCTCGATCGACCCTCCCGGCGCGAGTTCGAGGTGCACCTGGATGACGGCGCACGGGTCGGCTCCGGCCTCGAGCGTTCCGGCGAGCCCCCACCTCTCCAGTGCATCGGGCCGTGCGTAGTCGCCGCCGCGACCGAGGAACTCGACGCGGTCGGCCGTGAACCCGTGCACCTCGAGCGCCGACGCGAGGAATGCGACGCGATCTCCGAAATCGGCGTTCCAGTTGCAACGCGCCAAGAGACAGGCGTGCTCTGCGTCGAACTCGCTCGCGATGTACGGCCGCTGCTCCTCGCGCACGCTTCCGAGAACCCACTCGGCGTAGTACGTCGCGGTCAGGCGTCTGGGCCGGGCGAGCGTGTTCTTGAGCCGAAGCTTCGCCACTTTGAGGGATGCGCCGGGGGGCACGAAGATCGTGAGCTCCTGCGCGAGGCCATGGCTCTCTCTCGAATACGTCGTGTAACCCGCGCCGTGCCGCACCAGCGTCTCGGCGTCGCCCCCCGCCGGTAGCGGGGTTGGCGACCAGACAGCAGCGGTCTCTTCGTCGCGAAGGTACAGGGCCTCGGAGGGCGTATCGAAGACCGGGTCGTTCCTCCACGGTGTGAGCCGGTTCTCTCCTGCGTTGAGCGACCAGGTCGACCCAAGGGAAGACTCGCTGACGAGACAGCCGAAGCTCGGATTCGCCAGGACGTTGCACCACGGCGCCGGGGTGGGGGCGCCGGGCCGGACGCTGATCACGTACTCGCTCCCGTCCGCGGTGAATCCACCTGCCGCGTTGTCGAAGACCGTAGGGGGTCTCGGCGGTGCGATGGGGCTCCCCTCGTCCGCGAGGGTCGATTCGAAGAGAGGCAACTTCGGTGGCTTCTCGACGCGCCTGTCCATCCGGAACCCGAGGGATCGGTCCCGCGTATCGAGCAGGACGCGAGCGCTCGCTTCGAGGTGTCTTTGCTCGTCGCCCTGGAGCTGATCGGCCGCGAGCACGAAGACGCCCCCGTGCCGATTGAGCCATTCTTCTACGTCGCTCTGCGCGAGGACGCTCCGGAGCGTCCCCGCTCCCTCGGCGACATACGCCGAGGCCCGCTCGTCGATGAGGACGAGGTCGAGGCGGACGCCGCACGCTCGGAGGTAGCGCTGCGCGGCGATCGTCTCTCGTAGAATCGGCGCTTGCGCGTCGTCGACGCGCATCAGCACGATGGGGTCGTCGCCGGAGATCCCGCGGCCCCAGAGGCGACGCTTGCACGGACGCCCTTCAGCGATCACGTCCGACGGGGCTCGCAGCGTCGGATCGGCGAAGAGGAGGGCGGAAAAGAGCTGCTGAAGGGCAGGCAACAGCTCGGGCTCGAGACGCGCTCGCGCCAGGCGTCGCCAGCTTGCCTGCTCGGCATCTCGGAGAGCCCAGCGCACCGCGTGCATCGAGCCATACTGGCGGGCGAGCTCGAGGGCCGAACCGCGCGAACGGCTCACGCTCGTCACGAAGGCGAGCGTCACCGTCCCTTTCGGCTTCAGCTCGACCCTTGCCATCAGGCTCATGACCGGGTCGAGCACCGCGCCCACGTGGCCGCGGAGTGCCTGCCCCGTGGCCGCCAGCGCCTTAGGAGCGCGCGCGTTCAGGCAGCGCCCGAAGAAGGCCGCGCGGTCCGTCTCGTAGCCGGCGAAGGTCACCGCGGCGCCCTCTCTCACGAGCCGATGCACGAGCACCGCGCGGTCGTCCGTCGTCCCTTGGGGACGGCGCGCGAAGAACAGCGCATCGAGGTCCGGGAGGAACTCGCTCTCGACGAACAACCGCGCGAACGCGGGGTGTGACGCCGCCTGGGATGCCGGCAGGAGAACGGGCTCGCCTGCGCTCGTGACTGCGAGTCGTCGCGTCCGATCGGTCTCATTGTGAAGCGTGATCTGGCGCACCTCGACGTCGTCGCCGGGCGCGACGGCGACGTCGACGTGCACCGAGATCCCTTGGTCTCGCTGGTGGAACTCGGTCTTGTGCGCGGCGAAGGCCGTCCGACCCCGATCCGAGGTCGCCGGCCACACCCGACCGGTCTCTTCGTCGCGCAGGTAGAGGCGAACGCCATCGCCGCTCCCGACCACATCTGGCGTGAAGCGGGTGATCGTCAGGCCCTCGAACCGCAGCCCGCCGCCGCCGGAATCGGTCAAGACGCTCGAGAGGCGACCGTTGCCGAGAACGAACGCCTGCGGTCCCCGGTGCGCCTCGGGCACCCACGGAGACGGGGCGCTCGCCGGTACCACCGGAGGAGCGGCGGCTGCGCTCTCGGGCGTCTCGGGCATGGGCCACTCGCGGGGCGCGGTCGCGGGGGCGTGCTCGTTGAGCAGGAACTCGCCCGTCTGGACCTCCCTGTCCGCGTGAAACCGCGTGACCATGATCTGATCGTTCAGGAGGTTGTTGATCGCGACGAGGAGCATCCCCTGGTGATGGGCCATGTACGAGCGCACGACGGCGAACGATTGCCCGGCCGACTGCGTTCGCTCGGGGTGCATGTCTACGGCTTCGAAGAGCCCGTACGTCCCGCGCATCCCCATCGCTTCGAGCCGTGCGATGTTGTCGAGCACCGCCCGCGGTCGGACGGACACGGCGAGCAGGGAAGCGTACGGGGCAACCACGACGTCGTCCTCGAGGCCGCGCCTGAAGCCGAGGCCAGGGACGCCGAACGATTGATATTGGTAAGTCTGATGCGCGTCGAGGCGCGCGTAAGCGGACTCGGAGATGCCCCAGGGCGCGCCTGTCTTCTTGCCATACTCGATCTGCGCTTCGACCGCGAGCTCGCAGGTTCGTGCGAGCAAGGTGCCCTCACGACTGCGCATCAAGAGGGCAGGCATCAGGTACTCGAACATCGTGCCACCCCACGACAAGAGGAGCGGGGCGCCGGAGATCTGGGTCATCGGCCGGCCGAGCGTCGCCCAGTGGGAGTCCGGCACGTCCCCCTTCACGATGGCGAGGTAGCTCGCGAGCCGCGCCTCCGAAGCCAGGAGATCGTAATAGTTGTCGTCGTGCTGATCCTGCGTGGCGTTGTAGCCGATGCGAAAGAGCTTGCGCTCCCCGTCGTAGAGGAGCCTGAAATCCATCGCACGCACCTCTTCTTCGGCACGCGTGGCGAGCTCGAGCAGCTCATCGATCAGCGTCGTGGCGCGCGCCTTGGAGCGCTGGAGCGCTTCTCTGACTCGCCCCGCAGACGCCTCGAGGTCGCGGGAGAGCTCCCCGCGCTCGCGCCGCTCCCCTTCCCAGCGATCGACCTCTGCCAGGAGACCTCCGGCTGCGGCCGGGACCTGGTTCAGCAGGAGTCGAGTCGGCAGCGCGAGAGCGCTCACTGCGGGCTCGCGTCCCAGGGCGAGCCAAGGGAGCAGCAGATCGATCTCGTGCCGCATCTGCTGTAGCTGATGATGGAAGCGAACCATCGAGGTGCGAAGCGCGCCGAGGGTGTCGCTGTCGCGACTGACCGCGCCGGTCTCGACCAGCGCGAGCACCTCGCGATCGAGCTCGGCGGACGTCTCGTCGCACAGGAGTCGGAGCGTCGCGTAGGCGTCGTGGGGATCGCTGCGTCCCTCGGCGAAGCCGCGCCGCATGCGAGCGAGGACGGCTCGCAGTGGGTGCGCGTCGGCCTCGGCGACCGATCGCACGGCCTCCTCGAGGAGGTCGAGCGAGTCGGCGAGGCCGTCCCACGCCGCGGCGCGAAGGACGGGCGCGCCCGTGACGTCCCGGCACCCTTGCTTGAGCGCCACCAGGCATCCAGCGAAGTTCCCGCTGTCCACGGTAGAGACGTACCGTGGAAGAAGTGGCTGAAGATTCGTCGTCTCGTACCAGTTGAGGAGGTGCCCCTGATAGTGAGCGAGTCGCTTGATGCTCTCGAACGCGCTCCGGACGCGAAGAGAAAGCTCGCTCGGACCCAGGTAACCGAGGTCGTATGCCGCCAGCGTCGAGAGGAGCATCATTCCGATGTTGGTCGGTGACGTGCGGTGAGCCGTTTGCTCGCGCGGAGCTTCTTGGTAGTTGTCGATGGGGAGCCACTGCTCGTTGGGGCCCACGAACACGTCGAAGAAGCGCCACGTTCTACGGGCCAGGAGGCGGAGCTGGCGCCGGTCGCCGGGCCGCAGCTCCTCCTCGCGAGACTTCGACGGCCGGCTCACCCACCGCGCGACCTCGGGCGCGAGGAGCCAGAGCACCAGGATCGGCGCGGCCACGAGGATGGCCGCGGGCCTCGCGAGCGCGACGAGCGTCGCGGTCGACACGGCGAGAGCCGGGGCTCCGATCATCTCGCGCCAGTGGAGCGCGCGCGGCGATCGCGCGTCGAGCCTGAACGCCGTGTGCGCCGCAGAAGTCCACTGGAGGAGATGCTTGCGGGTGATCGTCATCCGGATGACCACGCGGACGATGGCGTCCACCACGACGGCCGCTTCGTGGGGAAGGAAGGCGATCGCCAGGACGCAGCGTCCGAGGTTCAGGGCACGTCTCCGGCGACTGCCGAGGAGCGCAGGGAAGCTGGGCACGAGGAGGATGGCGAGCGCACCGAGCGTCCAGTACAGCGGCGCGCCCGGCAACCAGGAGAGACCCGAGACGAGGAGCAGAAACAGCAGCGGGCTCGTCAGGCTCCGGCGGAGGTTGTCCAGGATCTTCCACCGGTCGATGGCCGCGAGCGGGCTCTTGAACCGCTGGCCGTCTGCCGAGGGCACCCTGGAGAACAGCCATGGAACAAGCTGCCAGTCGCCGCGCACCCACCGGTGCATGCGCCGCGCGTACGCGGCATACTGAGATGGGTATTGTTCGAAGAGAACGATATCGGTCGCGAGCGCGGTTCGCCCGTGGATTCCCTCGAAGAGGTCGTGGCTGGCGAGGGCGTTCTCCGGAACGCGGCCCTCGACGCTGCGCATGAACGCATCGACGTCGTAGATCCCTTTGCCGACGTAGATCCCGGCGCCGAAGAGGTCCTGATACGACTCGGAGACTGCGTGCGTGTAGATGTCGAACCCGATGTCGCCCGCGAAGATGCGCGCGAAGAGAGTCTGGCGCGAGCTCGACGGAGACATCTCGATCCGTGGTTGCACGATCGTGTACCCGGAGGTGACTCGCCCGGTGTCGTCGAACGTCGCGCGGTTGAGCGGGTGCGCGAGGAGCCCGACAAGCCGGCGCGCGGCCCCCATCGGAAGTTGGGTGTCGGTGTCCACCGTGATGACGAAGCGGACTCCGGTGAGCCCGTCGGGGGCGCCGACGTGGCGCGCGAAGCTCGTGTCTCCTGCCCCCCGGAGGAGTCGATTGAGCTCATGGAGCTTTCCTCGCTTGCGCTCCCAGCCCATGAACCGCTCCTCGGCGGGATTCCAGAGGGGCGCACGGTGCAAGAGGTGAAACGGACCCGACATGCCCTTCTGGTACTTGATGTTGAGCGCGTCGATTCCCGCCGCGGCGCCGTCGACGAGCGTGGTATCCGCCGGCATCGTCTCGGAGTCCACGTCGTCCGTGAGGAGCGCGAACCCGAGCCTCGGATCGGGGTTGGACAGGTAGTGGAGCTCGATCTGCGCCAGCATCCAGTCGACGTCCTCGCGCCGCCCGAGAAGTGCGGGGATCACCACGAGGGTCCGGAGATCGTCGGGGATTCCTTTCGTGAAGTCGAGCTTGGGCAAGATCCGCGGCGGAAGGAGGCGAGCCAGAGCCCATTGCAAGATCGTGATCGCTACGATCGATGCGGGGACGACGGCAAGCAAGAGGCTCCCTGCGACCGAGAGGGGGCGGGCCCCGCTTCGCACGAGGCCCCACCCGAGCACGATGAGCGGGACGCCGGTCAAGAACGCGATAGCCGAGAAATACGAGAGCGTCGGCCGGCGTGTGAGCGCGCGGCGGAGGCGTGCGAGTCCCTGGGGGCGATACCCGAATCGCTCCTCGAGTACGCGCAGTCCCCCGCCGACCAGGTAGTAGCCGACGTGACTGGAGCGCGAGTCCGGGGTGCTCGCGCCTGCGAGCTCGATGGCGCAGTTCGCCACGTCCGTCTCTGCGGCCCCCGTGACCCAGGCGAGTTCCTCGACCGACTTGCGGTACGCATCGCAGGTCTCGAAGTCCATTCGCCCGTAGATGCGAGCCGGGTCCCTCAGCAGGACGGCTTCCACCCGGCTCGTCTTCTCGAAGAACGTCTTCCAGTCGATCTCGGCGAACAGGCGCAGGGCGCGGATCGACCGCTCCACGCCGGCTCCGGGATCGAGGCCGGACGACTCGACGTCCAGCGGGACCCTCCGGGCAGGGGCCCGCTCCAGGCGACCATGAATCGGGACGTCCAGCTCTTCGAGAAAATGGAGCAGACCGTGCAGCACCGAGAGGCGCAGCATCGTCGGCAGTGCCCAGAGCTCGGCGATCGTGAGCGGTGATACGTCCTCGTAAGCGTTGACGTAGGCTTGCAGCGCGCCGAGGTCGAGCTCGATGCTGCTCCTCGCTACGAGCGCCCGCGCGAGGGCATCGACGCGCGACACTCCCTTCGCGGGCCCGCTTGCGAGCTCGGGCAGCCGCCTGAGGAAGCCGGGCGGAAGCTCCTGCGCGGCCTGCCGCGCGACACGGCGGATCAAGTAGTAGTTGTCGAGGAACCACTCGGCCGCCTTCTCGAGTTTGACCTCTTCGAAATGGCTCGAAGAGAAGAACCTCCGGGCGCGCTCGAGGGCGCGCCCGATCCGTGACGGCGACAGGTCGATCAGGTTCGCGATCCCCGGTTCGGCGCGCCGCTGGTGTCGCTGCCCCTCGGCGAGCTCACGCGCCTCGACTTCGAGCGCCGTGCCCTTCGTGGAGTCATGCGCCTGCGCGTCTCCCGCCAGTGCCGCGCTCAAGCCCCCCCCGCCGGAGGATAAGAGGCGCGGAGCCGTGGAGCGCGCTGGTCTCTCTCGCGCCCCCCGAGCTCGGAGTCGCCGAGATCCTGGAGAACGAGGAGGGGAACGAGCGAGTGGGTGAGGAGATGGGCCGCGACGCTCCCGAAGGTCAACGCCGAGTTGCAGGTAACGCCGTGCGCGGAAAGCACCACGAGGTCGCTCCCGTCCTGCTCCGAGAGATCGACGAGGGCCTGCTTTTCATCCGCGCTGCGCAGGACAACGGTACGCACGGAAGCCCCCTCGCGTGTCAGTTGATCACGCAGGCTCTCCAGGTATTGCTTGGCGCTGACCTCGAGGCGCTCGGCGAGCGCTCGCGCAGCCTCGAGGTCGTCCGACGTGTGAAGCACCGAGGTCGGAACTGGGTTCCGAACGATCAGAGCGAGAAGGAGCTCAGCATCGTGTTCTTTCGCAATTCGCACCGCGGTTGGCAAAACGCTCTCGGTTCGGAGCGATCCATCGAGCGGTACGAGGATACGTTTCGGGGACACGGCACCGGCGCCCGCGGGAGTCGAGCGTGCGATGAGCACCGAGCCGCGGGTCACGGCAAGAACCTGGAGTGCGGTGCTGCCCAGATTCCACGCCGCGGCACCGCGTTCCCCGTGACTCCCGAGCACCGTGAGATCCGCATCGAGCTCTCGCGCCACGGCCGTGATGCGCTCCGCGGGGTGACCTTGCTCGATCCGGATCTCGACCTGCTGTCCCGACGCCCTCGTCCCCTCCTTCGCGAGCCGACCCATGAATGCGCTGGCTTCTTGACGGGCGATCTCCCAATCCAGCACGTCCGTGGCATGGGGCCCGGGCCGCTCGTAAGGAGGCTGCATCACGTGCAGGAGCGTGATGGCGCTTCCGAGGCTCTTCGAGACGGCGACGGCGTGCTGCAAGCAGGCCTCAGAGAGCGGGGAGCGGTCGATGCACACGAGAATGCGGCGAATCGCGTGGGCGTCGCGAGGCAGCGCGCGCGGCGGAACCGCTTGGGGATGAGGGGCCTCGCGGTACCCGATGCTCGTCTTCTCGACCAGATTGCCCATTTGCGGACCCTACCTTTCAAGAATCTCGCCAACGCGCGCCGCGGCCACGGTCGACGCCTTCGAAGGAGCGAGCGACTCGACGCCCGGGACGCAGGAGGCCGGGACCTGCCCGGGCCCCGACGAAATTTATTCGCGTCGGCGCGTGTCTTGCGCTCGTCTCCTCGTAAGCTCCCTTGCGCCGCTTCGGCCATCCCCTCGCCAGGCCGAGAGCGAGGTGCCCGCGCGCGAAACCTGTACCCTGCGAGACACACGACCTACCACCGCCGGCAGCATGTGGGCGCGGCTCGAGAGGAACCGTGTTGGGCGACACGCCGGGGAGTATGTGTCGCGAGCCGCCAGGCGCTGCGCGCGCACGAAACCTGCTTTCCTCGGAGGGAAGGAGGTTCTCCCCAGTGCAAGTCCCCCTTCAACTCACGTTCCGAGGCATGGCGCACTCGGACACGCTGGCCGCCCATATCCGGCTTCGCGCCGAGAAGCTCGAGCGCCTGTTCGATCGCATCGTCTCCTGTCACGTCGTCGTCGAGCTGGCGGGCCACCATCATCGCTACGGCGACCGCTTCCAGGTCTCCATCAACCTCGGTCTTCCAGGGCACGAGATCTTCGTCGGACGCGCGCCGTCGAACGACCAGGGGCCCGAGACGGCCTCCCGGGCAGCCGACCGGGCGTTTGACGACGCCGGCCGGGAGCTCGAGCACTGGGTGAAGCGCCAGCGCACGCAACGCCACAACGAATCGGCGAACCGGAGGACTCCGTGAACAATGTCTGGGTCTTGCTCGGCGACGCCTCGAAAGCGCGGGTGTTCGAGATCCGGGACGGAGATCCGACGTGGCACGCCGTAGAGCTCGTCCTTCACGAAGGGTCGCGCAGCAAGGCCAGCGAGCTCGTGGGCGGTCCGTCCGGCACCCGATCCTCGGAGGGCAGGTCGGTGCATCACAACGCGCTCGCCCCCGCCTCTTCGCCTAAGGAGGTCGAGAAAAGTGGCTTCGCGCACACGCTGGCGACGACGCTCGACCAGGCCATGCGCTCCGCGCGCTTCCGTAAGTGGGTGCTGGTGGCGCCGCCCCATTTCCTCGGGCTGATGAGAAAGGAGCTGACGAGCGAGCTCGAAAAGCACCTGCTGACGACGGTCGCCAAGGACTACAACGACCTAGCCGTCCACGAGCTGTCCGAGCGACTGCGCGACGCCGTGCGCGTCCCCGTGAGCGACGAGGAGAGCTTCCGCGAGGACAGGAAGCGCCCACACTAGGCATGCGTGGTGCTTTGAGCTGCGGAACGTGAGGGTCACGAGGGAGAGCCAATGCCAGCCATGAAACAAGTGACCGGGATCTTCGCAACGTTGCTTCTTGGCACCGGCGCGCTGCTCGGATGTGGCGGGAGCGCGGCGACGAATGCGCCGCCCGTGTCCGCCGCGGGCGCGAGCGCAGAGGAAGAGGACGCGACGGCCGGTCTCGTCGAGCACCACCGCCATCACCACCATGCAGCATCGCGTGCAGGGGAGTCCCGCACGGCGGAACTACGAGCCCGCATCGCGTCCATCCGGAGGCGGACGCGGGGGAGGCGGTGCACGCGGCGGTAGAGGCGGTCGCCGCTAGACGATCTCGAGATGCCTGAACACGGGGCCTTTGACGAAATCCACGAGGAACGCGAAGGCCACCGCCCCCACGAGCGTGGCTCCGATGACGACCGAGGGAAGAGGCGCCATGGCGAGCCCCCGGTTCGCCTCGAGAGCCTCTCCGACGGGGCGGCTACGCCTTTCTCTTCCCCTGCTTCCATGATCTGCCGGCAGCTCCAGGAGGCATCGTCTCACCATGAGGACCAGTCAGCGCGAGCCGTCACGAGCTTGCTCGCTTTTCGCGAGCTCCACGAGCCTGGACTCGCGGCGGAGCGTCTGCCCGCCCTCGAGGGCGCCCGCCGGGAAACAACGGTGTCGATGCGCCCGAGCACCCGCGTTGCATCTTCGTCGTGACGCAGGTCGAACCTACCGCGCACACAGCGCGAGCCACGAGCCAGGAGAAGAGCGATGAAGATCAACAAGAACCTGGGGACTCCATCCTCACTGACTGCCAGGCGCCGCACGGCGCACGAGGCGGAAGGCGGGGCGTCAGGCGCTCTTGTGGGAGCCATCGTCGGAGTCTCCGCGGGACCGCCGGGGGCGATTGCGGGTGCGATCATGGGTGGGATTGCCGGGGCGCTCGCCGGCGCCGTGATGGATCAGGAGGCCTCCTCGAGGGAGCGGCAGATGCGCGAGCTTGACGAGGGCATCGGCGTAAGCGGCGGCGATCTGGAAGCGCCAGAGCTCGAATACCCGCAGGCCACGAGCTTTGCTCCTTGGGAAGCGGCGCCATCGGAACCCGCTCCGGTGGAGAAACCTTGGGCCGACGGCGTCGACTTCTGGGTGCGCCACCTAATGGTTGCAACGGTCCATGGAAGATTCACCACCTGGCGCGGCGCTCTGCTCTTCGACGAGCTGGCTCCGGAGAACTCGCGCCTCGAGGTCGAGATCGACGCAGCGAGCATCGACACGAAGGAGCCGCAGCGCGACGCGCACTTGCGGTCGGCTGACTTCTTCGACGTGGAAAAGTACCCGAAGCTCGTCTTCCGGAGTACGAAGGTCGAGCGCGCCGGCGACGACTTCAAGGTCACGGGAGACCTGACGATGCGCGGAGTCACCAGGCTGGTGACGCTCGATGTCGAGTACGCCGATCGTGCAAAGCACCGACCGATGGGGGAGCGAGCTCGCTTCTTTGCGCGCGGCTCGCTGAACCGCAAGGACTGGGCCTTGAATTGGAACCAGATCCTCGACACGGGCGGGCTCGCCATCGGCGATACTATCGAGATCCACCTCGGGATCGAAGCCACGAAGGCTTCATGAATCCCGCGCCACGCCATCGCCGCGGTGTCCATTCTGCGGGAGAAATTGCCCGACCCGAGAATCCGCGTAGTCGACGTTGTCGACCTCATGAGGTTGCAAACAGCAGCTCAAGGCAAGCTGGTCGAGCACAAGCATTCTCGGCGCGGTCGTATCGGTCCGAGGCAGTGTCATGGAGGTACAGTTCGACACGCGGCCGCTCCCGATCTACTCGGCGCTTTGCGCTGGAGATCGAGGCCGAATCCTCATCGAGGTGGACCTTCACGTCCGTGCATGCACGCGCAATCCCTGCGCCGCGCGCCATCGCGATCGCCCGCCGTTCGCTCGGATGATCGCTGCAGGGAACGAATCCTGCTCGACGCCTGCGGATCCTCTCTGATCGTCGCGTGCGCGCCGAAACGTTCGCGCAATACGAGATCCATCCAATGCCCCAGATCGGATCGCGCTGACCGAGAAGATCGACCCGAACGCGGGGCTCTACTCGGACATCGGCCTGTACGGTGCCCTCGGCTTCGCCGCGCTCGACTCGCTGTCGTCGGGCCTCCAGCACCGCTGGAACGCCCCTCTGGTCGACTTGGTGATGTACTCGGAATCGCTGACGCTCGCGCTGGCCTTCGACGACATCGTGAAGATCGCCGTGCGACGGCCGCGTCCGATCGACTACCTCCCCGAGAACGCCAACAACACCACGAACACCGACCTGGCGCTGTCGTTCTTCTCGGGCCACGCCGCGGTGGTCGCCGCGATGTCTGGAACGGCGACGTACCTCGCGTTCGTCCACTCTCCGCGCTCTCCTCGCCCCTGGATCACGCTGGCGGCCGGCACCCTCCTCACCGCGTTCGTGGGCTACGAGCGCGTCCGCGCCGGAGCGCACTTCCCGACGGACGTCATGATGGGAGGGCTGGCCGGCGCGGCGACCGGCGTACTCGTCCCTCACTTGCATTTCACGAAGACCGCGAGCGCGCCCATCTGGATCGATCTCGCGCCCGCGCCGCGCGGGACCGGCGCGAGCCTCGGAGTCCGCGGCCTCTTCTGAGATGGCTACCAGCGGGGCAGCAGCCGGCGAGGACTTGCGACGAGCTCGATGCGCGGCCCGTCCGTTGCACGAAGGGCTGCATGCGGAAGACCACGCTCTATCTCTTGGCCGTGCTCACGGTGTCCGGCTGCAAGGCGA
>CALFNG010000026.1 GCA_937902985.1 uncultured Myxococcales bacterium
ATTCCCGAGAAGGAGCTCAAGGTCGAGATCGGCGACATCACGGTTCCGCCGCCGCTGCCCCCGCAAGAGCAGCCGGCTTCGCGCTGACTGAACGTCCACGAACGCAAGCTTGCGTCACGACGCGAGGCCCGTCGAGAACGGGGTCCGTGCAGCCCGTACCCGTGCACAATGCAGTGAACGACGCGGTGAAGATACGCGCGCGGGTTGACGTCGTGGGCGATGCACGTCGCGATGATCGAGAGGATGTCGGCCGTGCGCGTGGCGCCTTCGGATGATTCGTCGTAAAAAGCCAGTGAGAAGCGTGCGGAATGCACTGATAGACCGGATCCGGCCCCACCCGCCACCTGGCATGTAGTCGCGCCCGAGGTTGGGTCACGGGTACCGGCTGAGCGCGGGACCATAGGTATGCACGCGGAGCGAGGCCAACGCCGCGAAAGAGCGAGCGACGCATCGCTCCTGTTGCTTGCTACAAGCCCTATTCTCCCCCGCCCACCCCGTTTGCATGTTACCCCCTCGCGGCGACTTGACAGCCGTGTGAAGACCGAGGCTGGCTCCCGGAGCTCGAACGGTGGTAAAGCGCAAGCGATGAAGTCCCGAACCTTCGCGGGCTGGCTTCTGGCGGGTGGCCTTACCACCCTGCTTTGCGCGGCGTGCAGCAGCCAAGGCGATGCTGGGCAGGGCTGCGTGTATAGCGGCGGCCTTCTCAACGGCAGCTACTCGTGCAATCGCGGGCTCGTTTGCAACACGGGGCGTTCTTCGCCAACTTGCGAGTCACCGAACGCCAATGCGGTCGGCGGGCCCTGCGGCGAGGACAACAACTGCAAGGCTGGGCTGTGGTGCAACCTGAAGGTTTGTGCCGACCTCATCGGGCTCGGCCAGCCTTGCCCGAGTGGCGTGGGCTGCGCGTCGGGGCTCATCTGCTCGAAAATGGTGGACCCGAACCGTCCGGTGTGCGCGGTGGACGATGGCGGCGCCCCGCCCGGTGACGGGGGGGGAAGCGTAGCGGACGCGACGGGCGAATAGGTCGTCGAAGCGGGCGGGATTCGCCAGCATGGCGAGCACGACGCCACCGACGACGACATCCCCGAGGAGGTGGCCGACGACTGACCCCGCCTTCGGCAAACCCCCGGCGCTGGCATCGAGCCGGCGCCGGGGACACTGCGGCCAACAGGCCGCGGCTACGCCGGCATCGAAACGACCCGCCTCACCACGACCTGCGACGCCGCCCTCATTTCACGACGCGTCCTCTGCGGATTTGCACGTCGCTCTACAGTCTCACGGCCGGGCACCCGTCGCGCGATCCACGATCATCGGCTTCTTGCCCGAGTAATCAACGAACGCCTTCTCGCCGGCGCGGTGCACCTGGCGCATCGAGAGCGCCAGCGTCGCCTTCCACGTCGCGTAGCGATCGCAGAACTGGCTGTACTGGTACGGCCGCGATCCGTCGGCCCGCGTTCCCGCAGCGTCGGTGTACTCGAGCCACAAGAGCTGCAGCGTGACCGCCACCTTGCACAGCTCGCGGTGCACCCACGCGAAGTCGATCGGCGTGCGCTTCGACGGCTCGTTGCGACCGACGTGGCGAAACAGGCGCGTCTCGACTTCCGCGTCCGTCAGCGTCGATGCCTCTTCCCACGTGAGCCCGGCCGCCTCGGCGCGCCGGACGTAATCGCTGACCGACCCCGCGGAGATCCCGCACGACGCAGAGATCTGCCGTTGCGAGCGTCCGCACTCGAATTTTAGGCGAAGAACTTCTCGTACCTTGCGCATCGTCAGTCGCTCCATCCGCGCCAGGTCGCGCACCAAGGGCCGCGCACCAAGCTCGAACTGTTGCGACCACGCCTTCCCCGTCGCGACGGCTCCCCGGCGCACCCACGGGGGTGCGCGGAGATCCGTTGCTCAAGTGCGCCGGAACGGCTGCTCAAGTCGTCCGGAACGGGCGCTCAAGTGCTTCCGGTGAGCAAGAGGGTTCATGGGTAACAGTAGCCCGATTGACATGGGTGACACCGAACGACAGGGGTGACACCGATCCGATCAACATCGGTGACGGATCACTTGACGCGAGCCCAACTCGTGACCGGTGGCCGTATCAGCCCCAGTTCCGGCTTGGCGTCGTCGACAAAGCCGAGCGAGACGTCGGCGAAGTAGAGCTGGTGGACGCCGTCACGTCGGTCGATGCCGATCCACTCTCCCTCGAGTGCGTGGTTGACCTGCACGTGCACGCCCTTCCAGCGAATCCGCCCGCTCGCCGCAACCTTGCGCGTTTCGAAACCGTCCGGGTAGGTGGGCGGCTCGAGGCGGCGCGGAAGGACACGCGTCGAGACCGCGTAGATGGACGCCGGCGGACGATCGTCGAGGGATTCGTGCGGTCTCTCCTCGTTGTACTCCCTGCGAAAGGCGTCGAAGCGCGCCTGCTGCCTACGAAAGGTGCTCGCGGGTGGCCGTAACGTCTCCTGCTTCAAAGTTCGGTGCATCCGCTCGTGACGTCCGTTCTGCTCGGGGTGACCAGGTTGAGTGCGCTCGTGGCGGATGCCAAGCTTCACCCACCAGATGGACAGCTGCGACAATCCGCCGGCGCCTCGGCTGGCAAACGGTGTCCCGTTGTCCGTGCGGATCCTCTCGGGCAAGCCGAGTTCACGAAACGCGTGCTCGAAAATCGGCCGCACCCCACCCCACTTCGTGGAGCGTAAGGCGGTGCATCGGAGCAGCATGCGGCTGCAGGCATCGGTCAGTGTCAGCGGGTAGCATCGCTTCCCGTCTCCCGTCTTGAAGTCGCCCTTGAAGTCCGCGCACCAAAGCTGGTTCGGCGTGACGGCGTCGCCAAACGGGTCGGTGTACGGCGGCGCGCCCGGCGGGCACGGGAGAGACCATACCTCGCGAAGATCGCGCCGACGGTGCTCGCGGCCGGCGCTTGAAAATCAGGGTGTTTCCTCGCAAGCCATGCGAGAACCTTTCGCGAACCCCAGTGCGGGTGCGCACGACGCGCCTCCAACACCGTTTCCACCACGACAGCGTCCAGTCGTGCCGGATGCGAAAGAGGCGCGCGGGACCTGTCGGCGAGTCCGGCGGGACCGTATTGGTTGTATCTCGCGACCCATTTATACGCGGTCTTCCGACTCACGCCGAACTCCAGGCAGAGGTCCGTCATCGGACGCTCGCCCTTCAAATACTCTCCGATGAGCAGCATCCGCTCATTCATCCGTGACCGCTCCTTCCAGACCATCGGCTCTCCCTTCGGAGAACCAGTCTCAGCCAAACGAGCCAGTGTCACCCATGTGAAGCGGACAAGCGTCACCCGGGTGAGCCGGCCAAGGTGTCACCCGTCTTACCGGTTGTTACCCGGAATCCGCGCTCAAGTCCCGCCGGAACGAGCGCTCAAGTCCCTCCGGAATACGCAATCAGCGAATGCTTCCCGAGCTTCACTTTGATCCCCTGAAGGACGACGACGACGAGTAGCCGGGCAAGAAGGTGCCCCCTCCCGTCGCGTTCCGCGCCGAGCTCCCCCAAATCGCTGCCCAGGGCTGCCGCTCAGGGGGAACTTCCGCACCGGGCGCGTAACCGCGCGCGGTCGAAGAGAACGCGCCTTTGGCCCTCGGAACGAGGAGCGTACGGCGGAACCGGCCCGCATCAAGGACGCTGCGTCCGCCTTCGCTTCGCTACGGCGCGACTTGCGCCGCACGCGGTCCGCTTCGCAGAGCCTACGCGGCTCCTTGACACGAGCCTCCCTTCGCCGGGAATAGGAACCATGGCGAGGGCGACGGACGGCCAGACACCAACGCTCGCCGCTCGGGCGGCTTCGGGCTCAGGACTCTCAGCCACACGCAAGACACGCCGCGGGTGGGAGTCGGAAGCCCCCGGCGGCCTAGCGTATCGTCGACTACGGCCTCTTTCCCGACGAGACCATCGAGCTCCTTGCTCACCGCCGAATCCCGACCATCCTCGGAAACCATGATCGGTGGTCTCTCGAGGGATCCTCGATAACGGGCGGCGGATGGGAACTCTCGACGGACTCTCGTCGGTTCCTCGCAGCGATGCCCTGCGCGTGGCACCTCGAGCACGCCGGTGTTCGCGTCAGCGCTCATCACGGGTCGCCGGGGGATGACATGCGCGGAATCTCGGCCGACCTCGGTATCGAGGAGGCAAGAGAGCATCTGGCGACCGCGGGGGCTGACGTGCTGATCGTCGGGCACACGCATCACGCGTTCGAGGTGATCGTCGGCGAACGGCAGAGAATCCTCAACCCAGCCGCGCTGCTGCGATCACCCGCCGAGGGCGCGACCAACCCGCCCGCGACAGGCACGTTTGGCGTCCTCGAGCTGCCGTCGCTGCGGTTCCGAGTGAAGAGCGCGAGCCATGGCGGTGAGGTGGAGATCCTTCGGCGGGCCCTTGGTTGACGATTCTCGCCGGCTCCGTGCACTCATCGGAGCTCCACGACCGCCGCGCCGACCGCAAAGTGCACATACGTCCCCAGCACCCGCTTCTTCGCCGCGCTCAGCACCCACGCGTACGCTGCGAGCTGCGGCGCAAATTCCAGCGCCTTGCTCGCGAGCCGGCCCGCGTCACCCGGGAAGCTCTTGTGATCCACGAGAACAACGCCGTCCCGTGTCTCAAGCAACAGGTCGATCGTCCCCTGTACCCGCCGTGTGCCGGCCGCCGTCGCGACCATCCCGGTGACCGGGTACTCGCGATGCCACGTAGCCCCCGGCCACCGCGAGTGAGCCCACTCCCGCAGCTGATCCCCCGCGCGCAGCAGCGCGTCCGCCGTCAGGAGCGCTGCAAGCCTCGACGCCACGAGGATCCGGTTCGCACGCTCGATCCGTTGCGCTCGCTCGAGCCCCGCGACGTCGGCGGCCAGGAACGCGTGCACGGCGTCGCCCACGATGTCCCAGGTGACGTCCTTCCCTTCCCCGAGCGGCAGGCGTTCACCAATCGACACCGCCTCGGCAACCGTGCCCGGAGGCACGACCAGCTCGGGCCACTCCTCTCTGGCCCGCGAGGGCGCGATCCTGTACGGAGCTCGCTTCAGCGTCGGGGCGGGCAACGCGCCCGCCCGTGCGAACCAACCGTGCGAGTCGAGATTGACAACTCGTACCGGCACCTTCCCTCCCGCGGCCAGCACCCAGTGGCGTGTACGAACCTCGAGGGTCCGGCGCCCGATTCCTCGTAGCACGATGATGGCCCCCTCCGATCCGTCCGCTTCCGACGGTAGCTGAACGAGCGGTTTCTCCTCCGCATCGCACAGCTCGTCAAGCCAGCCGACGGCAGGCCCCTTCGCCCTGGCTCGGGCCGCGAGGATTAGATGATCCCGGGCGCGCGTGAAGCCGACGTACAGCAAACGCACGCGTTCCCGCTCTTCGCGAAGGGCTACGGCCTTGCCTTCGGGCGATGCGGCTGCCCTCTCGGCCAGCGGCGTCTTCGTTTGCAATCCGAAGGGGGACGGCCAGTAGCGTATCCAGCGCCCTGCGAGCGGAGCGCTGGGATCGAACTCGGGCTGGTTGGTCTCCGGCGAGACCTCGAACGCGGTGCGTCTCTCGCTCCTGTCGAGACTCGCGAGGATCACGACCGGCCATTCGAGGCCCTTGGCGCGGTGGTACGTGAGCACCGTGATCGCTCCGTCGCCCGTGCCCACGTGCTGCTCGTCGGACGCCCGCTCCTCGTCGCGAACGAGGACGACCTGCGCCGCCTCATCGAAGTAGCGAAGCAACCCGGCGACGGTCGCCGCCGCGCGCTCTCGCGCACACCGCTCTTCGTAGGCCGCCGCCATGGCGCGCAAGGCATCGAGGTTGGCGAGGCGCTGATCGGGATCAGGCCAGCGACAGGCGATCGCTGTGAGGTCGAGGACCGTCAGTACGGCATCGAGCGCCTCCGAAGGGGACGCGCCCTCGAGCTCGCCGGCGAGCCGTCCGGTGCGCGCAACGAGGGGCGACACCGGGGACGCCACATACGCTTCGCCCTTCTCCTTCATCGTGCGCCGTACCGCGGCCTCGCCTATACGGGCCTCGAGCCAGGCTTCCGGATCGCGTCCGTCGAAGCCGGTGAGGGCCTCGAGCGTCGCGTGCGCCAGCTCGTCCGTCGGATCGGCCACAGCGCGCAGTGCGGCGTCGACGAGCGTACCCTCCGGAGTCGCCAGCAAGCCCGCCTGCGCCAGCGTGGCGCGCACGCCTCGGGCCGAGAGGGCCTTCGCCACTTGCGCGGCCTCAGCGTTGGTCGCGACCAGCAGGGCCACGTCGCCAGGGCGCAGAGGACGGACCTCGCCCGTCGCTCGGTCCACGACGGGCGTCCCTTGCGGGTCCTCGATCAATCGCCGGATGCCCTCCGCGATCGCGGTGGCGTCCTCTTCCAGGTTCTTGGACCCGAGCGCCCAGTAGCCGAGTGGCGGCAAGGACACGAGCGCCTCGGGAGTCACGCGCGACGCCTTCACCTCGACCTCGGCGGGCTTGTACCCATGCCGTGCGAACGCCGCCGCGAAGAGATGGGAGCACGCGTCCACCAGCTCGGGCCGCGAGCGCCGGTTCATCGGGAGCTGCTGGATCGTGCCGCCCTCGTCATCGACCCACTTCGCGAGCGCCTCCATCAGCGTGGGATCGGCGCCGGCGAACTCGAAGATGCATTGCTTGCGATCGCCGACCCACGTCGACCGGTCCGCGAGGGCATGGAGCCGCACGAAGAGCGCGAGCTGAACAGGGCTCGTGTCCTGAAACTCGTCGATGACAAGGAGGCGAATCCGCTCGCGAAGCTCGTCGGCCACGTCTTTCTGTTCGACCAGGGTGAGCGCGCGGTCGATCATGTCGACGAAATCGACGACCCGGCGGCGCTGCTTCCAGGTGTCGTATGCCGCAAGCCCGGCGCTGGCCGCAGCGAACACGGAGAGCGTGAACGCGCGGACCTCTTCGTGAAGCCTCGGGTGCTCGCCCACGCGCGAGGCGATCGCGATCAGCGGCGCGACCGCGGCCCTCCCGGCCCTCCCCGGTTCGACCTTGGAGAGCTTGACCCAGTCGCTCCAGTGAAGCGCCCCCTTCTTCGCGGCGTGCAGCGACTCGTTGACGTACGCCCGCGCTTTGCAGGTCTTGTCCACGCCGTCGTCGATCTTCGACAGTGCCCGTGATGTGCTCTCGAGCGCGGCGAGGAGAGTGGCGTCGAGCGCATCACCGTCCGAGCTCGGCTTGCCCAGCAGCGCCATCAGCCCTTCGGCCGACCTCTCGCCCATCGCGTGGAGAGCGCCCGGATCGATCCGGTTGCTACGCGCGAGGGTCATCACGTCCTCCACGGGCGTGAGCCAGTCCGTGCGCTCGGTCATCGGGCTCCAGCGGATCTGCAGGTGGTCCGCGAGCTCCTGCACGCGCTGGCGGAAGGCCGGGGCGAGACCCCACTCGAGCGCCTGGCGAAGGAGTCGAGCCTCGCTCCCGGGCACCACGTCGACGTGCGGGGAGAGCCCGGCATCGATGGCAAACTCCTGGAGCAGCCGCAGACACACGGCGTGCACCGTGCCGAGGTACGCGAGCGGCAAGCGCTGCGCGCTAGCATGAGCGCCCTTCTCGACGAGCGTTCGCCGGATGCGCGCTCCGAGGTCCGCAGCCGCCCTCTTCGTGTACGTCACGGCGACGAGGCCCTCGAGATCGATGGCCCCTTCGCCGGGCGCGATCGCCGCGGCGACCTCCTCGGTGAGGCGATAGGTCTTGCCGCTGCCCGCGCTCGCCCCGACAAGCGTGAGCCGTTCGGCTGTCTTCTTTCGGGTGCTCATGCCAGCTCCTGCCAGCGGCGTCCGCACAGCGCGTCGTACGGACAGTACGTGCACGCCGCGTCCTTCTCGAACGCGAGGTGCCGGTCCTGCTCCGCGGCGCTGAGCCCCATCCCCTCGAGCAGCGGAACCGACGTCCGCAGGCCCGTGACGGCAATGCGGCCCGTGAGGAGCGCTCGCTCGACCCGATCGGCCGTGCGTTCGAAGCGGGCCCACGTCTCGGCGAGGGCGGGTCCGTCGATCGGCATCGACCGCGTCCGAAAGGGCCCTCCAGGGGTCGCGAGGAGCTGCCCTCGCTTGAGCGAAAAGTACGCCGCGGCAGGCATCTCCCTCGCGTCGGTTTCCCGCATGCGAGCGGCCGCATAGACCGCGAGCTGGGTGGCGCCGCCGCTCTGGAGCAGGTCCCGGTAACGGCTCAGGCCCCACTTGAGATCGAGCACCACGTCGCGATCGGCCTCGTCGCGCAGCAGCAGATCGAGGCGCCCGCCGAGGGTCCCTGCGCGCCACGGCGCTTCCACGACGACCTCGACACCGACCACAGTGAGCTTCGATTCGGCGAGCATCTCGGCGAGCGACGTGACGGCCCGGGCGAGCTGGTCCCGGAGCTGCGCGAGCTCGAACGTCGCCCCGGGAAGGAGGAAGACGGCTGCCTCCTCTCGCAGGAGGCGATCGAGGATCGACGCGACCAGGCCACCCAGCGCCCCCGCGTTCGCGAGCACGCCTGCGCCATGCAGCTCTTCGACGAGACGGTGACCGAGCTTGCCACAGAGCTGCGGACCGCCCGCGATCGAGTCGAGCGCGCCGGGCCGAATGCCGGCCGGATACTTGAAGACCCACTGAAGAGGGCATCCGACGAGCGCGTCGAGGCTCGTCGCGCTGTGCCTCACCGCCGCGCCAAGATACGCGGGATCAACGTGCCACTCCGGTCGCGCTGTCGGCAGGGCGAGGGCGCCCCGATCGTGCACGACCGGAGGGGCGGCCCGTCCGAGCGCATCCACACGGCCGGCGAGGAGGTCGCGCGCGTCGATCGTGATCCGCGCAAGGTCGGCGCGGCTCGCCCCGAGGCGCGCCGCCATCTCGGTCCAAACAGGGTGTGGCTCGAGGGCTTCGCCGAGAGCCCACCCGGGCATGGCCAGCACGAGCCGCCTTCGCGTGGCGTGGATCGCTTGGTGCCAGCTTTGTCCCTCCGCCGCCAGACGCTCTGCGGGATCGGGCAAGACAATGCCGGCTTCCCGCAGGGCAACGAGCTCTCCGCGACGCCACGGCCGCACGGAGGGACGCCACTCCGTGCCGCCCACGCAGTGCCACCACACCACGACGTCCCGCGCGCAGCGGAGCGCCGCCGGCGAGTCGACCGGATCGGTGCGCCCCGCGGCCTCCGTCGCGAGGGCGAGGGTGTGCCCCGACGACACCTGCTCGAGGAGGAGCCGCGCATCGACGAGATCGAGACCCGCGCGCGACTCGTGACTCAGCGTGTCGTGGAACTCCTGCGCGCGAGCGAAGGCCGTGGCCAGGATGTCCGCGCGCGCCGCGAGGTCCGTGCGGGTGGGCTCCGCCTGCGCCGACTTCGTCACCGCCGCGAGACGTTTGCGGAGCCAGGTGCGCACCCGATCGGCCACGGCGAGCAGCGCCGCGCGTGGAGCCGGGGTCGTGGCCTCGCATCCCGGCTGCTCGAGCCAGGTCGCGATCGTCTGCAGCCGCCCCTCGACGCGCTCGTTCGCCAGGCCCTCGGCAGCGTCGAGGGCGACCCCCGACGCCGTCGCCGCGCGCAGGGCCTTCGCGCGCGTCGCCTCGGCGATCTGCTCCTTGGCCTTTCGCCACGCGGGACCGCCGATGCCCGGCGCCTCGGCGAGGGCGCCGGCCAGCTCGTTTCCGACGAGTCCCTGAAAGGGGCCCACCGGCAACGTCAAGAGCTCGAGCACGCGGTACGGATCGCGCGGCTCGAACGCGAGCTCCACGGCCAGCGGGAGCACCTGCAGCGCTGGCCGCCATTCGCTGTTCGAGTCGAGGCCCTGGCTCGGGAGGCCGTGCGCGACGAGGGCGTCGTCGAGGGCGCGAGCTTCCCCGCCGCGGATGATCACGGTCGACGGGTCTTGCCACGCGTGAAGAAGGGCGGCCGTCGCATCGGCGAGCTCCCACGAGGTCTCGGCGCGCAGAACGATGAGCGAGCCGTCGCCCTCGAGGCGCGGTGAGGCCGGCGGCGTCGCGGTCACCGGCTCGTCACGGAGGAGTGCCTGCAGGCGGCCGAGGTCCGAGTCCCCCGGCATGGGTTCGAACGTCGCGATCGTCGTACGGATCGAGGTGCCGCGCTCCTCGAGGAGCGTGAAGACGCGCTGCCATCGTCCGGGCCAGAGCGTGCGTGTCTCGGCAAGGAGAAGGGCGTCGAAGATGGGCGTGCGCGCTGCACGGAGGTCGCGAAGCTCGCGTTCCACCTGGCAGAGGCGGTCGGGCGTACCGGGCGGGAGATCGTGGAGCTCGTTGAGCTCGCGCACAGTCTCGATGCGCGGACCGCCGCCCGGGATCGGCGCGCCGTTCCAGCCGGCGATCACGAGCTCATCGCGCCACTTGAGAAGCGTCTCGGCGGTGCCGATGGCATCCATCCGATGCGACCGCGCGTAGAACTGTCCGGGATGTGTGGCTTCGAGTTCGGCCATGCGCCGCGACCAATGCTGGACGCGTACCGCTTGCGCGGAGGGTACGCGTGGAAGGCCGAGGCGGAGCTCGAGGTTTGCGAGGAGCTGCGGCGCGGTCCAGACAGGGCAGCCTAGCCGCGCGGTGCCGGCGGAGAGATCGTCGTGTTCGGTGAGCGAGGCGCCGGAGAAGAGGAGCGTAACCAATGGCGTGAGCGTCACTCGAGCCCCCCTTCGTGTCCGCGAACCGCCGAGAGCGTAACACCTGCACACGATGTGCTCACGACGCGGTCGCCTCGGCGTCGGTCGCCTCGCGGAGATGGCCCACGGCCTCGCCAAGCGCCTCGAGCTGCGCGCCGAGCTCGCCACGCATCCACTCGGCGGACTCGAGGATGGTCGTTCCGTGCCTGGTCACGAGCCGGGCCGACTTCTCGACGGCGGCGACCCTCGTCGCGACCTTCTGCAACGCGGAGATCGCTTCCTCGATCCCGGCGAAGCTCTCCTCGTTGGCCTCGAGCGCGACGCGCGTGCGCACCGCGATCGCGCGCGCGACCGAGAGCCCCGCCTTCAGATACACATCGCTCGTGGGGTCATCGGCGTCCCAGACGACGAACACGTCTTCGCCGACCCGCCGCATCGGCTCCATCCCTTCGGACGCGCTCGCCCGCGCGAGCACGAAGAGCCCGACCTGCGCCTCGCGCGTCTCGCGCGCGAGCGCGATCTCCGTGAGCGCCTGCTTCGACGTGTAGCTCTTGTTAGCCTTGGCCTCGCACGCGATCCGCACTCCTGGCGCCGCGCTCTCCGGTCCGAGCGTGATCACGCCGTCCCCCACCTTGCGGGCCCCGCGGGCCGGCGTTCCGCCCACGCTCTCGTAGACGTCGCCCAAGCGAGCCGCTTCGCGCTCGAGGACCTCGTGGAGCGAGTCTTCGAAGTTCCTGCCGTGCGTGGGGGTCCGCGCCTCCTCCGCGCGCTTGACGCGCATCTCACCGAGCTCCTTGCGCATGTCGGACTGGAAGTCCGTGTTCGACTTCATCAGCTGCCCGATGACCTCGAGCACCTCGCCGCGCAGCCGCGACAGCGGGGACTGCTTGTCGTCGAGGGTGAAGCTCGCGCGGAGCGTAGCGTCGGTCTTCTGGATGGCGTCGGTGATCTTCCTGAGGGCGGTGCCCGGCTGATCGAGCGAGAACTGCTCGACGATCGTGCGCTGCGCCTTCTCGACGCGCCCCACGAGCCGCGCGAGAGCCCCGTTCTCGTTGTCGAGCGAGAACTCGCTCGCCAGCGCCTGCACATCGGTCTTGAGCTCGTCGCGCAGGATCCCGTTGCGTCCCTGGACCTCCGTGACGAGCCGCGACAGTGCGGAGTCGGGGCGGTCGAGCGAGAACTGGGAGACGACGGCATCCAGCTGCGCGTCGAGGGCCTTGCCCACGGTCTTCGCGATGGCCCCGACGACGCCGTCCGCCTGGTCCGGGGACAGCAGCTTGAAGATCGGGCTCGTCGTACCGATCTGCTCGGCGAGCGTCCGCGCGATCGTCGATCCCTCACCCGCGAGGTGCCGGGTCAGGAGCGCATCGAGCTCCCCATCGCGCTGGACCAGGCGCTCGAGCCGCTGCGGAAGCGCGCCGCTCGAAGGATCGAAGTAGTGCGCGAGCGACGTGGCGAGCGACTTCGTGAGGTCGCCGGTCCGCTCGGACAGGATGTCCCGCACCGAGCCGACGAGCCGGTCGCCTTCCTTGCGGATCGCTTCCGCGTCGATCGAGCCGCCCGCGTCTCGAAGGCAGAGGGCGCCGACCCGGAGCGCACGGACGGCGTACTCGTTCCGGGCGGGGCCTACCGGGTGCCTCTCGAGCTCGAGGAGCACCTCCGGGTCGTTCACGACGAGGGTGAGCTGCAGCGCCTGCCGGGCGCCTTCGGGTCCGACGAACGGGATGGGATTCGATTGCATGGTCAGGGTCCTTGCGGGCGGTTTGCCCAGACTCCAGCCTGCAGCCCGCTCCGCGCCCAAAGGGGCGGTGCGGTTAGATCCGACTGGGCGACCGTTCAGCCGATCGACGAGCCCTGCGAGCTCTGCGCCGCCGCGAGCGCCCCCTTCGCGAGCGCGATCACGGCGTCGCGAAGCTCCGGATTCTCGGGTCGAGCCGTATCTCCGAGCGAAACGACGAGCCGGGCGACCCGTTGCACCGCGGTGGTATGGACCGAGACGCGCACCCCATCGGGGAGCGCCTCGGCCTTCATCCCCTTCAGGAGATTGCGCCGGACCCAGGCTCCCTCAGGGTTTCGCACGACGAACGAGCACGTCACGGGCGCCCGATCCTCGTGGAAGCCGTCCAGGCTCTCGGCCTCGAACGTCGCGAGCGTCTCCGCGGACACCTCGCGGTACGCCTCGTTCGCGTCGGGCCGCGCGTCGAGGACATTGTCGACGCGGAACCACTTCAGCGTGCTGCTGCGATGGCAGGTCGCGATGAAGCGCGCCGGAGGCCCCAGCTCGAGCCGATGGACCGAGGCGCGCCGCCAGTCCTCCTCGCGCCGGCTGACGGTGAAGTACCGGAACGCCATCGTGACCTTCCCGGTGGCGGCGTCCTCCACGGCAGGCACGAAGCGCTCTTCGGCGTCGGTGAGCGCCGAGGAGACGACCGCGCTCGCGTCGAACGTCGCGCTGCGTGCGCCTTGCGGCAGGCGCGTGACCACGGCCTCGAGAAGAGCCTTACGCGCCGCGCACTGGGGGAGGCGCCCGATCTGCCGGAGCAGCTCGACGGCCTCGGTCTCCTTGAAGTGGAGCGCTCCGGGCAGCCAGTCGCGCGGGACGCTCCAGTAGACCTGCGTCACGTCCTCGTCGGAGCGCTCGAAAGGCCAGCCGGCGGCCTGCAGCTCCACGAGGCGCTTGCGGAGCGCGGGGACGCCGAGCTCGAGGCGACGGGCCAGCTCGGCCTGGATCCACGTACGCTGCTCGATGAAGAGGTGGACGATGCCGAAGAGCGTCTCGGTTGCGCTCCGCTGGCCCACGGATTGGAGGCTAGCAGAGGGGGCGCGCGGGATGCTCTCCGCGTAAGCTGCGAACGAGCCGCAAACGAGAAGCGGCGTCGTCCTCTGCGGAGGCGGATGTCGGCGACGCGCGACTCGCTCGAGACGATCGTCTCTGCGATCGACGCAGAGCCGACCGCTGAGGAGATCGTTCAGCAGGCCTCCGTCGGTGGAGCGCGCGCAGATCCATGCGGTCATTTCGTACATCTCGACTTTCCGCGACGACAGCGAGCACGTGCGCCCGCGCAACCCTCGATTCCGATGCTGTCCAGACCCTGCGGATCATCGTAGGATGAGTGATCGTCAGGGGGGGGTGTCAGTGCGGCTGAACGCGAGGCGGAGCGGATGCGTCCGAGGAGGTACCCATGGCCCTCGCCGTTGATCCGTTCCTCACGTCGTACGATCCCTCGGACCTGCCCGGCGGCAGCATCGATCCGCTTGGGTTCGATCGCGCGTACAACCACCTCGCGAATTGCTTTTTGCCCGGGCTCACCAACGTCGCGAGTGTGCCTCGGTATTTCTCAGTCCTCTGCACGGGTATTCTTCTCGCGAACGTGAGTGCCGCGGCAACGCCGCGCGAGAAGCTGAAAATACGCCTCGAGAGCGTGCAGCGTCTCGAACGATTCTGGGGCGTGGCGAACGTGCTCGCGTCCGTTGACGACAGCGACATGGCACTCGGCGGTTTGCGCGGCGTTCGGTACGCACGCGGTCGCGTGGGACCGCCGCGCCAGACCATCGGGCTCTCGCCCTACCCTTGCAGCGCGACGATGTTGCCTTCCGCTATTTCGACGGCGTCGGCTCCCACGACACACTCTTTTCGGGGCTCAATCACGCGGCCTGTACGCTCGCTGTCTACGCTTCGCAGCCGCCGTCGCCGACGGTCCACGCAAGACTCGCTCCCGGCTGGTGGTCCTCCTTGGCCGGACGGGATTCGAACCCGCTGGGTCCCTTCGTGACGTTTCAGCCGTGTCCTCTACATGGCATCCTCCTCACCCAGGCTTTGCCTGGCGCACCGAAATCTAGGTTTAAGATGGCCGAGGACACGAAGAAGTGGGACCCGACGAAGGACAATCCCAAAGCGGCTATGGCGAGTAAGGTGATGAACAACAATGGCTAGGTACTCCGAAAACGACACGAGCAAAGTGTACGCCGCAGCAGACCGGTTCCGCGACGCGTGCCTGCTACGCGACGGATCCCTTCTGCTCGACGACGCGACGGTGTGGACGCCAGAGAACCTCGCCAAGCTCCATCAGGTGTTCGTTGAGTCTCCGGAAGGGGGCGACCGGTCATTCATCGACAAGTTCCGAGACCAGGTGAAGCCGGCAGGGCAGACAGTGACCCGCCTCGCGGCCGAAGCTCGCGGAGCTATCACGGCAGATCGCGAACCGACGTGGACTCGCATCTGACTCGGCGCCCGACGGTAAATGCCATGGCGTCTTGCTCGACGTCGCAGAGCTGTGGGAGCTCTACGTGCTGGCCGTGCTCCGGCGGGCTGCGTCGGGCCTCTCCGTTCGGCACGGCACCCGCGAGCTCGCCGCTGCCGGCGCCTTGCTCCGCAGTGAAGTGGATGGATCTGTTCTCGGCGCGTTACGCCCTGACGCCCTGGTTGCTGAGCGACGTCGAACGGTCGGCGTTCTGGACGCGAAGTACAAGCAGCTGCACCCGACCGCCTTCGCGCCGAACGGGCCGCAACGCGAGGACCTCTACCAGCTCGCAGCTTACCTGGCTCGCTTCGGTTGTGTTCCAGAGGGTACTTGGGGCGTTCTTGCGTACCCGTTCGACGCGAGCCGCGAGGGAACAGCGCCTGCGGAATCTAGGAGCCCATGGCGGCTCGACGACTCGTCTACCGTCCACTTCGTGACGCTTCCGCACGAGATGGGGGTCGCGGTCTCCAAGCTACAGACGATTGTCGCCAGGGCGCGAGAAGCAGAGGGAAAGAGAATGACTGCCGCGTCAGCATGACCCCAGCTGACATATTCTAGCGACATGCCTATCAGGAATGCAGTCGTTCAATCGTTGACCCGAAACGATGCGAACTACGGGGACCCGTTCGAGGAGGACCATGTGGCTTGGGTGTGGGAGCTTCGGGTGATGACGGCGAGGGATGCGATTGACATCCTTCGTACAGTCGAGCAAGGGGGCAACGAGACGTTTAGAGCACGCGCCATGCGTCAGGCCCAGGCCCAGGCCTTCAATCAGAGGGCGCTAGCGATCGCGGCGGGGCCAATTCCTAGCGCCCCGATTCTTGTTTCAGCCCACACGCGTGCGACGTTCGGTGGCACGGGTAGCCCCGATGATTTGATCGTGATGGAGGGGAATCACCGTATGCTGGCTATAGCCATCCGGGCATCGTGGGGCTGGCCTTTACCGAGGTGCATCGGAGTCTTCGTCCGGTGAGCGGGATTGTGGAGATGGGGCCGAGGTCCCGGTCGATGATGACCCCGGCGGCGTCGACGGGAGCGATTCTCGCGGCCTGCGACAAGGCGAAGGTGCCGCGCGCGACCTTGAACGACTTACGGCGAACCTTCGCGACGCTGCAGGCGCGCGGAGGGGTGGCGCGTGAAGACCTGGTGCACTTCATGGGCCACGTCGACGACACGATGCTCCGCCGGATCTACGACCAGACCGACGAGGACGATCACGTGCGGGCCCGTGCTGGCTACTTCACGGATCCGCGAGAAACGCGCGAGCTCCGGGCTGTCTCATGCGGCCCTTCGATAGTCGTGATGGAGGCGACCGAGCACTGGGAAGGCCACGATGTTCCCCTCGGCACGGCGCTGTGCGGGGACCGGGGTCTGCTGGTGCATCCCTTGGTGAGGGCATTCGACTTCGACTTCTCCGCCGAACGCAAGAAGATGCGCGCTCGGTATCTGGCCCTCGGCTCGCCTGGGTTCTGCCAGTTGACTACCCATCCGTTCAGTGTCATGGAAGGCCTGTGCTCATGGACGTTGCCCGCCTCTACGCCGCGATCCGCCGGGTCACCTGGAAGCACGGCTTCTTCGCTCCCGAACGCGTCCGACACGAGGTGAACGCCGACGGGAGGCACCGAATCGAGGTTGTCCTGCAGCCCGACGAGGTCGAGTACACGCCGCCAGTCCGCTACGAGAGCCGGTCGGCGACGGACCGCGCATCTCGGTCAACACAGGGCGGGCGAAGGACGAGAAGACGTGAGACGTCCGATGACCGGTAGACGTACGCCGAAGGGATAGCTTCCGTGGGACTGCACTCATTCTTGAGACTTGCCGAGGTCGGCTGCCTGGTGCTCGGCGTCGTCTTAGAGACGGTCGCTTTGATGCTGGAGCATCGGAGAAAGATCGCTCGACGCCTGGAGTTCGCGTCAATTGGTTGTTTCCTCCTGCTCGGAGTAGCAGAGTGGCAAATGTACGTGCTCGAGCTCCCTCGTCATCTATCTGAGGTCGACAAGACGTCGATCACGCAATGCCTGTCGCCGGGTGCAGGCCAGGACTTATACCTCTCGAATCCGCCGGAGAAGGAATCGCAGGACTATGCCGACGACTTCACGGACATCATACAAGCGGCGGGCTGGAAGCTGTACTTACTGTCCGGACTCAGAGTTCCCGCGGATATCGAGGTCATGATCGACAAGCGAGATGACCTGCCAGGCAACGTCACCAAGGGGAACGCGGATAGACTAGGTCAGTGTCTGCACGAGAGACGCATCAGTTCGACTCTCGTCACTTCCCAGGACAAGAATCAAGCCCTGGTCGGATTCATCGTTCTGATCCTCCCCTCGCACCCGTGAGGACCTCAAGCATGACCATCTATTCGACCCACGAATTCGCACTACGTTTGAAAGAGGTCATCGGCGATAAGACGGTGCCGATCCCGGCATTCGACGTTGTCAAAGAGCTCGTCACGACAACTTTCTTCGCGAGCTTGGAAAAGGAAGAGGGCAGAGAGCTGGCCTTCAGCGTGGCCTATCTTGATCGACAGGAACTCCAAAAGCAACATGGTAGCGAGTGGCTCTGGTGTTCGTTTGAGTTCAAGGAGCCGACGTCTCGACCACCGTACGTGGGACGAGATGCCGAACGACCGCGTTCGGCTCCAGGTCGTGGCTTAGCGCTTCAGCGGCGCCCTCGTCGTGATCCACCCCGCGGCGGGATCGTGATCCACGGCGCCGCCCGAACGGCGCCCGCGAGCGGCGGGATCGTGATCCACCGTGCCTAC
>CALFNG010000027.1 GCA_937902985.1 uncultured Myxococcales bacterium
ACGTTCGCGTCCGGCGAGCACCGCGAGCGTCGAGACGGGCTCGTTCCACGACGCCGGCGCTCGCTCTAGCGGGCGTCCGGCCACTGGTACGCGTCGACGAATTGCCGGAGCCCCGCGTCGTCGGCGGAAAGCGGACGTAGATATTCGCCGACCCGCACTCGGTCCCACCAGGCGCCACCGGCTCGCGAACGCGTGAACCGGTAACGCCACAGACCCGCGCGAATCCACCGAGGCGGCTCGCCAGGGAACGGGTCGCCCGCGAAGAGCCGCTTCGGGCTCTCTTCGCCGCGAAGGAGTTGCCAGACGAGGTGCACGAGCCACGGCTCGTCTTCGATCGGCTCGCCCCGGGCCGCGTCGTTGCCCACGAACCACATCTGCCAGTCGAGGCGATAGTGGTACGGGCTGACGAAGCAGGGGCGCCGTCGCGGATCGCCCGGCATGCAGGGGAGCGCGTATTCTCGCCAGCGCGCGCTCTCGTCGGGGACCGGATCGCCCGTCCCCTCGAGAATGACCTCGTGGCGCTCGCGGTCGACGTTTCCGAATGCCCCGTAGGTATTCACGAGATCCAGCGGGTCGAACGATCGGTTCATGGCCTGGTCGCACGACGCAATGTTGATCACGGGGCCCACGCTGAGCAGGCCCACGACCACTGCCAGCGCTTGCGCGGCGCGCGTCTGCCGCCGCGACGGGCGAAGCGCGGCGAAGCGTGCCAGCATGGCCGCCCACCGCGATGCGGGGATGAGTCGCGCGAAGGCCGTATCGTCGAAGTACGCGAGAGCCGGCACGATCGTGAGCCAGTTGAGGAACGACAGATTGCCGCTCGCGATCAAGAAGACCTGAAACCCGACGAGCAGCGCGCCCGCTCCGTGTCGCCAGCGCCGCCCGCCGAGCACGAACCACGGCACTACGAGCTCGACGAAGTGATTCACGAGGACGCCGAGCACATGGGTCACGTGCGGAGCGTTGTGCATCCACCACGAGAGCGGGTTCGGGTTGGGCTGGGTCTCCAGGTGGTAGTCGAGGCACGTGAGATCGCGCCAGCACGGATCGTTCCGGAGCTTGATCAGCGCCGCGCCGAGCATGACGCGAAAGATCAGCCAGCGCAGCAGCCAGATCACGATCTTCGGAGTGGCGGCCGTCTTCCCGTCTGGCGCCGGCGCGGGCAGCGGTCTCACGCTGCCCAAGGGGCAAAGAAAGACCGCGAGGAAGCCGGTCTCGAGCAGCTGCGTCTCCCAGCCGTAGCCGTAAAAGATCTGGCCGACGTGAACGAACGACATGTAAATCGCCCACAGCGCGAGCTGCAGCGCGGCGTTCGTGACCCCGAGCAGCGCTGCCGCGGCCATCGCGACGCCTGCATAGCAGGCGGCGTGCAGCGCGCCGTCGGACGCGCCGAACCAGAAGAGCGTGGGCACGCGCCAGTACGCCTCGGAGCCGAGCTTGTCGCGGTCGAACGCGAGGAGTTGCGCGATGGGCAGGAGCCCGCGCGAACCGAGCAGCGGATCGAGCTGCAGCGCGAGCGAGCCGAAGGCGACCAGGTACACCAGGGCGAGCAGGCGCAGGACGGCGAAGCGCGTGAGCTCGTAGGTCGCCGCGTCGTCGAGGAGCCGCTGCCACCAGGCGGTGCGGAAGGCGGCGCGAGCATCCTCGTCGGCGGCCATTGGAGGGTCGATGGCTTGGGTCATCGTCGCGCCCCGATGATACCCTCGGGCGCGTGATTCGTTCGCTCAGCAAGCCTTATGTCGGTCGTGGTGGCGCGCCCGTGGTCGACCGGGTCGACACCGCGATCTTCGTCCGCACCTACTTCATGGATTGCATGGGGTGTTCGTACTGCCACGACTCGTGCTGCCAGTACGGCGCCGACGTCGAAGGCGACCTGATGCCCCGGGTGATGGCGCACGCGGAGGCGATCGAGCAATACGTCGGCGTGTCGCGGGACCGATGGTTTCGCGGCGGCTGCGACGTCGAGTGGACCGCCGACGGCGAATTCCCCGGCGGCCGCCAGACGCGCACGTCCGTCGAGGGCGGCGCGTGTGTCTTCCGGAGCCGGACGGCCCGGGGGTGCACGCTGCACTCCTTCGCCCTCGAGCGCGGCCTCGATTACCACGAGGTCAAGCCCATGGTCTGCTCGCTGTTTCCGGTCAC
This sequence comes from uncultured Myxococcales bacterium, assembly GCA_937902985.1. Taxonomy (GTDB): domain Bacteria; phylum Myxococcota_A; class Polyangia; order Polyangiales; family Polyangiaceae; genus Palsa-1150. Next base: position 2,143 of record CALFNG010000027.1, read on the forward strand.
GTTCGACTACGGGCTCCTGCATCCTTCGAACGAGATCGAAGATCGGTCGCTCCAGTGCATCGACGACGGCCCGTCGCTCTACAAGGGCGTCCGGAGTGAGATCGCGTGGTACTTCGGCGACGCGCTCGTCGCCGAGCTCGACGCGCTCGAAGGTACCGGCAGCGCGCCGGCCCCGCCCGCCTTGCGGGGACCTCCGACCTAACGTAAGGTCCCCGCCCCGGTTCGTTCGACTAGGAGTAGCGATTCCCCATGGCCCGCGTCACCTGTGAAGACTGCCTCGAACGCGAGGACAACCGTTTCGCCCTGGTCGTTCTGGCCGCCCAGCGCACCCGCGCCCTCATGAAGGGCGCCGCCGCGCTCGTTCCGTCGAAGAACAAGGCCGCCGTCACGGCCCTGCGCGAGATCGCCGCCGGCAAGGTCCACTATGACCGCCCGACGAACGAGGCGGTGCAAGAATACATCGAGCAGCTGAACATCCGCGAGTTCGGTTGACCCGGAGGGACGGACCGTCCCGAAAAGCCGACGCCTCTACCGGCGCCCCCGCGCGGCAAGCGCCCCGCCGTGCTCCGGCCCGTGACTTCGAGCTCGAGGCCGGTTCGTTCGCTCACTACGAAGACCCGGCCTACTACGCGTCCAGCTACGCGAGCCGTATCGAAGACGTCGCCTACTACGTCGCGCTCGCCCAGCGCTCGCCGGGCCCGGTGCTCGAATACGGCGTGGGCAACGGACGCATCGCGATTCCGATCGCGCGGCACGGCCGCAACGTCGTGGGGGTCGATCACTCAGCGCCGATGCTCGCGGACCTGCGCGCCCGCGTCGCGCGCGAGCCGGCCGAGGTGGCCGCGCGGGTGTCTGCGGTGCGCGGAGACATGCGTCGCGTCCGACTGAAGCGCCGGTTCCCGCTGGTCCTGGCGACCTTCAACACCGCCCTTCACCTCTACGTGCGAGACGACGTCGAGCGTTTCCTGGCGCGCGTCCGCGAGCACCTGGCTCCCGGCGGACGGTTCGTGGTCGACCTTTCCATGCCCACGATCGCCGATCTCGCTCGAATGGCGGGTCGCGCCTATTCGGTCCCTCGCTTCCGGCATCCGACGACCGGCCTGGTGGTGAAGAACCGCGAGTACTTCGACTACGACCCGCTGCGCCAGGTGCTCTTCGTGTCGATGGAGTTCGTGCCCGTGAGCGATCCGGCGGCCGCGTGGATCACGCCTCTCGCGCACCGTCAGTTCTTTCCACGCGAGTGGGAGGCGCTCCTCCACTACAACGGCTTCGACGTCGATCACGTCGACGGCGACTTCGAGGGGGGGCTTCTCACGAAGGACAGCGACGTAATGGTGTGGCACGCGAAGCACGCGACGCGCCGGCCGAAGGGTCGGCCATGACCGTCGCCGATCATCTCTCCAGGGTGCACGCTCGCATCGACGCCGCAGCGCGCGCCGCGAGCCGGGCCCCCGGCGACGTCAAGCTAGTCGCGGTGTCGAAGACGAAGCCGCCGGAGGCGATCCGCGAGGCGTACGCGGCCGGCCAGCGCGCGTTCGGCGAGAACTACGCGCAGGAACTGGTCGCGAAGGCCGAGGCTCTCGCGGATCTCCACGACCTCGAATGGCACTTCATCGGTCACCTGCAGACCAACAAGGCGAAGTTCGCCGCACGGGTCGCGCACGTGGTCCACACCGTGGACACGAGCGTGCTCGCGAACGAGCTCGGAAAGCGCGCGGCGAGAGACCGAACGGCGCCGCTGGCCGTTCTCATCGAGGTCAACATCGGTCGCGAGCCTCAAAAGGCGGGCGCGTCGCCAAGTGAGATCGAGGAAGTGATCGACGCCGTCCGCGCTCAGCCGTGGCTGTCGCTACGAGGCCTGATGACGGTCCCGCCCGCCGGCGACCCCGGAGCGACGCGCAGCGTGTTCGAGACGCTCGCTCTCCTGAGGAACCTCCACGGGGGCCCGGGCGTGCTCCCCGAGCTCTCCATGGGAATGAGCGACGATCTCGAGGGGGCCATCGCGGCCGGAGCCTCGTACGTTCGCGTCGGCCGCGCGATCTTCGGCGATCGCTGACTCGACGCCAGCCCTCGAGTCAGGAGCTCGTTAGGGCAGCCGCGACGCTTCAGCTCCGAGAGCCGCGCTCCAGGAGCTCGCGAGCGCGCGCCGTCCATGCGGCCCAACCCCTCGCGGGGGGTTGCGCACGCAGACTGATCGCGAGGGCCCGGGCGTCCTCGTCGTCCGGCCGCGCCGCGACCGCGCGACCGGCCATGACGCGCGCCTCGCTCCTCCGGCCTGTGGCGGCGAGCGTTCTCGCCAGCGCGCAAAGGACGCGAGGCGTGTCCCCCTCGAGCGTCATCGCCCGCTCCGCGTGGGTCATCGCCGCCGACGCGTCATCGAGGCGAACGAGCACGGCCGCCATCTCGAGGTGCGCCGCCGCGGCTCCCGGGGCCGCCTCGAGGGCCATCTCGAGGTGACCGCGGGCGGCTGCCCAGCGACCTCTCCGCTCTTCGGCGATCGCCGCGGCGAGCCAGCCCGTCCAGACGTTGTGGAGCGTCGCGAGGCGTCGAGCGCGCGCCGCGACGTCGGCCAGGTCGGCGACGGCCGCC
>CALFNG010000028.1 GCA_937902985.1 uncultured Myxococcales bacterium
GCAATCGACCCCTCGATGCTCACGAAACGACCCCGGCAAGCACCTTGCGCACCTCGCCGCGCCACCGCCCGAGCTCCGCTCGGTTGCCAATGGGCAGTGACTTGGCCGCGGCGCTGAGGGACAACCTCTGCACGTAAATGTCATCCGCCACGCGATCCGCCAAATCCGGCAGCGTGATCGACTTGCCCCCTCGGCTCTCCACCGCTTCGCGGACTTTCGATCCGTTGTAGAGCTCGAACTTCTTCTCGCCGCCGAAGTACCCGTTGCGCACCACGTGCACCTCGGCCCTGGGAATCGCCTCCATGAACTGCTTCAAGAGGCCCACGCTGTCGCGCTGGCGGTTGATCACCCAGAGGGCCACCAGCCTGCTCCCGAGTTCCTCCAGACTGCTGTCGAGCGTCTGTCCGTACTTCTTCACGGCGAGGTTGTTGCGCGCCGCGGTGTTCACCACGACGACCTTGTCTCTGCTCTTGTCGCAGACGTTCACGAAGTGGATCCATCCGTCTGCCTCGTCGAGGTCAATGAGCTCCGTCTCGGTCTGCTCTCGGTACGCCTTCCACACGTCCGGGTTCGATGTGTCGCACTCGACGAGAAGCACCTTCTCGCCGCGTTCGAGCAGGTAGTCGAGCGTCGCCAGCGTCATCATCGATTTGCCCACGCCGCCCTTGCTGCCGCCGATCCAGTAAATGCGCCCCGAATCGTTTTCTGCGTTCATCCCGTGTGCTCCTTTGCCCTTCTGCGCGTCTCTTCGATCCTCTGTCCCAGCCTTCGACCCATCCAACCGTCGCCTCCTCCGCCCCCCTCGCTTCGCCCTCCGAGAGCTTTCGTCCACGCGTCAGAGGTCGTCCGTGTCCTCCTCGGGGACAAACGCCGACCGCCGCGACGCTGTGTCGTTGCCGAGAGCGGGGGTCGCCTTCGCGGCGCCCTCGGGGATGCGGCTTGACGGTCCCGCAGCGGGTGCCGCGGCGTCCTCCTTCGGGCCTCTCGTGGCCGCTGCCGGTGCCTTTGCAGCGCCTTCGCGGGCGGCCTCGCCGGACCCGCGGGGAGTTCGCTTGTCCGCATCGCGGTTGCCCCTGCGCTTGCGACGGGCTTTGGCTCCGCCTGCCTTCGCGCGCTGCAGGTAGCTCTTGAGGGTCACCACGTTGATGTCGATTCCGTGCTCCGAGAGCAGGCTCGCGATGGCCCTCCAGTCGTATCCCTTCGACTGCATCTGCTGGATGTCCGAGATGAGAGTCTGAATCGCCTGAAGCTTCGTGACCTCCTTCGTCGTGCAGTCGGGCGCCATCTGGATTGCCTTCCGCACTTGCTCGATCGCTGTCGTCGCGACCTTCTTCGCGGGTACCGTCACGGTCTCACCTCCGCAAAAGCATCTCTCGAACCGGCATGGCTTGATTGACATTCGCGCCTTCGATGGTCAACGTGATTTCTCGACCCGGAGTCGAAGACGGAGGGCAAGATAAAGAGTGGGAGTTACGCGGGTTGTAACTGTGGAATACGATGAGGAAAGTTTGGAGTTACGGCGACCCTCAACGGGTTACGGCACGGATAACTGATTGAATGGAGACAGGAATGGACGGGTTACGCGGCGAGGAGGACGACGATCTCCCTATTTTTCGGCCCCGCATGGGTGGAGGACGCCGGCCGAAGGACCGCATCGGATCGACGTCCCTTCGCAACGCCGTGCTCGCGAACCTGCGCCGCCCGCCGCGCCATTCCGGGGTGAGGCTCGGCGCGGGCGCGCGTCGGGTCATCGTCAAGGCGCACCTGCTCCGCATGAACGCGAGCGGCGCCAAGGCCGCCGCGTTGCACCTGCGCTATATCGAGCGCGACGGGGTCGAGAAGGACGGATCCAAGGGCAGGCTCTACGACGCCGACGGCGCCGTCGACGGCCGGGCCTTTGAGCGCTCCCGCCCGGGCGAGAAGCACCAGTTCCGGATCATCGTCTCGCCCGAGGACGGCGCGGAGCTCGATCTGAAGGAGTACGTTCGGCGCCTCATGGACACGGTGGAGCGGGACGTGGATCGCAAGCTCGAGTGGGCGGCGGTCAATCACCACGACACGGAACACCCCCACGCGCACATCGTCCTTCGCGGCGTCGACCGGAACGGGCGCGAGGTGCGACTCGCCCGCGCGTACATTTCGAATGGCCTCCGCATACGCGCGCAGGAGCTCGCCACCGAGGAGCTCGGCCCCCGCCAGGAGGTCGACATCGGGCGCGCGCGGGCCAAGGAGGTTACCCAAGCCCGTTTCACCTCGCTCGATCGGGAGCTCGAGCGGCGCGCCAAGGACAACCGGGTCGAGGTCCGCTTTGCGGACCGACCCGGACTCGTCGAGCCATCCACGCTCATTGCCCGGCTCGTGCATCTCGAGGGGCTCCGGCTCGCCGAACGCCTCTCGCCCACGTCGTGGAGACTCGCCGAGGGCTGGCAGCAGCCGCTGCGCGAGCTCTCTGCACGCGGCGACATCCTCAAGCAGATCCACGCCGCCATCTCGGGCGACCCCGCCCGCTACCGCATCGTGCGCGACGGCGAGCCGGTGCCGACCGATGCCGCGGGGGGGACGCGGGTGGTTTCCGGAAGGGTCGCGAGCAAGGGACTCTCCGACGAGCTCAAGGGGACCTTCTACGCGGTCATCGAGACGCCCACGGGGCGCGCGTACCACGTCCCGCTCGACGCGCGCGGCGCCGACGCGATGCGTCCGGGCGACATCGTGTCGTTCACCACCCAGCCCGAGGCGCCCGTCCGGCCGGTCGACCGGCAGATTGCCGAGGCCGCTCGGGCCCAGGGCGGCGTCTACACCGCGGAGGCCACGGCGGGGGCCCCTTCGCACCCGCACGAGCGACGTCTGCGCGAACTGGAGCGCCTCGGCCTCGCGACACTCGAAGCGCCCCGCCGCTGGAGGGTCTCGCCCCACTTGCTCCAGGAGCTCGCCGAGCGGCAGCGCGACGCTCCCGTCCGCCACCGACTCCTCTTTCGCAAGGAGCCGCTTTCGCTAGAGGCCCAGGTCCGCCATCCGGGTCCCGTCTGGCTCGATCGAGTCGAGACCGGCTCCTTGGCCCCCTACGGTTTCGGGGCCGAGCTGAAGGGCGCTATCGCACAGCGCCGCGAAGCCCTACGTCGGCTCGGCGTGGAGCCCGACGACCCGAACCGCTCAGCGAAGCTGCGCGAACTCGAACGCCGGGAGCTCGGAAGGGAGATCGCGGCCCGCTCTCGCCAGGCCTTCCTTCCCACCGCTCCCGACGCTTTCCGCGGACGCGTCCAGCTCGGCGACGCGGGTTCCCCCGGCGCCTCGTACGCCGTCGTCTCGGACGGCCAGCGCTTCCTCCTGCTGCGCGCCACTGCCGCTCTCCAGGCCGCATACGGCAAGACGGTCACGGTCACGCACGACGCCAAAGGTCGACTTCTCGTACGGCCCGATCCCGGCAAGGACATCGGCTCGTAGCGCCGAAGCCCGTTGCCGCGGTCACGGCGCACGCGCGCCGTTCTCCCGCCCTCGCTCTTTCCGCT
>CALFNG010000029.1 GCA_937902985.1 uncultured Myxococcales bacterium
GGCGGCCCTCGTCTCGACGTCGAGCCAGTGCAGCAGGGTGGCGCCGTCGCGAGCATGCGCGTCGGCCACGCCCTTCACCCTGGCGACCACCGGACTGAGGCGCGCCTTCACTTGACCGGCCGGGTTCGCCGGCGCCGCGGCTGGCGCGGGGAGCATGACGCGCAGATCTTCGCCGCCCGGATCGGCGCCGCTCGCGCGGAGGCCCTCGGTCCACTTGAGCGACTGCGGAACGAGGAGCGCGAGGTCGGCGGCGCGATCGCTACGCCCTAGCCGGGCGTGAACGATCGTTCCGTCGGCATAGAGAACTTCGGCACCGTCGCCGCCGCCAAGGGCGGAGAGCGAGGTCAGGACGCGGCCATCGCCGCCGAGCACGGTGCCGATGGCCAATGGGACGCCGTCGCGTTCGAGCGCGACCACCCCGTGAAGAACGTGCTCGTAAAGCTGCTCCGGTGTGGGCGCATTCGCGCCGGCTGGCGGCTGAGCGCCGGCCGCGCGGGTCACGGCCAACAGCCCCAGCAGCGCGAGCACTCCCGGGCCGAGCATCGAGCGCTTCACATCGAGCAGCATAGCGCAAAGGCGAATGCAAGCCGCGATCCGCTTGACAGGCGAGTCTGCAGAGTGAAAGAACGTGGGCCCCCCGCCCATGACCGACCTGCATTCGGACACGGTTTCGCCCGCGGAAGACGAGCCCGAGACGCCGTTCTGGCTCCCGGCGCTCGGGTTCGCGCTGTTCGTGTTCGGGGGCATCGGGTGGGCGGTATCGCCGTCGCTGCCGTCGGCGACCCCGCCGCCGCTCCCGCCGCCAACGGTCGTGACGGCGGTGGCGGCGTCCGCGCTTCCCCCGCCGCCGCCCGCGGCTCCGCCGCCGCCCTCGCAGTCGGCTGCGCCCGTTCATGGAGCGCGAAAAGTGCCGCCGCCGGCGGGAACGCACCCACTGACGAAGCCTCACGCCTGACGAGCGCCGGGCCACGGTACGCCCCCCGCGGCTTCGGCCGGCCCGCCGTGCCGGCCACGCAAAACCAGCGGCTCGTCCATCGCATCGACCGGCGACTTGCGGTAGATCGCAGCACGCCATGAACAAGCTGCGAGTCGGAGTCGTCGGTGCGTCCGGCTATTCGGGGAGCGTCTCGTCTCGCCTCATCGCGATCCATCCGCGCCTGTCGCTCGCGTTCGGCACGAGCGACAAGCTCGTCGGCGAGCCGCTGGGAGCCCACCTCGGCGTGCGCGTCGACGACGGGCTCCGCTTCGTGAGCAACGGCAGTGCGATCGAGCACGCCGACGCCTGCGACGCCGTGCTCCTCTGCACGTCGGCCGACGTGTCGATGCGCCTCGCGCCCGCGTTCGCCGAGCGCGGCAAGCAGGTCATCGACCTGTCGGGCGCGTTTCGCCTCGAGGCCGGCGCGTACCCGCGCTGGTACGGGTTCGAGCACGCCGCGCCCGCGGCGCTCGCGAAGGCCCACTACGGGTTGCCGGAGCTCTTCGGCGCTCCGCCGAAGGACGGGATCGTGTCGAACCCGGGCTGCTATCCGACCGCGTCCATCCTCGCGCTGGCGCCCCTCGTTCGCGAGCGGCTGGTCGAGCCGGCGGGCCTCGTGGTCGACGCGAAGAGCGGGGTCACCGGCGCGGGAAAGCAGAGCGGCGAGGCGTTCTCGTTCGCCGAGTACGCCGACGACTCGCACGCCTACAAGCTGCTCGCCCATCAGCACTCGCCCGAGATCACGCGCGCGCTCTCCCGCCTCGGCGCCGACGTCAAGCTCACGTTCACCGCTCACTACTTGCCCATCAAGCGGGGCCTCTTCGCGACGTGCTACGGGCGGCCGCGCGCCGGAGCCACGGCGGCGCGCGTGGCCGAGTGCCTGGCCGACGCCTACCGCAGCTCCGGCTTCGTGCGGGCCATGCCGCCCGACCAGGTCACCATCAAGCGCGTCGTCGGTACGAACGCATGCCACGTAGGCGCGACCGCGAACGACGACGTCGTCATCGCCGTGGGCGCGATCGACAATTTGCTCAAGGGCGCCGCGGGGCAGGCTCTCCAGAACCTGAACCTGATGAACGGCTGGGACGAGACCCTCGGGCTCGACGGCTTGCAGCGCGTCTCGCCCTAGCCGACCGTGAAAGGAACGCGCTACCCCGTCGTGATGACGCCGCCGTGAAGACGCCGCGAGGTTTTTCGTACGCAGGGATCAACTGCGGCATCAAGGCGGCCCGCAAGGACCTGGCGCTCGTCTTCAGCGAAGTGCCGTGCGCCGTCGCCGGGTGCTTCACGGTCAACGCGTCGCGCGCGGCCCCGGTCTCCGATGCGGCCGCTCGCATTCCGGCCGAAGGGATGCGCGCGATCGTCGCCAACAGCGGCAACGCGAACGCGCTCGCCGGCCCCGAGGGCGAGCGCGACGTGCGCGACGTGTGCGCGGCCGTCGCCCAGGCGCTCGGCATCGCCGCCGACACGGTCGTCGCCGCGTCCACGGGCGTCATCGGGGTCCGGCTCCCGGTGCAGAAGCTCGTGGCCGCGGCGCCGAGGCTCGCCGCGACGCGCGGGCAGGCGATCGCGCAAGCCGCCGAGGCGGTGTGGACCACCGATACGCGGGTGAAGCTCGCGCACCGCACGATGCAGGTCGGGGGGGTCGAGGCGACGTTCGCGGCGTTCGCGAAGGGGGCGGGAATGATCGCCCCCGAGATGGCGACCGTGCTCGCGTTCATCACGACCGATCTGCGGATCAACGCGCGCACGCTCCAGGCCGCCCTTCGCCGCGCGATGAAGACGAGCTTCGAGATGCTCACGGTCGACGGCGACATGAGCACCAACGACGCCGTGTTCGCGATGGCCAACGGCCTCTCCGCGAACCCCCCGGTCCACGAGGGAACGACCGAGTTCGGCGCGCTGGTCGAGACGCTCGAGGCGCTCTGCGTCGACCTCTCGCGTCAGATCGCCGAAGACGGCGACGGCGCGACGAAGCTCATCGAGGTCCGGGTCGGCGGCGCGCCGAACGCGACAATGGCGCGCGAGCTCGCGCGAGCGGTGGCCGGTTCGAGCCTGGTCAAGACGGCGATCTTCGGCGCCGACCCGAACTGGGGCCGCGTCCTGGCGACGGTCGGGGCGCGGGTCGGCTCGCGCCGGTGGCCCATCGACCCGACGCGCGCGATCGTGCACGTCCAGGGCACGTGCGTCTACGACGGCGCTCCGACGGGGGCCGACGCGCCGGCGCTGCGAGCCAAGATGCGCGACCCGCTGGTGCTCCTCGAAGTGCGCCTCGTCGAGGGTGACGCGAGCGCCACCGCGTGGGGCTGCGACCTCAGCTACGACTTCGTCAAGATCAACGCCGACTACACGAGCCTCACGCACGCCACGGCCGACGGCACCATCGCGCGCGACGACCGCCTCACGAACTACAGCCCGGCGTTCAAGCGAGCGCACCTGGTCGAGGCGCTCAGCTACATCGCGCGCTTCTCGAACACGCGGGCCGTCGTCAAATACGGCGGCGCCGCCATGGTGAAGCACTCGCTGAGGACCAGCTTCGCCAACGACATCAATCTCCTCCGGACCGCCGGTCTCTTGCCGATCGTCGTGCACGGCGGCGGCCCCGAGATCACCCAGACGATGGAATCGCTCGGGCACGTCGCGGAGTTCGTCGACGGCGTCCGCATCACCGGGCGCGACGACGTGAAGCTGGTCGAGATGGTGCTCACCGGCCGCATCAACACCGAGCTCGTGTCGCTCCTCAACCAGTCGAGCGCGCACGCGGTCGGCGTCTCGGGCAAGGATGCGGGCCTCTTGCGGGCGCGCAAGCTCGTGGGCGAGGGCGGGCGCGATCTGGGCATGGTGGGCGAGGTCACGCACGTGAACCAGGAGCTCCTCGAGATGCTCCTCGAAAAGAAGTACGTGCCGGTCGTGTCGTCGGTGGGCCTCGGCGAAGACGGCGAGGGCTACAACATCAACGCCGACGCCGCGGCGGCCGAGATCGCGATCGCGCTGAAGGCCGAGAAGCTGATCTTCCTGACCGACGTGGCGGGCATCCTCGAAAACGGCGAGCTGGTCAGCGAGATGTCCGCCAGCGAGCTCCGGTCCAAGCTGGCAAACGGCTCGATCGCCCCGGCGATGATCGGCAAGGCCAGGAGCGGGCTGCGCGCCATCGAAGGCGGCGTTGCGCGCGTGCACATCCTCGACGGGCGAACGCCGCACTCGGTGATCGCCGAGCTCTTCACCGACCGCGGCGTCGGCACGCTCGTCCACGGCGACTAGCCCGCCTCGGGAGAGTGAGATTGGCCGCTGAGGCGCAGAGAGCGCGGAGATCAGCTTGGCGAAGATCGGAGCATCGCGATCCCGAGCGAAGCGGCGAACCCGATCAACACACCCCCCTTTCCTTACTGCTCTGCGCCCTCTGAGCCTCTGCGGCAAATCGCCCTCTCCTCCCAAGTGACCGGCACTGGCGCTAGACTCGCTGCCCATGAGCGATTGGACGGCAGACCAGATCCCCGACCTTTCGGGCAAGACGTTCATCGTGACCGGCGCCAACAGCGGCATCGGGCTCGAAGCCACGCGCGCGCTCGCGGCGAAGCGGGCCGCCGTCGTGCTCGCGTGCCGGAACCTCGAGAAGGGGCAGGCCGCGGTCGACGGCATCCGCAAGCAGTCGCCGGGGGCCACAGTGTGGCTCGAGCGGCTCGATCTCGGCGACCTCGGGTCCGTCCGGTCGTTCGCCGAGAAGTTCACGAGGGAGCATCCGCGGCTCGATGTCCTCGTGAACAACGCGGGCATCATGGCGATCCCGCGCCGCACCACGAGCGACGGATTCGAGACCCAGATGGGAACGAATCACCTGGGCCACTTCGCGCTGACGGGGTTACTCCTCGGGCGTCTCGTCGAGAGCGCGCCGGCTCGGGTGGTGTCGGTCAGCAGCATGGCGCACACGATGGGCAAGTTCGGCACGCTCGACGCCGCAGACCTCGGGCTCGAACGCGGCTACACGAAATGGGGCGCGTACGGGCGGAGCAAGCTCGCGAACCTCCTCTTCGCCTACGAGCTCGAGCGCCGGCTCGAGGCCCGCTTCCCGGGCGTGAGCAGCGTCGCGTGCCACCCCGGATACGCGGCGACGAACCTGCAGGCGGTCGGACCCGAGATGACCGGGTCGGTGGTGGGAAAGGCGCTGATGACCTTCGGCAACGCGGTGTTCGCGCAGAGCGCGGCCGCCGGAGCGTGGCCCACGCTCTACGCGGCGACGGCGCCAGACGTCCGCGGCGGCGACTTCATCGGCCCGGGCGGTCCGTTCAAGATGGCCGGTGCTCCGGTGAAGCAGCGCTCGAATCGCGCGTCGCACGACGTCGAGGCCGCGCGCAAGCTCTGGGACACGTCGGTCCAGTTGACTGGCGTCGACTTCGCGCTCTTGCGCCCCGAGGCGACGCGCGCCGCCGTCTGACCACGGTCCGCTCTTCGATCCGGCGACGAACACGTGCCGATCGGCGCCCTGACGGCGCCGTGGAGAACCAGATTGGCCGCAGAGGCGCGGAGGGCGCAGAGATCTGGGCCCAGAGGAGACGCGACCGCGCTCGACGCTTCCCTCGCGCTCTCGATCTCGGTCTTCGCCAATCGCCGCTCTGCGCTCTCTGCGCTCTCTGCGCCTCTGCGGCCCATCTCGCTCTCGCCCGTGCACTACCCCTCGGACCCGTCGCCGAGGAGCAGGTCGCCGACGCCCGCGCCCGCGCCCGCGCCGAGGGTCTTGGCGAGATGGAGCAAGAGTCCGCGGTTGTCGAGGACGCCGAGCGACTGCATCTCGAGCGCGCCGATGCGATCCTCGGGCGTGAACGCGCTCGCCGTTCGTTCCATGGACAGCTTGTCGGGCTCGTAGGCGCTGCGCACGGCCTTCGTGTCGAGCAGCGTGTAGTCGTCGCCCCGCCGGAGCTCGATCGTGACCGTGCCCGATACCGCGGGGGCGACCCAGCGCGTCAGCGCCTCTTTCAGCATGAGCGACTCGGGATCGAACCATCGCCCTTCGTAGAGCAAGCGGCCCAGCCGACGGCCCAGAGTGAAGTAGAGGTCGGTCGTGTTCTCGTTGTGAACGGCCGTCAGCAGGCGCTCGTAGACGATGTTGGCGAGCGCCATGCCCGGCGCCTCGTAGACCCCGCGGCTCTTGGCGTCGATCACGCGGTTCTCGATCTGGTCGCTCATGCCGAGTCCGTGCCGGCCGCCCGCGGCGTTCATCGCGCGGAAGCACTCGAAGGTCGAGGCGAACCGTTCGCCGTTGAGCGCCACGGGGACCCCGCGCGCGAGCTCCACCGTCAGCTCCTCGGGCGTCACCGCGACCTCGCTCTTCCAGTGGGCGAGGCCCATGATCGGCGCGACGATCCGGATGCCCCGGTCGAGGCGCTCGAGGTCTTTCGCCTCGTGCGTCGCGCCGAGCACGTTGGCGTCGGTCGAGTACGCCTTCTCGGTCGCCATCGTGTACGGCAACTTCTGGGAGACGAGATACTCGCTCATCTCCTTCCGGCCGCCGAACGCGTCGACGAACGCCCTGTCGAGCCACGGCTTGTAGATCTCGAGCGTCGGGTTGACCAGCACGCCGTAGCGAAAGAACCGCTGGATGTCGTTGCCCTTGTGCGTGCTGCCGTCGGAGAAGACGTTCACGCCGTCTTCGCGCATCGCGCGAATGATCGCGGTGGTGGTCACGGCGCGACCGAGCGGCGTAGTGTTGAAGTAGCGCCTTCCGCCCGTCGAGAGGTGGAACGCGCCGCACTGCACCGCGATCATCCCCTCGCGAACGAGCGCGTCTCGGCAGTCGACGAGGCGCGCGTCCTTCGCGCCGTGCTGGGTGGCGACCGGCGGGATGTTAGCCACGTCGGTCTCGTCGGGCTGGGCGAGGTCCGCGGTATAGGCGAAGACGTCGAGCCCCTGCCGGGACATCCAGGCGACGGCGCAGCGGGTGTCGAGGCCACCCGAGAACGCGATGCCGATGCGGGTGCCCTTGGGCGGTAGGGTGCGGTGGATGCGGCTCATGGTGTCGGTCAGATACACGGAGAACGCCTGGGCGGCGAGAGCCGGCGGCGAGAGCCGGCGAGGTGCCCAGGCCAGACCTCGATTGCGAGGGATATCCGGCGCCTTTTCGGGGTGGCGGGCGCGGGGAGCCGACCGGGCTGGCGTCGACACGGCGGACACACTACAGGGTCGGCCATGTCCGGTATCGCCCGCACGAGCGCGACGGGGGCCGATGGAATGCTCCCGGAGCTTCTCGCCTGGTCGTCCTCGTTTCACGACGATCGCGCCCTCGTCCGGGAAGACCTCATCGGTAGCGCCGCGCACGTGACGATGCTCGCGCGCACGGGTATCGTGTCCACGGCCGACGCTCGGTTGCTCCGCGACTCCTTGCGGTCGCTCTATCAAGAGGCGTGCGCCGGCACGCTGGCCCTGCCCTCGGACGAGGAAGACGTGCACATGGCCGTCGAGGCCGAGCTGGGCAAACGGGCGGGCGCCGTCGCCGGGCGCCTCCACACGGCCCGGTCGCGCAACGACCAGGTCGCCCTCGATCTGCGACTCCACGTGCGCGACCAGGGCGTCGCCCTCGTGGGCGAGCTCGGGCCCCTCATCGGCGCGCTCGCCGAGCGCGCTTCGCGCGAGAAAGACGTGCTGCTCCCGGCCTACACGCACCGGCAGCGCGCCCAGCCCGTGAGCGCGGGCTTTCTGGTCGCGGCGTGGGGAATCGGCCTGGTTCGCGCCACCCAGACCGTGATCTTCGGTCTCGATCAGATCGAGATGCCGCTCGGAAGCGGCGCTTGTTCCGGGACGTCGCTCCCGATCGACCGCGCGCTGGTGGCGCGCCTGTTCGCGCCGTGGGAGCCCACTCGAAACGCCCTGCAGACGGTGGGCGATCGAGACTTCGCGCTCGACTGGACGTGGGGCGTCGCGCGCGTGGTGCTCGCGCTCGGCCGGCTGGCGACCGACGTGGTCGACTTCTCGACCAGCGAGTTCGGGCTCGTCCGGCTCGACGGCGCCATCTCGGCGGGTTCGAGCATGATGCCGCAGAAGAAGAACCCGGACATCTTCGAGCTCGTTCGCGGGAAGAGCGCGAGGGCGGTGGGCAACGTGGTCGCGATGCTCGCGCTGATGAAGGGCCTCGCGAGCGGCTACAACCGCGATCAGCAAGAAGACCGCCTGCCCCTGCTCGAGGCCGGGCCTCTCGCGCGCGGCTGCACGCGAGTGGTCTCGCTCGCGGTCGAGCACGTGGAGTTCGACGCGGAGCGCGGGAGGCGCGCCCTCGACGAAGGCTTCACGCAGGCGACCGACCTGGCCGAAGCGCTCGTGCGCCGCGGCGTGCCCTTTCGCGAGGCGTACAAGGCGGTCGGCGCCCTGGTGGCGCTGGCCGTGGGCGAGGGGGTGTCGCTGCGGAGCGTCGACGCGTCGCGCGCCCACGCCATCCACCCGGGCCTCGACGCCGAGTCGCTGCGCGCGCTCGACCCGGCGGCCGCCGTCGCGGCCAAGGAGAGCATCGGCGGCACGGGGCCGCGCTCGGTCGACGCGCAGGTCGCGTGGCTGCGCGATCGCGGGCGAGACTGCGCGGCCAAGGCCGCGGGCCATGGGTCGCTGGCGCTCCTGGCCGAGCGCGTGTTCGCCGAGCCTCTGGAGCTTTCATGACCACGAAGCGCGACTTCCTCAAGCTCTCGGATCTCTCCCTCTCCGAGGCGCGCGAAGTGCTCGCCCTCACGACGCGCCTGAAGCGCGAGCCCAAGGGACTGCGAACGCAGCTCCTGGCCGGCCGCGCGGTGGCCATCGTGCTCGAGAAGGCGAGCACGCGAACGCGTGTCTCGTTCGAGGTCGGTTGCGCCCAGCTCGGGATGCATCCGGTGGTCCTCGGCGTCCAGGGCAGCCAGCTCGGTCGCGGCGAACCGATCCGCGACACCGCGCGGGTCCTGGCGCGTTATTGCGACGCGATCGTCTTCCGGACGTCGGCCTCCTCCCGGCTGGTCGAGATGGCGACCGCGGGCGTGCCGGTCGTGAACGCTCTGTCCGACGACGGCCACCCGGTCCAGGTCCTGTGCGACGTCTTCACGGTCGAGGAGTACCTGGGGCCGCTCGCGGGCAAGCGGATCGCGTTCGTCGGGGATTGCGCGAACAACATGGCTCGATCGTGGCTCGAAGCCGCGTCGATCTTCGACTTTCACCTCGTGCTCGCGGGCCCTCGCTCGCACATGATCCCGCTGGACGAGATCGTGCGCGCGGGCTCGCACGTGACGGTCGTGCACGAGCCTGCAGGCGCGCTCGCCGGCTGCGACGTCGTCAATACCGACGTCTGGACGAGCATGGGCCAGGAGGCCGACTCCGACGTCCGCACCAGCGCCTTCGCCGGGTGGACGGTCGACGCCGCCCTGCTGAGGGCCGCGAAGCCGGAGGCGATCGTCCTCCACTGTCTGCCGGCGCACCGCGGCGAAGAGCTCGACGACGCCACGATCGAGGGGCCGCGCTCGCGCGTGTGGGACCAGGCGGAGAACCGCCTTCACGTGCAGAAGGCGCTGCTCGTGTGGTTGCTCGGCGCGAAGGACCGCGTCGTCTGACGCCGCGAGCGTGGCCGGTGCGAACGCGCTTCGCCCCGTCACCCACGGGCGATCTTCATCTCGGCGGCGCGTGGACGGCGCTCGCCTCGTGGGTGGTCGCCCGACGCGCCGACGGCCGGTCCGCGCTTCGCTTCGAAGACCTCGATACGGCGAGGTGCGTCCGCGGCGCCCGAGAGCGCCTCGAAGACGACCTTCGCTGGCTGGGCCTGGACTGGGACGGCGCGGCCGTCACGCAGAGCGAGCGAGGTTCGCTCTACGAAGAGGCTCTGGCGAAGCTCGCCGGCCTGGGGCTCGTCTATCCCTGCGACTGCTCACGCGCCGAGGTCGCGCGGGCGGCGAGCGCACCGCACGAGGGCGAAGAGGCGGTCTACGGAGGCCTCTGCCGAGACCGTGACCCGGCACGGCCGATGAAGCGACCGCCCGCGCTTCGCGTGCGCGTCCCCGACCAGGTCGTCGCGTTCGACGATGACGTCGCCGGTCCGTTCGCTCAGAACCTGGCCCGCGACGTGGGCGACTTCGTCCTCCGCCGCGGTGACGGCGCCTACGCGTATCAGCTCTCCGTCGTGGTCGACGACGCGGCGATGGGCATCACGCACGTCGTCCGCGGCGCCGATCTCGTGAGCTCGACGCCACGGCAGATCTGGCTCGCCCAGACGCTGGGTTTCGCGGCGCCCCGCTTCGCCCACGTGCCGCTGGTCGTCGCCTGCGACGGCGCCCGACTCGAGAAGCGGACGCGCGGCGCCACCGTTCGCGAGCTGCGCGATGCCGGCGTGGCGTCGACGGCGGTCATCGGCGTCCTGGCGCACGGGCTTGGGCTGCGACCCACCGCGGCCCCCGCCGCGGCGAGCGACGTCGCGCAGGCAACCGCGGGAGCGCCGATCGTCTGGCGGCAAACTGCGTGGCCGATCCCTCGGAGCTGGTGACTCGCCCCCTCAGTGGGCGTCGCAGGCCTCGCGGATCTTCGGCGAGACGCGGACGGGATCGAGCACGGGGTTCGGCTCGCTCGACTTCCAGGCCGCGCAGGCCTGGGCGGCCGCGGCGCGCGCGTCGATCGCGACATAGGCTTCGAGGAGCGCGCGTTGTGTCATGGCGAGCTGCGGGTGCGTCAGAGCCGCCCCCCCGAGGAGGCGGTTGCCCCGCGCGATGGCCTCGGCGTAGCGCCCGTAACGGACGTCGGCGAGCAACTGCGGGAGGTCCGCGTCGGCCTTTCGTTGCTGCTCGAGCGCCATTCCGCCGCTCGCGCCGTCGCGCTCGGCCGACGCGCGCGCCTCCGTGCGGCCAGCCTCGGTCAGCTTCAAGCCGGGCATGGGCACGAGGACGATCTGGCCGCCTTTGACGAAGACGCCCTCGCGGAAGTTGTATCGATTCAGCTCCCAGCCGCGGTTGGGATCACCCCAGAAGCGGCCCGCGATCGCGTTGATGGTCTCGCCGTCGCCGGTGATGTAGGTGACGACCGCCGGCATCTCGATCTCCTGGCCCTCGACCGGCGGCACCCACGAGACGCCCTTGTTCACGCGCGCCAGGAGCTCGGTCCGCGCGATGTCGTTCGTGCCGAGCCACCCCGCCGAGAGCTCGCCCCACGTCTCGCCTTGCATCACGGTGTGGTGGCCGGGCGCGGGGACCTCGAGGCGCATTCCGGTCACGATGACGGTGCCGCCCTGGACGTCGAGAGCGTTGGCCCCGACGAGCACGACCTCGCGCCTGGCGTCGCCGTAGATGCGGTCGGCGATGAGCGCCAGCGTCTCGCCGGGCTTCACGACGTGCGTGAACGCCGCGGCGGGGGCGGACGCGGCCGCCGACACGCTGGCCGCTCCGCCGATGAACATCATGGTGAAGAGAGCGCGCGACCTCATCGCTTGTTGTCCTTCGGCATCGGGTTCCTGTCGGAGCTCGCCTCTTCGGGCCCGGCGTCGTCGGCCGCCGCGGCGTGATCGCCGGGTCCGGGCGGGGGGGGGATGTTCATCACGGCGTCGAGCGTGCGGAGCTCTCCGCGGGCAATGGGCACCGTGCGCTTCTCGATCGGCGCACTGGGGTGCACGAGGGTCACGTAGTGAGTCCCCTCGGGAAGCGGGATCGGCCGCGCGAACGGGGTCACGTCGACGCGCTGCCCGTCGACCCACACTTCGGCCCACGGCGTCGCGAGCACGCGCAGGTAGCCAGGCGACGGCGGAAGCAGGTCGAGCGGCCGGGCGCCCGCCTGCTCGCCTTCGCGGCGCGCTGTCGTCTGCAGGGCAGCGCCGCCAGTGAGCGCCGCGACGCCGAGGAGCGCCAAGCCCGCGATCGCCCGCCGCGCGGAGACACGCCTGGCGCGCGCGGGCGCCGCGCCGCGTCCCGCCTCGGATGGACTGACCAGCCCCGCGCTCTCGAGGGCTTGCACCAGGACCGTCGGCCCGCGAAGGCCAGACCGGGCCGTCGCGACCTCTTCGAGCTGCTCGGCCATGGCGTCGGCGGTGTGGAACCGATCCGCGGGCAGCTTCTGGATCGCGCGCATCACGATCCGCTCGAGCGCGGCGGGAACTTCGGGCGCTCTCCGGTGGAGAGGGATCGCCGGATCGCGGCGAATGCGGTGGGCTGCCGGACGTTGGTCGGCCTCGTCGCCGCGCTCGAAGGGACGGGCGCCGCAGAGCAGCTGATAGAGCACCACCCCCAGCGAGAAGAGGTCGCTCCGCGCGTCGACGCCCTCGCCGAGGATCTGCTCCGGTGCCATGTACGCGGGCGTTCCGAACGCGGCGATGTTCTCGAGCCGCAGCGGCGCAGACGGCGCAAGCGATACGCGCTCGTCGACCTTCGTCGTTCGCTGCGCGATCCCGAAGTCGAAGACCTTCACGTCGCCGCGGCGGCTCACCAGGATGTTCGCGGGCTTCACGTCGCGATGCACGATGCCGCGCTCGTGCGCGTGGCCGAGCCCGCGGGCGACGGCCGCGCCGATTACGGCCACGGCGTCGGGCGGCAGGATCGGCTTCTTCTTCGCGAGCTCGGCGAGGCTGAAGCCGTCGACGAACTCGAGAACCAGGTGCATCCCGGCGTCGGTCTTCGAAAACGCGTAGAGCGAGCCCAGGTTCGGGTGCGACAAGATCGCGAGCACGCGCGCCTCGCGCTCGAGCTGCGCCGCGAACGGCGACTCGCGGCCGATCGTATTCTTGAGCACCTTCAGCGCCACGATGCGCCCGAGGGGCTCTTCGACCGCCTTGTAGACCGACGAGAGCGAGCCCGAGCCCAGCTCTTCGAGAAGGCGGAATCCTTCGATGCTCGGCAGTTCCGCCACGAGTCCCCTCACCAGCGGAACGGACTAACCACGAACGAGCAGCGAGTGGCCGGTCATCTCGGCGGGCTGCGCGAGGCCGAGCACGTCGAGCATCGTCGGTGCGACGTCGCACAGCCGGCCGCCGCTGCGAACGCGAGCGCCGCGATCGGCGTCGTTCACGTAGACGAGCGGAACGGGATTGAGCGTGTGCGAGGTGTGTGGTTGCCCCGACGCTGGATCTCTCATGAGCTCGCAGTTGCCGTGGTCGGCGGTGATGAGCAGGGCGCCGCCCGCGGCGCGGGCGGCGTCGACGATCGTGCCGACCCCCGCGTCGACCGCCTCGACCGCGTGGATGGCCGCGTCGAGGACCCCGGTGTGGCCGACCATGTCGGGGTTGGCGAAGTTGACGAGAACGAAGTCGTAGGCGCCGCTGGCGATCGCAGTGCGCACGGCCTCGGCGACCCCTGCGGCTGACATTTCCGGCTTGAGATCGTACGTCGCGACGTCCTTGGGGGAGGGCAGCATCTTTCGGTCTTCGCCGTCGAACGGCGCTTCGCGACCGCCGTTGAAGAAGTACGTGACGTGCGCGTACTTCTCGGTCTCGGCGCACCGGAACTGCTTCATGCCTGACCGGGCAATGATCTCCGGAAAGATGTTCGAATAGGACTCCTTCGGAAATGCGATCGGGAGGCCGAACGTGCCGTCGTATGTGGTCATGCACGCGAAGCGACCGGTGAACGGCGCCGCGCCCGCGCGAGCGAACGCGTCGAAGTCGGCGATCGCGAGCGCGCGCGTCAGCTCGCGCGCGCGGTCGGGACGGAAGTTCAAGTGGAGGGCGGCGTCGCCGGGCCGGACGCCGTCGTAGTCGCCAACGGCGAACGGTTCGACGAACTCGTCGGTCTTTCCGGCGGCGTAGCTCTTTTCGACGCCCTGCAGGGCCGACTCGGCGCGCAGGGCTCCGCCTTCGGCGATCGCGCGGTAGGCGCGCTCGACGCGCTCCCATCGGTTGTCGCGATCCATCGCCCAGAAGCGGCCGGCGACGGTGCCGATGCGGCCGACTCCGCCGGCGAGGCGCGGCTCGAGCTGCGCCAGGTAGGAGGGCGCGGTCCCGGGCTGAACGTCCCGCCCGTCGAGGAAGGCGTGCACGACCACGGGGACGCCAGCGCTCCTGGCGAGGTCGACGAGGGCGAAGAGATGCACGAGCGACGAGTGGACACCGCCGTCGCTCAGGAGCCCCAAGAGATGCAGCCGCCCGCAGGCCTGCTTGGCCTGGCCGATCACCTGCGCGAGCACGTGGTTCTTGCCGAGCGCGCCCTCGTGGACCTCGTTGTCGATCCTCGAGATGTCCATCATCGCGATGCGCCCGGCGCCCAGGTTCAGGTGGCCAACTTCGCTGTTGCCCATCTGACCCGGCGGCAGCCCGACGTCGGGGCCGCTCGTTCCGATGAGGCCGCGCGGATAGTCGTCGAAGATCGCCTTCAAGACCGGCGCGCGAGCGAGGCGAATCGCGTTGTCGGCTTGCTCTTGCCGCTCGCCGTAGCCGTCGAGGACGATCAGGACCAGCGGTTTCGGGCGCGCCGTCATCTCGGCGACCATAGCATCGGCGCGGCGCTCCGGGCAGCCGCCCGCGACGCCATCCGTGGTATGAAACGCGTCCCCCATGCCGTGGATCGAAGCGACCCTGCGCGGTCAACGCGTGCTGGCTCGAGCCAGGGAAGACGGAGCGCTCGCGGTCGAGGGGGGCAGGGTCGAGATTCGCTACAACGCGAAAGACGGCCGGGCGTATCGAGCGGCCGCGGCCAACCTGGTGCTCGCAGGCGGTGCGCCCCTCCTCCCCGACGAGGCCTGCGCTCCGGCCGGCGCGGCGACCACGGCTGCCGCGAAGCGGTCGGCGGCGCCGCCGGTGCACACGCCCGGCTCGTGGATCGCGTACACCGACGGCGCGTGCTCCGGCAATCCGGGGCCCGCGGGGTCCGGCGTCGTGCTCGTGTCTCCGAAGGGGAAAATGCACGAGGGCTTCGAGTACCTGGGAACGGCCACGAACAACGTCGCCGAGCTCACCGCGATCCTGAAGGCCGTCGAGTGGCTGCCGTCTACGGCGAACGGCGTGGT
This sequence comes from uncultured Myxococcales bacterium, assembly GCA_937902985.1. Taxonomy (GTDB): domain Bacteria; phylum Myxococcota_A; class Polyangia; order Polyangiales; family Polyangiaceae; genus Palsa-1150. Next base: position 14,888 of record CALFNG010000029.1, read on the forward strand.
CGTTCACACCGACAGCCAGTACGCGATCGGCGTGATCCAGAAGGGCTGGAAACCGAAGGTGAACCAGGAGCTGGTGCAGCGCACGAGGCGGGCGGTCGAGACGCGCGGGGCGCGCCTCGTGTACGTGCCCGGTCACAGCGGGGTGCCGTTGAACGAGCGCGCCGACGAGCTGGCGCGCGAAGCCATCGTCCTGCGGCGAAGCGAGGCCGCCCTCGTGTCCGAAGAAGCGTGACTGGCGCACGAGCACGCCGAAGCGTGCGGCGAGGTGACCTCAGCGGGCCGCGGCGAGCTCGCGGACCCACTTGCGCGATAGCTCGCAATCGCCGGCGCTCGCCCAGCCGCCGGGCGTCGTACGGGCGGGGCCCATGACGAAGACGAGATCCGCGCCCAACCGGGCGACCGCGAGAGGGCCGCGGTCCGCTCGTTCGCGGCAAACGAAGTCGCCCTCATGCAGCTGGGGGGCCCCGATGACACCCTCGAGGCCGCGGCTCACGAGAGCGTAGGCGCGCCGGGTCAGCTCGTCCTTCGCCTTGCCGGGGTCGTAGCGGAGCCTCCACGCAAAGGCGGCTCTGCCGGCGCTCTCGACCAGCACGCCGCGATCGCCCCCCCACCCGGCGCTCGCCGCGGCGGCGCTCTTCGCATCGAGCCACTCTTCGAACGCGATGCGCGTCCCGAGCTCGCCTTCGGAGTCTTCGTCGGCCACTTTCCAGCCCTCGCCCAGAGCCGCGAACGTCGGCGCGGCGACGGTCATCGCGGGCTCGCGCGCCAGCCACTTTTCGGGGTGCATGATCTGCTCGCTCGTGACCGGCGACTCGTCCCATGCGTGGTCGACGGCGGCCCACCCCCCGCGTCGCCGCAGGGCGTGCACGAAGAGCGTCCCGTAGATGTACGGAGCCGCCAGCGACGAGCGCATCACGCGGGGCGAGTTGGCGCCCGGCCCCTGGTTCATCCCTTCGCGGATTTGCTGGGCGAACGCCTCGTCGGGCAGATCGATGGCGGTCTTGCCGCTCCCTGGGGCAGAGTGCTCGATCATCACGTCGAACATCGCGCTCGTGGCGTCGCCCTCGGCCAGAGCGCTGACGGCCTCGCTGTGGTCGCCTTCGCCGGCCTGATAGCGCGACCGGCGTTCGAGGTCCCATCGGTGGTCCTGCAGGGCGTGAACGAGCTCGTGAGCGAGGGTCGCTTCGGCCTCTTCGTCGCCAAGGTCGCTCGCCATGTACATGGTCCCGTCCGACGGCTCGTAGTAACCGGCGAGCTGGTCCTGCAGGAGCTGGTACTCGGCGGCCTCGTAGTCGAACTCGGTGGGTATGAAGCCAAAGAGCTGGAGGGCGAGCCCCTCGTTGTGGATGGCCAGAGGCGGGAGCTCTCGCGCCACGTGCTCTTTGACTCGCGCGATCAGCGCGGGACGGTCGAGGAGCACGCCCGGCACCGGCCTCCTGGCAGAAAGGTGGCGAGCGATCTCCACTCGCTTGAGCATTCGGGCCACAAGGCGGGTCTCGCGCTGCTCGCGCGGATCGGGCGCCGGCGGGGTTAACGACGGCGCGACCGAGAGCGCGGTCGTCGCGGCAAGCGCGGAGACCGCGCCTTGCGGGGGAGTCGTCGGTCCAGCGTTGGCGTGCGGGGCGGTCTTCGCCCCGCACGCCGCGAGCGTCGCCACCGCAGTGACGACGAAGACTCGCGTCATCGCTTGAGAGCCATTCCCCGATGCCCTTCGATGCGCAGACGCGCGATGGCGTCGGCGTAGGGGGGGTGCCCGAACACGGCGCTCCCCGCGACGAGGACGCGCGCTCCCGCCTCTGTCGCGAACGCCACGGTGTCCGGCGCGATCCCGCCGTCGATCTCGAGGTGAACGGGCCGCCCCGAGTCGTCGATCATGCGCCGGATGGCGCGGACCTTCGGGAGGACCTCGGGCAGAAACGACTGGCCGCCGAAGCCTGGATTGACGCTCATGACGAGAACGAGGTCGGTGACGCCGAGCACGTAGCGAAGCGTATCTTCGTTCGTCGACGGGTTGAGCACGACGCCGGCGCGCTTTCCGAGGCCGCGGATGTGCTGGAGCGTGCGGTGAAGGTGCGGCGACGCCTCGACGTGAACCGTGAGCCCGTCGGCGCCCGCTTTGGCGAACTCGTCGACGTAACGTTCGGGCTCGACGATCATCAGGTGAACGTCGATCGGCAGCATGGTGGCGGCGCGGATCGCCTTGACGATGGGCGGCCCGAGCGTGATATTCGGCACGAAGCGGCCGTCCATCACGTCCACGTGAATCCAGTCGGCTCCCGCGGCCTCCACGGCGCGGATCTCATCCGCGATGTGGCCGAAATCGGCGGCCAGAATCGACGGCGCGATGATGAGCGCGTCGGTGCGCGAGTCGGTGCCGGTGGAGGCGGACGCCGGATCAGGTTGAGGCAAGTTGGGCAAGGTAGGTAGGAGGTGGCGGAACACCGACCCGACGTCAAGGTCCCCGTCCGTCGTTCGTGTTGCGGATGGTCTAGAAAGAGGCGACCCTGGCTCTCTGACCATGGATGTCCGCCGCATCACAAAAGGCGACTTCGACCGGATCGTCGAGGTCATCGATCACTGGTGGGGCGGGCCGATCAGCACGTTCGCGCATCCCATCTTCTTCTACGAGCTCGGCGGAGAGGCGCTCGTCGTCGAAGAGGGCGAGCTGATGATCGGGTTTCTCCTGGGCTTTCTCGCTACGGGGACCGGCGCCCCGCACGCCGGACCCCAAGAGACCGGGCCGCGCATCGGCTACGTCCACCTCGTCGGCATCCACCCCGACTATCGGCGGCGCGGCGTGGGACGGCTCCTTTACGATCGTTTCACGCAAGACTGCCGCGCGGCGGGATGTGTGGGAATGAAAGCGATCACCGCGCCGGGAGCCGAGGGCTCGATCCGATTTCACGTGGCGCTCGGTTGGGACGTGCAAGAGGTCGAGGACTACGCCGGACCCGGCCGGCGCCGCGTCGTGTTCGTGAAGCGCCTCGCCTGAGGTGCGCGATCCACTCCGCACCGCCCGTTCGAGGCGTATACTGTTCGGCGTGATCCCTTCGAACGCAACCAAGGCGCAGGTGCGCGAGGCGCACGAATCACCGATCACGATCGCGACGCTCCGCGAGATAGGCCTGTTCGGGGCGCTGAGCGACGACGTACTCGAACGGCTCTCCAAGATGTTGAAGACGATGCGCGTCAGCCCGGGAGACACGATCTTCCACGAGGGCGACGGCTCGGGTCGCGAGATGTACGTGGTGCTCGACGGTGAGATGGAAGTGTCGAAGCGCAGCCGTCGCGGGCGTGACATGCGCGTGGCCATTCTCGGCCCCAACGATTGCTTCGGCGAGATGTCGATGATCGACATGCAAAACCGATCCGCGACGGTGAGAGCGCTCGCGCCGTCTCGCTTGCTCAGGGTCACGAGCGAAGACATGGACGCCCTCTACCGGGCCGATCTCAAGTCCTATGCGCTCATCGTGCTCAACATCGCGCGCGACATGTCGCGGCGGCTTCGCGTGACCGACGGCATTCTCGCCGACTTCACCGCCAACGTCCTCGACGAGTACGTCGCCGCCAAGCGCCCCTGAATCGGGCGGCCGCCGCTCGCGGCGGGGTCACTCGGCCGAAGCCTCCGGGTCAATAGGCTGCCGAATCGACCGTGCCATCGTTGAGACCGGCGTCCGCGCTGGCGTCAGTCAGCGTCGCGTCCGGAACGCTCGCGTCCGCCGTCCCGCTGTCCTCTCGGGCCGCATCCAAGCCGGCATCGCTGTTGGCGTCTGCTGGCGGGGGCCCGCTGTCTGCAACTGGGGCGTCGTTCGACGCGTCGTCCCCCGTGGCGTCGCCGTTTCCGGGTGGGGACGAAGCGTCGACGCTCCTCGCTGTGCCCGAGCCTCCGTCGCTGGTACCGGAGCTTCCGCCGGCGAAGCCGCTGCTACCTCCGCTGGACGCGCCCGCTCCGTCGCCGCCACCCGACAAGTACGGCTGATCCTCGTCCGGCGGAAGCGGCTGAGGATTGAGATTGCAGCTGGCGACGGCGCCCGCGACCGCCAGGGCAATGGCAACCGGAGACCCTCTGCGACAACGACTCAGACCTCCCATTTCGCCATGCGGCAGAGGTGCACGCCATGTGCCATTGCCCGCGCTCGAGAATTCCCTCGGGCGATGCGCCTCGACCTGCCTCGGGGATCCCGGTCCGGCTCACAGTGGCACACGAGGCCTTCCCGCCTTGAGAGACGTGGGCTCGCATGTTACCGCTCCCGAGATGATCCCGCCGCGACCGCAGGCAGGAGCCCTGCCGCCGAAGCTCAAGCGAACGCTTGAGCTCACGTATGCGGTCGAAGGCGTGCTGTCGGCGCGGGTCTGGCAGTGGCCAGGCTGTGTCGCGGTCGGCGTTCGCGGCAATTGCGCCGCGTCGCCCACCGAACTCCTCCGCCGCGTCGAGATCGCGGTAGCGGGGCTACGCAATCCCGACGAGCGCTGGGAGTTTGGCATCCTCGACGACGAGGCGCCCCTGCGACAGCCGTCGAGGGCGTGACGAGCGGCGGCGCAGCCGTCCGCGTCAGGGAGGTCACGACGGAGGCGGTCGCGCTATGCGCGAAGGCCTCCTAGTTCGCGACGAAGATCGCTTCGATCTCCGTTTTGACCTGCTCTTCCGTCTGCTTGCGCGCGATCGCAATCTCTTTGACGATAAGGGTCCGCGCCGTGTCGAGCATGCGGCGCTCACCGAAGCTGAGCTGCTTGTCGGTCTTCAGCCGGTAGAGGTCGCGGAGCACTTCGGCGACGTCGTAGATCGAGCCCGTCTTGATCTTGTCCATGAAGCCGCGGTAACGGCGGTTCCAGGTCTGATTGTCGAATGCAATCGTTCGTTCCCTAAGAATATCGAAGATTTCGCGGATCTCCTGCTCGCTGATAACCTGACGGAGACCGACGGCCCCGGCGTTGGCCACAGGCACCATGATCTTGCGATCGGTATCCAGGATTCGCAGTACGTAAAACTGCTGCCGCATGCCGGCGATGTCCTTTTCCTCGATACGGATAACTTCCGCAACGCCTTGGGCGGGGTACACGGCCTTGTCGCCCACCTTGAACTTGACGTCGGTAGCAGCTTGCATAGCGTCTCCTTGAGTGATCCGCGCCCGACGAGGTCTTTCAATCGTAAGCCGCGCGCGGTGCCCCCATCCTGAAAGCACGTAACCTGCGGCGAGAACGAGAAAGCCTCGAAGTTCATTCCTGGCCGAAACCGTTACGGGCCGAGTCAGTCAGCCCGAGGCCATGAAGAGAGGCACGCGCACTGTAGTGCGCTAGGGTCGCTTTGTCAACGACTGCCGCGGGTGTGGGGCAAGCTATCGAAGACGTTGCGAATCGACGGGTCGCCGTGCTCTTCGGCAAGTTCCGCAGCGAGACCCCATCGCACGCCGCGGTCGGAGATCACGACGTCGTTGACGTTCCAGTGGTCGAGAAGCGCCAGCGCGATGCAGCCGCCCGCGACGATCACGTCGGCGCGTTTTGGCTCCATTCCGGCGATGCGGCGTCGTGAGTCGAGGTCGACCCGTGCGAGGCGGTCGACGACGCGCCGCAGTTCATCGCGCTTCATCGTGTGACCATGAACGCGAGCGCCGTCGTATGGCGAGAGCCCGAGTTCAATAGCGGCCAGCGTTGTCATCGTACCGGCGATGCCGAACGGCGGATGAGGGCTCCGCAGCGGCGGCACCGCTGCAAAGGCCTCGCGAGCCGCTCGTGAGAGCGCGCCGAACTCGTCGGCAGTGAGAGGGTCGTGGGAGACGTGTCGCTCGGTGAGGCGCACGCTTCCGATGTCGAAGCTCGCTCCGTATTCGACGGTCGGCCGGCCGGCGCCCAGTCGTCCGAAGACCACCTCGGTGCTCCCTCCCCCGATGTCGAAGACCGCGAGCTCCGCGTGTTCGGCCGCATCGAGGCCGCCAAGCGCGCCGCGAAACGTGAGACGAGCTTCTTCGCTGCCGCTCACGATTCGCACGGCGACGCCGAACGCGGACTGGATATGCCTTGCGAGCTCTTCGCCGCCGGCCGCGTCGCGCATCGCGCTGGTACCGACGACGGCGATGCGTTCCGCGCGAAGATTCCCGACGACTTCGGCATATGCGTCGAGGCAAGCCTCGGTGCGCGCTATCGCGGCGGCCGACAGACGTCGATTCACGTCGACGCCTTCGCCCAGTCTCGTGATGGTCGCTCGCTCGTCGAGCGCGACGAGAGCGCCATCGGCGCGCCGTTCGGCGATCAGGAGAAGAACGGTATTCGTCCCGATGTCGATCGTCGCGACTCGCATCGGCACCCTGGCGGCGAGCGCGGCGGGGACGGTCGAACGGACCGACCCCGCCCACGATCTCAGTTCGCGAGATCCTTCAGGTTGAGCATCTCTTCGACGTTCGGTTGAAGGACCAGTTCGACGCGGCGGTTCTTGCCCTCTTCTTCGCGCGTCTGCTGCTCCACGGTGCCGGCGACGGGGTCCATCATACCGTACCCGGCCGCCGCCCAGTGAATCGGATTGAGCCCTCCACCTGCCGGAATTCCCTTCTCGCCGCCCTTGTCCGGCGAAACGAGGAACGTGACGACCTGGCGCGCTCGCATGACGCTGAGTCCCCAGTTGTCGAAGTACTGGCCCGCGTACGGCTCCTTGTCGGTGTGGCCGGCGACCTGGAAGTTGCGCGTGCTCAGCGTCGAGTCTCCGCTGATGACGTCCGCAACTTGCTTGAGGATCTTCTTGCCGTCCGGCTTGAGAGAGTCCTTGCCCGAATCGAACAGAATGTCGCCCGGGAGCTGAATCACCATTCGGTTGTTTCGAACGACGACCTTCAGGCCAGCGCTCGTCAGCTTGTCGAGCCTTGCCTTCAGGTCGCGAAAGCGCGCCTTCATGTCGTCGAGCTGCTTCAGGCGCGCCTCGTACTCCGACATGGCCTGGCGCAGCTTCGACTTCTCCTCTTCGGACTTCGAGAGGTCGACCCCCAGGCCTTTGAGCTTGGCGGTGAGGTCGTCGATCTGCTGCTGAGCGGCGGCGAACTTCTGGTCGTCGTCGACATGCCGCTTGTTCGAAGCGTCGAGATCGGCCTTCAACTTGGCGATGTCGCGCTGCGCTTGCTGCCATTCGTCTTCACTGTGACCGCAGCCGGCAAGCGCGAACATCGCGAAGCATGCGACGAGTAGCGCGCCGATGCGGCTCTTCAAAATATGCATCGGTAACCTCGTAGTAATTTCGTGAAGCTACGCGACGGTATCGACCGCGTCTGACAGGGTCAAGGGACCGATCGCGCGCTCCGCCATCACCTCGCGGCAGCCATCGCTTGACGTCGCGAAATCAAGGGCGGTCAACTTTTTTGTTGACAGGTAACGTACGTGACCATATACGTCATCTCAGATCCAACCCCACCTTTAGGAGGACGACCATGGCAGCGAAGAAGGGTGCGAAGAAGGCAGCCAAAAAAGGCGGCAAGAAGACGAAGACCACGAAGAAGGCAGCCAAGACGGCGAAGAAGCCCGCAAAGCGAAAAGCTGCAAAAAAGCCAGCTAAGCGGGCAGCCGCCAGAAAGCCCGTGAAAAGGGCGGCGCCTCGATCCGCAGCGAAGAAGACTCCCGCGGCGGCGTCCAAAGGCGCTCCGAAGGCCGCTCCGCCGGCCGGCGTGCCGTCACTGCTGGGCGGTACTCCGACGTCGAGCCACGGTGTCGACGACGGAGAAGAGTAGGCTTTTCTTACGGTTGGCTCGGTCCCTTACGGTCCGAACCTCGCCCGCTTCGAAAACAAGGCGGGCTCCAAGACAACGGGCGTCTCCTCCTCACGGGGGTGGCGCCCATTGTTTTTGGAGATCCGGACGCCTTCAATCGCCCAGATAGAGCTTCAGAGCCTCCGCCGCCGCGCGTCGATCGAACGGCGTCGTAGCGAGCTCGTCTCTCCGGGAGATAGCCTCGAACAGCTCGGTCAAGAAGGTCCTGAACCGCTCGGCTTCGGTGACCGCAGCCTCGAGCCGGGTCGGGTCGAGGAGATCGGCCTCCGTGAGGCTCGCCATCGCGCCCAAGAACGCGTCCACGTGCGGATAGTCGGCCGCGCGCAAGAGCGGATACCCCATGGCCCGGAAGTAGGCCATGAACTCGCGCGCGAACGTGAGCGGGGATCCCCCGAGCCAGCGCTCCTGCCCGAGTTCCTTCACCGATCGCGCCTTCAGCGCGAACGCACGCACGATCTGGGCGAACATCCACACGTCTCTGCGCAGGCGTTCGCTCAACGCCCGGCGTGCCGACTCGTCGTCGAAGACGCCGCGAGCATCGAGCCGCGCCCCCAGGGAGCGGCCCAGGAACATGACCGCGTGCTGCAATGCGGGTCGCAAATTGGCCGTGAGGCTACCCACCGCGGCTCTAAGGTCGTCGAGCGAAGGAGAAGAATCCAGCGCCGGAAAGTCGCGCTCGAAGGCTCGGCGCATTTCGAGGCGGAGGCTGGCGGCCACACCCTCCAGCGTGGCCTTGATGTCGCGGAGCTCGTGGCCACGGGCCAGAAGCCGTTCGTAGTCCACCGCGATCTCGATGGCCGACGTGCGAAACACGTCGTCTTCGAAGCCGTTCGCGAGCAGCGGTCCTGCGCGCCGGCGAAGGTAGCCTGACAGCGCTCGCGCATCGGAGCGAAGCACGCTGAGCACCAGGTACACGAGCGATACGGATCGCTTCGGCGTCTCCGTCGCGTCGCGCGCGATGCTCTCCGCCAGTGCGATGTAGCGAAGCATCCGGAAGAGGGACAGCACCGTGAGCGCGACGAGGCGCCGGGCGTGCTCTCCCGAGACCCCTCGCATGAGTTCGAGCATCTGAGAGTTCGTGATGCGGTCGAACTCGGGGCGGAACTCGAGGGCGTGCAGCGGGTTGAAGTACGTCGTCTGCGCGATCTCTCGCTGAGCCACCGCGAGGAGCGCGTAGAGCAGTCGAAACGGTACGCGCGGCAACCGGGTCAGCCCCGTGGTCACCTCGAGGAGATTCGTCATCGCCTGGCGAAGGACGAAGAGCGATTGCTCCGGCGCCTCTTGCGTCAGCGCTTCGCCCACGAGTCTCCTCCGCGCGCGATCGTCGGGGAGTACCGTTTCGAGATAGCGCTGAAAGACGAACGCGCGCTCACGCTCGGCGAGGAACGAGCGGCACGTGTGCACGATCCGAGTCAACGCTTCACGAACGATCGCCGCGTGTTCCCGAAAATCCTGTGCGACCACGGGGGTCTTCCGGGGCGGCCCGGGATGGTTGCGAGGATTGGAGAAGCACGCGAGGCCCTTCAACAGGATCTCGAGCTCGAAGAGGTGCTCGACCTTTCGGTCCATCGTCATGCCCGCAAGCCAGGCCTCGCGCGCTTGCGCCTGTTCGCGGCGGAGACCGCGCGTGTCGCGCAAGAGGTCGTCGTACGCGTCTCGCTCTTCTGCGTTTCGGTCCGAGCCGGCGTTCACCACGCCTTGCATGGTACTCGCGCGGGCGACGCGAGACGGTCCGAAGCGGTCGCGGGCGCGTCATCCGAGGCGCTGTCGAAAAAAGTGCGCTGGTCGCCCGATACCTCGCCTAGTCTTGGCGCGTAAGGATTCACCGACCCCGACGCGGCGTCGTCGGGACACGAACCCAAGGGAGACGCTCTTCGCAAACGAGGAGCTGAGGAGACGAAGAAGCTATGAACCTTGCGAAGACTCTGGCAGTTTCGGCCGTCGCGGGAATGCTGATGGGCTCTGCGATCGGGTGTGGCGGCGGAAACGGCGCGACCCCGGGCGCGGCGGATCCGTCGGCCGCGGGAGGCAAGGCCTCGTGCAGCGCGAATGCTGCGCCTGCAGGCAGCGGCAAGTCGTCGTGCAGCGCCTCCGCTGCTCCCGGCAAGTCGTCGTGCAGCGCCTCCGCGGCGCCTGCTCCGAAGTACTGAGCGTCGAGCGCCAGGTCGCGCCTCGGGCCGACCTGGCGTTTGCATTTAAGGGAAACGCGTTCGATGGGATATCGAGAACGCCACGCGATCCCGGATCTAGGCGTCGGGGTCGGACTGCGAAGCGCGCACATCGTCCACGTGTTGCGCGAGCGTCCAGCGATGGACTGGTTCGAGATCATCAGCGAAAATTTTTTCGCCGAGGGCGGCGTGGCGCGCGCACACCTCGATGCGGCTCGAGCCCACTACCCACTGGTCCCTCATGGCGTTTCGCTGTCGATCGGGGGTACCGATTCGATCGATCGAGACCATCTGTCGAGGCTCCGAGCCTTGGTGCGTCGGGTCCGACCCCCCTGGTGCAGCGATCACTTGTGCTGGACCGGAGCGGCGGGGCTCGACGTGCACGATCTCCTCCCCATGCCGTACACGCGCGAGACGCTCGCGCACGTCGTCGAGCGGGTGCGGCGCGTGCAGGGCGAGCTCGAAACGCCATTCGCGCTCGAGAACGCCTCGTCGTACATGGAGTATCGCGAGAGCACGATGACGGAACACCAGTTTCTCGCCGAGCTGGCTTACAGAGCTGACTGTGGGATTTTGCTCGACGTCAACAACGTGTTCGTCAGCGCCTACAATCACGGGTTCGACGCCAACGCGTACGTCGACGCGATTCCCGGCGATCGAGTCGTTCAAATGCATCTCGCGGGTCACACCGACAAGGGGACGCACCTCCTCGATACGCACTCGGATCACGTGCGCGACCAAGTCTGGGAGCTCTATCGGCGCGCGATTGGACGCTGCGGCGCCGTGTCCACCCTAGTCGAATGGGACGAGAACATCCCGACCTGGTCGGTCCTCGAGGCCGAAGGGCGCGCCGCGCGAACGGTACGCGACGAGGTGCTGGGCGCGACCACGAAGGTGAGGCCATGCTAGACCCTCGCGACGGTTCGCTAGCTGGCCTCCAGCGCTTCATCACCGACGCCGTTCGCAGCGGAACGGCGAGTCCTCTGGATCCTCACCGCGCGCAGGGTGCCGACCGCGTTCTCGTGGCCGGCAAGCACGGACTCTCGCCCGCCGATCGGCTCGAGATCTATCGCGAGCAGTTCTGGGTCCGCCACGTCTCGAACCTGATCGACGACTTTCCGACGTTGGGCTGGGTCATCGGCGCGCCCGCGTTTCGCGAAGTCGCGTCCGGCTATCTGACGGCGCACCCTCCACGCACCTGGAACCTGCAGCGCCTGGGCGCGGACCTCCCCGCGTTCATCGCGAGCGAGCCGCGATGGGCGAGCGACCGCCTCGCGGTCGACGCTTCTCGGCTCGACTGGGCCTTCATGGAAGCCTTCGACGCGCCCGACGCCAGTCCACTGGATCTCTCGCCGCTCGCGGGCGCCACCGAAGACGCGGTGACCACCGCGCGGCTGAGGTTCCATCCGTCGATGCGGCGGCTCGCGTTCCACCACCCCGTGCACGAGGTCCGCGAAGCCACGAAGCGCGGGGACGCGCGCGAACGCCCGGCTCCCCGCAACGTTCGGGTCGTCGTCTGGCGAGACGCGACCTTTGCCGTCAGGGCCACGAGCGTCGAGCCCATCGCCTTCGATCTGCTGGCCGAGCTCTCTGCGGGCGCGCCTCTCGGTCAAGCGTGCGAGGCCGTAGCGAACGCGAACGGAGTCTCCACACCCGCGGGAGAACTCGGCGAGCGAGTTGGCGCGTGGTTCCAGGACTGGACCGCGAACGGGTGGGTCAGCGAGGTCGCCATCGCCCGCTGACCGCTGGGCGTCGCGAGGTGCGGGCGCGAACCGGCATCGAGCTCACGGCGTGTGGGGCGCGGTCCCGTGGTGCGGGTGGAAGTTGAATGGATAGAACGCCTTGGTTTCGTAGCCGCCCGGGCTCGGCGCGAACTGGACTTTCTTGATGATGTCCGAAACGCACCCGACCACGGTCGGCTCGACGATCTGACTCCGCGAGGTGTCGAGCGACGTTTGCGTGACGTTGCCCTTCGGGTCGATCGTCCACGCGATGACGAGATCGCCCTCGATCCCGGGGTGATCTTTCACGGAGTTGTCGTAACAGGCCCGCGCTTCGTCGCGGCGCGCCATGACGATCGCCCGAATGTCCTCGGGCTGCCGGCCCGCCTCGTGCGCGTGCGGCCCCTTCGGCGGCGTGGCGCTCGCCGAGGTCGAAGCCACGGTGTGCACTTCGCTGAGCTTCGCCCCCTGGAGGTCTCCGCCGTCGGGCAGGGCCACGGTCGTCGTGCTCTGTGTGGCTTCGGGCCCGCTCGCCGACCCCGCGCCGGCGGCCGCGGACGCCGGCGCGCCCGGCGACTTCGCGCCGTCGCCCTCGGCGCCCCCACCGCCGCACGCGAATAACACCAGGGGGAGCAGGGGAACGAGCAGCGCCAGAACGAGAGCACATCCGGAAGCGGTTCGCATGGGGGCACGGTAACTCAATTCCTCGGCTCGACGCAGCACCGTCCTCGTGCTTCGCTTGTGGAGAGCGCTGTGTCCACAGCCCCGATCCCCCCCTCCGAGAGCCAGGAAGTCTCGGGCCCTCGAGGAGAGCGACTGGGATCGTACGAACTTCTCCTCGAACTCGCGTCGGGCGGCATGGCGACCGTGCACCTCGCCCGCGCGACCGACCAGCGACAGGGCCCGCCGCTGGTCGCGATCAAGCGCCCACACCGGCACCTGTCGAGCGACAAGACATTCGTGACGATGCTGGTCGACGAGGCACGACTCGCGTCGGCCATCGACGACCCGCACGTCGTCAAGGTGCGGGAGCTCGGCTTCGCCGGGGGCATGCCGTTCATCGTCATGGACTACGTCGAAGGCGCGTCTCTCGCCGAGCTGCGGCGCGAGCTGAGCGCGCTGGGCCGCGCCATCGACGTCCGCGTCGCGGTTCGAATCGTGCTCGACGCGCTCGCCGGCCTTCACGCCGCGCACGAGCTCCGTGACGACAACGACAAGCCGCTCCACATCGTTCATCGCGACGTCTCGCCGCACAACGTGCTCCTCGGGTGCGACGGCCATTCGTACATCACCGACTTCGGCATTGCGAAGGCCGAGGACCGCATCCAGACGACGCGCACGCACGAGGTCAAAGGCAAGCTCGCCTACCTCGCGCCCGAGCGCGTCGACAAGCGGCGCATATGCACGGTGCAGAGCGACGTCTTTTCGATGGCGGTCGTCTTGTGGGAGTGCTTTGCCGGGCGAAGGCTCTTCCGAGGCGACGAGGCCGTCGACATCTTGCAGCAGGTCATGAGCTCGCCCATTCCGACGCTCGAACAGATCGGCGCCCAGGTGCCTCGCGCGCTGGACGACGTCATCGCTCGAGCGCTCTCGCGCGACCTCGACACGCGGTACCTGACGGCCCGGGCGCTGGCGCAGGCGGTGGAGCGCGCGGCAGGACCCGAACAGATCGGAACCCACGCGGACGTCGCGCGCCTGATGGAAGCGGTCTTCGGAGCGCGCATGACGGCGCGCCAGAACACGGTGCGCGCCACGATAGGAAGCGAGCTCGCGGACCTCCTTCGGGAATCCGGCCTGCGCGCGCGCGACCCGGCGGGGATCGACGACGCGCCGGAAGGGCAGCTCCTCACGGAGCTCGCACCGCCGATGCCCACCGGTCGGTATGCGGTCGGAACGGACTTCCGCGCCGCGGTCGCGAGACTGCGGCCCCGGTCCGTGCCCTGGCGTTCGATCGCGGCAGTGGGCACGGGCGTGGCCATCGGCGCGGCGGCCACGCTGACCTGGCTCGCGAATCACTCCAAGCCGAGTCCCCTCGTGCTTCGGGGCGTTTCGAGTGCGGCCAGCTCGGCGGCGCCCAGCGGACCGGTCACACGTCGCGTGCTCCTGCCGCTGCCGTTCACCGCGAGTCACGCGTCGCTCGACGATGATTCACGCGACCTCGATCCGCCGACCGACGTCGTCGCCTTCGAGGTGGGAACCGAAGACGGCACGCGCCACCACGTGGTCGCCGTCGCACCCGACGGAACGCGGGCCGAGGGCTACGCCCTCGAAGAAGAGGGGGTCGCGCGCGCGGAGGGCGACGGATACACCGTGGTCGCGCCGGCCGCGCGCGTCGAAGACGAACGGCGCGCCGGTCCGCGACGGCCATCGCACCCGCTCGGGACCGTTCACAACGGATTCACCAAGCTACGGTGAGGTCGCCTCTCAGCTCGCCGCCTTGAGGAACGGCTCCCACTCTTTGAACCGCCACCCACTTCCCAGGAGAATCTGGGCGGTCATCGTCCACTTGGGTCGAAACGGGCGGCGGGCGAGCCGCATGTTGGCCTCGTCCGGCGTCTTCCACCCCTTGCGCAGATTGCAAATGCGGCACGCGGTGACGAGGTTCTCCCACGTGTCGTCGCCGCCGCGAGAGCGCGGAACGACGTGATCGATGTTCAGCTCCCGCAGGGGCGGGCGCTTGCCGCAGTACTGACACTGATGGGCGTCCCGGAACATGAGATTGCGACGCGTCAGCCGAACGGTCACGCGCGGCGTCCGATCGTAGCGCAGGAGATGAACGACGCGCGGAACCCGGAGATGCCCGCCCACGATAGGGAGGGCGTCGTCTCCCTCGCGGGGCGGCAGCTCCCGCCAGAGCGAGAAGTCGTGGGAATCGCCGTCTTCGTCGAGAGCAAGCGCCGCGCCGCCGTAGAGGAGCACAATCGCCCGCTTCACCGTCGTCACCTGAACGGCGACGAGGTACCGGTTGAGCACGAGGACTGGAAGAGAAAGGACGTCGGTCATCGGTCTGAACCCCGTCGAGGTGCGAACCGTCGCATTCGAGTGTACACCGGCGGACGTCCGACTGCAGCCGCGTGCGTTTGACGCGGTCGCCGGTGCGGGTACCCTTCGGTGAAGAGTCATGCCCGACGACGCCCATCACGATCCCCTCGATCCCCCGCCGGTGACGACCGCCGCGCAGCCACGCGCGGGGCGGGGCCGAGGCGACGACGGAGGCGACGGCCGCAAACGCTGGGTCGGGCCTGCGGTCGCCAGCGGACTGGCCATGGTCGCGGCGGCCATCGCGGGCCTGGTCCTCACGGGAATGCAGGACAACGCGATCTACTCGAAGCCGGTCGACCAGCTCCTCGCGGCGAAGGCCAAGTTCGTCGGCCGGCCGGTGCGTGCGGAGGGCAACCTCGCCCATGGCTCTCTCGTGAAGCGCGATCAACCCTGCGAGTACCGGTTCTCGATCACCAAGAACGGCGCCGAGCTCCCGGTTCGCTTCGCGCAGTGCGTGGTGCCAGACACCTTCCGAGACGTGCCGGATCTCGATGTCGGGGTCACCGTGGAAGGCGAGCTCCAGAGCGACGACACGTTCGAGGCGACGAGCGTGCTCGCTAAGTGCCCAAGCAAGTACGAGATGAAGCAGCGGAAGGATCATGGCGAGACGATGCCTCACACCCCGCTCGCGGCGGCGGCGGAGCCCGGCATCCAGGCCCCGTAGCGGCAGCCCACGCGCCCGAGGCGCAGAGAGGGGAGAGGCAGAGAGGGGAGAGGCAGAGAGGGGAGAGGCAGAGAGGGGAAGCGCGCGGTACTCGCGCGACGAGCCCGAGCCCGAGCTTTGGTGAAGCGCCCAGACTTCTTATGATACGGTGCCGATTCTAGGGCACAATGTTCCGTTCCATCCGTAAGCCGCTCCTTGCCGTCACGCTCGGTCTTACCGCAGTCGCGGTCCCTGCCCTCGCGCAGCAGCCCGCGAGCTATCCGCCTCCCTGCGACGCCTCGAAAGTCAGCAAGGGCGACGTCGATCGGGCGCACACCGTCTTCTTGAGTGGCAAGCAATATCTCGACGAGTCGAATTACGATAAGGCCATCGGCTACTTCGATGACGCGTATTCGATCGACTGCAGCGTGCACGCGATCCTCCCGATCATCGCGACGGCCTACGAGCGCAAGGGCGACAAGGGCGAAGCGGTGCGAGCGCTCGAAGAATACCTGCGCCGCGTGCCGAGCTCCTCGGATCGCGAGCGCATCGAGCGCCGGATCAAGAACCTGAACGACCAGCAGGCGCGAGAGCAGCCGTCGGCCACGGCCACCCCGGCGGCGACCTCGAGCGCTGCGGTGACGCCGCCGGCCGCGAGCGCGATCGCCGAGAGCCCGACCGCCTCGACCATGGTCCCGCCCCCGCCTGCGACTTCGAACGACACGACGGCGAGGCCTTCGCCCGGCCCCGGCCCCTGGATTCTCACCGGCGTCGGCGGCGCCGCGGCCGTATCGGGCATCGTCTTGTACGGCGTGGGCGCGGGCAAGATCTCGAGCGCCGAAGACGCCTGCGGGGGGCGCGTCGGATGCAGCGACTCGGTCGCGTCAAAAGGCAATAGCGGTCGGACCCTCGAGACGGTCGGCGTCGTCGTCGGCGTCGCCGGGGTCGTAGCGGTCGGGGCGGGCCTGGTCTGGTTCTTCACCTCGAAGGCATCGGCGCCCTCGCGGGGTAGTGCGTTCGTGAGCCCGGTGCTGGCTCCGGGGTACGCCGGCATCGCTCTCGGCTCGCAGCTCTGACGGGGCGCAGGCGACGCGCGCGCGCCAGGCCGGCGGCCGGGTTGCAAGTGGTCGGCGATCTGATCCTGGCGATCTGATGCTGCGCTGGGCCTGCGGGGGTGGTGAGTGGGTGGCGGGAGCGCGCGTACGATTGCGAGCGGAGGGCCTGACGGGCCAGGCTCCGCGCCTACCCAGCGGCCCCGTACGCCTTTATTAAGGACCCGCCAGAGCGTACGCTTATAAGCATGCGGAGTAGCGTCTTGACGGGCGCTTCGGGGGGGACCGTGCGGCAAGGCGGCAAAGAAGAGCTCAGAGCGTCTGTCTTGAAGACGTATCTCCTCCGCATGCGCACCGAACGGGGCGAGCGACCGGTGGCGCAGCTCCTCGCGGGCGCCGGCATCGACCCGAGCGCGGTAGACAACGAAACCGGTTGGGTCAGCACGCTCGCAGCCAAGCGCGCGCTTCGTGCCATCTCGGTGCTGCTCGGTCGCGACGCGATCCGGCACCGCGGCGACTGGGTCACGCACCCCGAAGCCCTCGGAGTGCTCGTCCGCATGCTCCGCTCGAGCGAGCACCCGATCGACGCGTACCGCTACGTCGCCGAACACGCGCGCGAGGCGACGCGCGTCGGCACCTGGGCGATCGAAGACGTGGCGCGCAGCAAGCGACCCGCGACTCACGTCCGCATGACGTACCGTCCGCGGGCCGACGGCGGAGACGACACCGGGGAGCGACCCGACGTCGAAGGCGAGGAGCTGCTCTGCGACGCGCGCCTCGGGGAGCTCGGCAGCCTTCCTCGCATCTGGGGCCTGCCGGATGCGGACGTCACGCACGAGACGTGCATCGCCAAGGGGGGCTCCGAGTGCATCTATGACGTCCGCTGGAGCGCGCGGAGCTCGCGAAAGGGACTCATCGCCGGAGCGGTGGGCGCCTTTGCCATCTGCGGCTCGACGGTCGCGATTGCCGGCGGCGCCGTCGCGGGCGGGCTCGCCGGGGTCTTCGCGGCCGCCCTCGGGGCCACCACGGGATTCATGTGGGACCGCTCGCGCGAGGATCGCTCGGCGCGCGCCTTCGAGCGAAGCCGGATCGCCGCTCTCGAGCGCGGGCTCGAGCTCCGCGGCGAGACCGGAGTGACCCCGACGGATCTCACGGGAACGGTGCTCGGCGCCAAGTACCGCATCGGGCGCAAGATCGGGTCCGGCGGGATCGGGGTCGTCTACGCGGCCGAACACGTGACCCTCGGACACGAGGTCGCCGTGAAGGTGCTTCGCGGCGCAGCCGCGCGCGACGGTGGAGAGATCGCCCGGCTCCGACGCGAAGCGTATATCCAGGTGCACGTCGAGCATCCCAACGTCGTGCGCGTCCTCGATCTCGATCAGATGCCCGACGGGAGCATCTACGTCGTCATGGAGCGCCTCATCGGCCGCTCGCTCGCCGACAAGCTCGCGCGCGACGGGATCGTCGCGCCGGGGCACGCCGTCGCCATCTTCACCCAGGTATGCCGTGCCCTCGACGCGGCTCACAAGAAAGACGTGGTCCACCGCGACCTCAAGCCCGGGAACATCTTCCTGTGCGAAGACAAGCTCGCGAAGGTGCTCGACTTCGGAATGAGCAAGCTCGCGAGCGCCGAGTCGCTGACCCAGGCCGGCTACACACTCGGGACTCCCGAGTACATGGCCCCCGAGCAATGCATCGGAGCCCAGGTCGAGCCCCGCACCGACATCTATGCGCTGGGCGTCATGATGTACGAAGCCCTCACCGGCGAGTTGCCCATCGTGGCGACGAGCCGGCGCGAGCTGCTCGATCTGCACCAGAGGCAGATTCCGATTCCGATGCGGCAGCGCCGGCCCGACCTTCCGATCCCCGAGGCGCTCGACCTCGCCGTGATGAAGTGTCTGAAGAAGCGGATCAACGAACGCCCGCGAAGTGCGTCCCAGCTCGAGCAGATGCTTTCCGTCGTTCCGCTCGAGGGCGTGCCGATGAGCTATCCGCCGGGGATGACCCGCCGCGCGGCGGCGCCCCAGGCAGGAACGCTCATCCGCGAAGAAGCCAAACGAGCCCAGCGAGACTGAGGGCGAGCACGCTCACGGCAGCGGCCATGACCAGAAGGTCGGTGACGGACCACCCGCCCTTCGCCTTCGCGCGCTCCGGCGTGGTGTTCGGATCGAGTCCGCCGACCGCCACGGGTACCGGCAAGCCCGCGATGTCGGAGAGAGACGGCGACGCCGGCGCGACGGGATCCGCGGGCGGCGGCGGCGCGTCGTTCGCGGCCTCGTCCGGCGCTTGCTCGATCTCGGCGAGCGTGTGGGTCACCGGCTCCTCGAGCGCGAGCACCGTGCGGCCGATGCGAATCATCGTCGCGGGACGCCAGGCGACGTCGCGATCCGACGGGGCCCGCGTCTCGCCGAGCTGAGTGCCGTTCTTCGCGCCCTGATCGCGAATGAAAACGGTGCCTCCACGCACGGTCACGTGCAGGTGCTCCCGCGAGCAGTCGCCGTCGTCGAGCGCCAGATCGCAGTGGGCCGCGCGACCCACCACGTAGACTCGGTCCGCCTGGCCGAGCGAGAGCTTCGCGCCCTGGTCGCGTCCCTCGACGACCGCCACTCGCGGCGTTCGATCCGTACCCACCGCGGCCATGGCCTGGGACACCAGCGCGAGCGCAAGGTCGCGCGTGGCCGCGGCCACGTCGCGAGTCACCGGGGTCTGATCCATTCGCAGCTCGAGCCAGACCCTGCCGACACGGACCTTGTCGCCCGAGCGGACGACGCGCGACGTATGCGGCGCGATCCGGACTTCTCCGACGTACGTCCCGTTCGTGCTCCCCTCGTCGACCACGGCGAAGTCGCCGCCCTGCGCCCGCAGGCTGGCATGCCGGTGGCTGACGCTCGCGTCGGGGAGGCGTACGTCGCTCCCTGCCCCGCGCCCGATGACGACGCGCTGCGTTCCGTCGAACGTCAGGCGCGTGTCGCCGCCGTCTCCGTGACGAGCGACGACGCGAACGATAACCGTGACGGCCATGCGGAAAGCGATTCGCGGTTCGTCGTGCGCTCGTCGCGGGTCTACGCCTTGATCACGTGGCGCTCGACCCAGCCGACGACTCGCTCGGCCACGTCGCGCCCGAGATGCCGGCTCAGCTCCTGGATCCCCGTCGGTGACGTGACGTTCACCTCCGTGAGCTTGCCTCCGATGAAGTCGAGCCCGACGAAGACCAGCCCGTCGGCCGCGAGCCGGGGTGCGATGTGCGCAACCACCGCGCGTTCGCCCGCCGTCACCTCGCACGCTTCGACGCGACCGCCCACGTGGATGTTCGAGCGGACGTCGTCTTCCCGGGCGACGCGGTTGATGCCCCCGAGCACCTCGCCGTCGAGCAAGAGCACGCGCTTGTCGCCGGCTCGAACCGCCACGAGGTACTCTTGCACCATCGCGTGACGCGTGCCTTCGCCGGTGATGTAGTCGACGATCGACCGGCTGTTCCGGTCGGTCTTCGACACCACCATCACGCCGCTGCCGCCGGCGCCGTCGAGCGGCTTGACCACGGCGACGCCGAGCTCGGCGACGAACCGGTGAATGCGATCGCGATCGCTCGTGACCAGCGTTCGCGGCATGTGCTCCGCGAAGTGCATCGTGTAGAGCTTCTCGTTCGCGTCGCGAAGACCGCGCGGGTCGTTGACCACCAGCGTCTGGCCGCGGAGCCGCTCGAGCATCAGCGTGACGTAGAGGTACTCGGCGTCGAACGGCGGGTCCTTTCGGATGAAGACGCAGTCGAGCTCGGCTAGACGGACGTCTTGCGGCGCGCCGAGCGTGAAGTGAGGCGGCGCAGCGGCGACGCGAACCTCCCGCACGCGCGCGAAGACGTAGCCCCCTTCGGCGTACACGTCGCGCGGCTCGCAGTGCAGGCTCGTGTGGCCGAGACGCTGCGCAGCGCGCTGGAAGGCGAACGTCGTGTCCGTGTCGAAGGCGACCCGATCCATTGGGTCCATCACGTAGACGAAGCGCATGGCACTTCGAGCATAGCGGAGGGACGAGCGAACCGCTTCGCTACCGCTCGCGATCGTTGTAGACCGAGGCCGCGAGCTCGGCGCTCGCCTCGGGGTCCATGTCCGACGCGATGAGATAGCCGACGCCCGCCCGCTGCGTCGCAGCGACCGAGTAACCCTTTTCGCGCCCGACCCGGACTTCGGCGGTGCCGATCGCGCGCGGGGCCAGGTTCGCCCTGCCGACCTCCGGAATCTTCTCCGCGTCGTAAACGAGCACGCTGAGGTGCCGCTCGTCGGCCCCGGAGCCGAAGACGTAATGGACCATCGCCGCGCGCTGGGCACGCATCGGAAACGAGAGGATCCGGCCGCCGACCAGGTGAGCCCCTGCTCGCTCGAAGTTTCCCGGGGAGACCGGCACGCCGACATAGCGCTCGAAGCCACGCACGTCCTTCGCGTTGTGGGCTTCCGACGGCAGCGGCTCGGACTGCTCCGACAAGAGCTCCGCCAGCAAGTCGTCGCCCGCGAGGCTGGCGCGAGCCTCGGTCGCGGTCTGGTTTCCGCGCGTGGCCGCGGCCCACACGAGGGCGATGGCCGCCGCGGTGGCCAGCGGCACCAGCGTGCGCCACGTCGGCAAGGGAGCGACCGGAACGGCGGGCCCGAAAGCCGGCGGCGCGGCCAGCGCGTCGACCCGAGCTCGCTCGGCGGCCATGGCGTTGCCGATTCGATCGCGGAACCCGCTCGGCGCGGCGCTTCGCACGACCCGCTTCAGCGACCCGCGCATCGCACGAAGCAGCTGAACCTCTTCGCAACAGGTCTCGCAATTGAGGACGTGCTCGTCGAGCTCGATGAGCTTCGCGGCCCCGAGCTCGCCATCGAGGTAGGAGCCGAGGAGAGTGATGCGATCGCGGCAATCGTGAGTGGTCACGCTGCCCCCCGTTTTCGTGCGCGGTAGTCAGCGAGCCGCGCGGGCGCGGCGCTCGCCTGGGCTGCCGGTCGCTGCGCGACCTCGCCGGGCCGCTCTTCGCCCTTCACGATGCCGAGCGCGAGGGCGTGGTTGTAGAGCGCGCGCTGGAGCAACTTTCGACCCCGGTGCAGCCGGCTCATCACGGTGCCGATGGGGCAGCCCATGATCTGAGCGATCTCTTCGTAGGAGAACTCTTCGACGTCGCAGAGCACGACCGCCAGCCTGAACTCGGCGGGCAGCGCGTCGAGGGCGCGCTGGATCTCGCCCTCGACCAGCGGCATGAGGGCCAAGGTCTCGGGCTCTCGAAGCTGTCGCATTGTGCTCGCGCTCACCCAGCCGTCGGCCAGGGGGTCGGCGTCGGGACCTTCAAGGACCGACCGCTCGAGACCGCCGCGACGGTACTTGTTGATGAACGTGTTCGTGAGGATGCGAAACAGCCAGGCCTTGAGGTTCGTGCCGGTGTTGAACTGGTCGCGCGCGCGCATCGCCTTCACGAAGGCGTCCTGGACCAGGTCTTCTGCTTCGGTCGGGTTCCGCGTCAGCTTGCAAGCCACGCCGTACATCGCGTCGAGATGCGAGAGCGCCTCGTCGGCGAAGGGGTCGTGTTTGGAGGCGTCCGGAGCGGCAGAAAGCATGGGCTGACCTCGATGGCTCGAAAGGAGTCGCGCTGGGCTGGTGCAGCTAGAACCAGGTCGCGGCGGTCCCTATTCCTCTGGACGATCTAACAGCGAGCAGGCGCCCCGTCAGCGTCCGCCGTCGATTGTTGGGCCCATCAGCTGGGGTCGCTTGGTCCGTTTTTTGGCTTGGTCAGCCGACCTTCGAGCTCTTCTACACGCTCGTTCAGCCTCCGCAGCTCCTGCTCCATCTGCTGAAAAGGCCGGAATGTCGCGAGGATGGCCTTGATGCGCTCGTCGAGCTGGTGCTGCACTTCTTCGAGCTTCTCCTTGGCCTGGTCGACCAACGTGGGTTTCGCGTCTTTCGCGGCGGGCGTGACGACCACCTCGACCCCCTTTTCGTCCGTGGGCTTTGCGCCCGGGATGAGCCGGCCGATCGGACCCTCGCGCAGGTCTGCGAGCACCTTCTCCGTACGCGCGTGAATGAGCTCCTTGAGCGTCTGCAAGGGCACGCTTCGGGAGTGGGCCTTCTGCTCCTCGTAGATGATCTGCGCGAGCGTGACCTCGGTGAGGTCGTCTTTTGTGTTGTTGTCGATGATCTGGACTTCTTCCCCGGTCCGCACCATTCCGGCGATCTGGAGGAGCGTCACGTAGCGACTATCCTTCGTGTCGTAGAGCTTCCGATTCGAGTATCGCTTGATGATCCGAACCGGACGTTCGGTCGTCGAAGGCGGCGACGCGGCTGTCTCGGGCTTTGTGTCCAAGATCGTTCTCCTGGCGCGCTGATGCGGCGGGCGTTTGAATCAAAGAGTACATTATTGTTCGGAGCGATACGTGGAGAACGGACGACAGGCCGTGAACACGGAAGCCGGCCTCGACCGCCAGCCCTCGCCCGAGCCAACGGGCACATCGGGCCAGGCCTCGCCCGGCGCGGCGCGCGCTTCGGCGGCGCGCGAGCCGGTTCAGCCCGTTCCGCCTCCGGAGCGCCCGACGGACGCCGACCTCGCGTTCGAACGCGTGTCGGTTCATTACCCGGGCGCTCCTACCCCAGCGCTTTCTGACGTGTCGCTCCGGGTTCGAGGGGGAGATGTCGCGGCGCTCCTCGGCGCGAACGGGGCCGGCAAGTCGACGCTCTTGCGAGTCGCGGCGGGAATTCTGTCGCCCACGTCGGGGACCGCGCGGGTCGGCGGGAGCGACGTGGCCACGAAGCGGCGGCAGGAGCTCGCCCGTGAGATGGCGTTCGTTCCGCAGACCGAAGCGATCGCGTGGGGGTTTCGCGTTCGAGACGTCGTCGCCATGGGGCGGGCGCCGCACCAGGGCGTCTGGATGCAGGAGAGCGCCGTCGACCGCGCCGCCATCGACGATGCGCTCGACCGGTGCGATCTCGCCTCGCTCGCCGAGCGGCGCATCGAGACGCTGAGCGGAGGCGAGCAGCGCCGGGTGTCGATCGCCCGGGCGCTGGCCCAGCGGCCGCGGGTCCTCTTGCTCGACGAGCCGGCGGCGTTCCTCGACGTGCGTCATCGTCTCGGCCTTTACCGCCTGCTCGCCGACGCGGCCGCACGCGACCGGATCGCGTGCGTGGTGGCGATGCACGATCTCGACGCCGCCGCGCGTTTCGCTTCGAACGCGATCCTGATGCGCGAAGGCCGCATCCTGGCGGCGGGCACACCCGACGAGGTGATGACACCCGCGCGCCTCGAGGCTGCGCTCGACGCCGAGGTGGCGGTCGGGGTGCACGCGGCGAGCGGTGAGCGCTATTTCTTGCCGGTCGACACCCGCTGACCTGGAGCGTGGCGGCGACGAGACGCCAAGCAAGACCGAGAACCCCAATCCCGTCCTTTTGCGTCCTCTGCGGTCCCGATCTCGATCACCCGGCCCGCGCGCTTACCCGCCTACGCTTCGGCGATGGGGTCGCCCCCAACTCCGCAAGGTCTGGGCTTCCCGGGGGCGGATTCCTCCCGGGGTAGGACTTGCTTCCGATGTCTACTCACCTTCCGCTCACCTACTTCCTCCTGCCGGTCTCCCGGCGCGTACCCTCTGCGGCCAATCTCGCTCTTTCCCTGGGCGCGTCTGCGTCCGTAGCGCATCTAGTCGAGCGCGCGCTGGAGGAGGCGCTCGATCTCGCTGTCGTCGGTGATCCCGGTGCGCACCGCCACGACCTTGCCGGTGCGCGACACGACGACCAGGGTCGGAATGCTCTCGATCTCGTACGCGCGCGAGGCCGCGCCCGACAGGTCGCGCACGATGGGGTACGTCAGCCCGTGCGCCACGGCGAACTCGCGCGGATCGCCCTGCTCGGCGGTGTCGGTGTCGATGCCGACGACCACCACCCCGCGGTCGCCCCAGCGCCGCGAGATCTTGTCCACGATCGGCGCCTCGGCGCGGCACGGCGGGCACCATGTGGCCCAGAAGTCGAGGAGCACTGCGCGTCCGCGGAGCTGGCCCATGGTCACGGCGCTCCCGTCGCCGCCGAGCGACGTGCCGTTCGCCACCAGCGACAGCGAGAACTCGGGGACGTCGCGGCCGACGAGCGACCCCTGACGGAACGACAGCGCTCGCGGCAGCAGGGCGAGTCCCGCCAGGAAGAAGAGGACCGCCCCGAGCGTCGCAAGCGTCGTCTGCGTCGTTCGGACGGCGCGGGGTTCGGCAGCGTCCATCCCCTATGAAGTAGCACGAACGACGCGCCGCCTCAGGCCATGGGCCGGCGCGACGGTGCAGCGGGCTCGCTTTGCCTCTCGCTCTCGCGGCGACTCTCCTCGGCCCGCATGGCTCGGCTGGCCAGCGAATCGGTGAGGGGAAGGACGAGCGCGAACTCCGCGCCGCCGAGGCGCTCGCTTCGCCCGGCGGCGATCGAGCCGTTGTGCTCCACGACGATCTTCTTGACGATCGCGAGCCCGAGGCCGGTGCCTTGCCTCTTGGACGTGAAGTACGGGTCGAAGATCCGCTCGCGAGACGCGTCGGCCACCCCGGGCCCGTCGTCTTCGACGACGATCGCGACGGTCTCGTGGTCGCGTCGCGCCCTCACGATCACGCGACCCCGGGCGGGGGCGCTCGTCACCTCGGCGCCGTCGACGCGCGCGCCACGAATGGCCTCGATGGCGTTGCGCACGAGGTTCACGAGGACGCGCCGGAACATCTGCCGGTCGATCGCCACGATCAGCGGATCGTCGGGCAGCTCCCAGCGGACCTCGACGTCGTCGGCGTCGTGCGCGAGAACGGCGTCGTCGGCGCCCTCGACGGGCTCGTTGCCGATGTGACCGAGCTGCTCGGAGCACTCGCGCAAGAAGTCGCGCAGACTCGCCTCGCGAAGCTCGGCATGGGGAAGGCGCGCGAAGCTCGAGAAATTGCCCACGAGCCGACGGAGCGTGCCGACCTCTTCCTCGACGATCTCGAGCGTCGTGTCGAGGAGTGCCCGGAATTTCGGGCTCTCGCCCCCGTACTTGCGGTGGCACTCCTGCACCGCGAGCTGGATCGGCGTCAGCGGGTTCTTGATCTCGTGGGCCAGGCGCTGTGCCATCTCCTGCCACGCTCCGATGCGCTGCAGATACTCGATGCGCGCGCGCGACTGCTGCATCTCGCCGAGCATGCGGTTGAACACTCGCGCCAGCTCCGTGAGCTCGTCGGAGCCGGTGACCGGCACCCGGACATCGAGGTCTCCGGCGGCGACCAGATTGATCGCATTGGCCAGGCGGTTGATTCGCACCGTGAAGCCGCGGGCGAGAAAGAACCCGAGGACGACCGTCGCGACGACGGTGATCCCGAGGAGCACCGCGAACGCCTCGAAGTAGCCCGAGTTCACGCGGGATCGCTCTTTCTCGAGGTGCGAGTAGGTGTCGTGCGTGGCGCCCGCCCGCTCGAGCTCCTGCTCGTAGCGGCGATCGAACGCGAACGTCGCCACGAGCATCCGCCCGTCGGCGCTGCCGATCAGAGGCCGCCGCACGGCGAGCTCGCGCTCGGTGGCTTCGTCGAGCGGGCGCCCCCGGCTGCGCGAGGCGAGCGCGTGGTCCTCGCCATCCGAGACCGCGAGCGACACGAGCCCGGCGTACCGGGGGAAGAGCGCGTCGAGCGCGCGTCCACAGTTGGGCCCGTCGCCCTCGTGCGCCGCCTCGCGGAGCGCGGAATCTCCGGCCATCGCGTCGGTCTGGTGCTTCATGTCGTCTTTGACGACCCGCACGTAGTCCTTGTAGAGCTCGATGCCTCGCTCGAGCTCCTGCTCGACTTCGGGGCGCAGCCAGACCGACGACGCGTAGTTGAGGAGCGAGTACGCCAGCATCATGGCGCTCGCCAGCGGCAGGATGGCCGTCAGGAGAATGACGAGAGCCAGACGCCGTTCGGTCTTTCCACGCACGCGCGCAGCATACCGCTAGCCATCTCTCGAGCCCGCACAGGAAGGCGAGAAGTTTAGGCGGGAGCTTCTGCGGTGCGCATCTGGGCGATCTGGGCGTCGAGGCGCTCGACGTCGCGTCGGAGCTCATCGACCATGCGCGCCGAGCGATCGACGATCTTTTCGCCGTGTCCTTTCACCGTCTCGGCCCACTTGCGCACCTCTTCGAGGTAGCCGACCTGCTTCTCGATTCCGCGCGCGGCCTGCTCGATCTCGAGAATGGCCGCCAGGGACTCGTGATCGGTGCGCCGCTCGCGAACGGCGAGGCAGCGCGCAAGGCTGTAGGCCGCGCGGACGACGATCTCGCTCCCCGGATCGTCGGGGTTCCACACCACCATGATGTCGCTGCCGTGCCGTTGCAGCGGCTGAAGCCCCTCGGGCGCGGTCTTGCTCGAGAAGACGAAGACGCCGATCTGCGCCTTTCGGTTTCGCCGGGCCTCGGCGATCTC
This sequence comes from uncultured Myxococcales bacterium, assembly GCA_937902985.1. Lineage (GTDB taxonomy): Bacteria > Myxococcota_A > Polyangia > Polyangiales > Polyangiaceae > Palsa-1150. The sequence continues at coordinate 41,650 of CALFNG010000029.1, forward strand.
GTCGATGGCGGCGCGTAGCGACGACCCGTTCTTCTCCTTGGCCTCCCACACGATGCGCGCGTTCGACGCCGCAGAGTCGGCGCCGAGCTCGATGACGTGGTCGCCGACCTTGCAGTTCTTGATGCTGCCGGTGGTTTCGCCCGTCGCCTCGTGGAGGTCGCCGAGGCGCTGGGCTTCGTCGTTGAGCAGGGCCCCGAGGCGCTCTTCGAACTCGATGCCGTGACGCGGGGAGCGCGCTTCTTCTTTGCGGCGAGTATCGAGGCGGGCGAGGGCTTCGCGCATCTGCGTCTGGAACTCGACGTTGTCGCGCATGAGGCGCCCGATCATGCTCTCGAGCTCTCGCTTCAGGCGCGAGAGCGCGGAACCGTCGTCGTCGAGGGTCAGGTTTCGGCCGATCTGTTCGCTGGTGGCGGCCAGCATCTTGGCCATTCGGTTCATCGCCGAGCCTTCGCCGTCGAGCGAGAACTCGGCCACCATGCGCGACAGCGCCGAGTCTTTCTGGTCGAGCGAGAACTCCCGCAAGATGACCGTGCGCTGATCGGCGAGCGCCTCTTGCACGGTGGTCGAGATCTGGGACCGCAGGCCCGCGGCGTCGGTGGGCGACAGCAGCTTGAAGAGAGGGCTGCCTTCGCCCAGGTGCGACGCGAGGGAGCGCGCGAGCAGCGAGTCGTCGGCGCCGATCTGCGCGCGGAACAGGCGTTCGAGCTCGCCATCTTGCCGCACAAGCGCGTGGAGCCGCTGCGGGAGCGCGCCGCTCTGCGGGTCGAGGTACTGGGTGAGCGTCGACGCGACGCGCTCGTTCATCTCGGTCACCCGCGTCGACAGGAGCTCGCGCACCTCGGACATGAGGGCGGCGCCGGCCTCTCGGATGCTGCCGGCGTCGATCTGGCCGGCCGCCGAGCGGAGCGCGAGCACCCCGATGCGCAGGGCCGCGAGCGCGAACTGCGTCCGATCGTCGCCTTCGTCGTGACGCAGGAGCTCGGCGACGACGTCGGGCTCGGTGACGTCGAGCGAGAGAGCGAGCAGAGGCGCCGGGGAGCGCCGCTTTTTCATGGATTCGAGCGGCGGCACGCCGCTGAGGGCCCACGCGACCTGTTCCATGTGTTTCTCCTGGTCGCATGTATAGCATGGACCGGACGCGCCCCGGGGAGACTCAGTCGAAACCCTCAGCGATTCTTCAGCTTTTCGGCGACGCCACTGAAACGCTCGACCGTCCGTGACACCGCACGGGCGAGCAGCTCCTGGCTACCGACGAGCAGTACCGAGCGGCGGGCTCGGGTCATCGCCGTGTACAGGAGCTCGCGGGTCAGCAGGGGCAGGTCGGCGTCGGGGAGGATGACGGCCACGTGGTCGAACTCCGAACCTTGCGACTTGTGCACGGTCATCGCGAACGCGGGCGCGACCTCGCCGAGCACGTCGAGCGGAAAGGCCTCGAAGGTCTCCCCGCGCGGGAACACCGCCATGAGGCGGGGGTCGTCGTCGACCGACGACACGACGCGGATCACGAGCCCCTGATCGCCGTTGTAGAGCCCCCGCTCGTAGTCGTTACGCTGGACCGAGACGGGATTCCCGGGGCCGAGGGGGCGGCTGCGGCGCCACGCGGCGTCCGGCGCCGACTCGCCGCGCAACCGGGCGACGAGGCGGTCGTTGATCACGTCGGCGCTCGTCGAGAAGCCGCGGACCCGCGTCACGCAGAGGATGCGGCAGCGCGCGTGCTCGTCGAACAAGGCGCGGAGCTCCGCGCGGTCGGGCTCGTCGAACCCGGCCGCGCCGACGCGATAGGGCCGCGTGGAGCGCTGGACGAACCCTTCGCGCGCAGCGACGCGGTCTCGCCACCAGCGATCGATCAGCGCGTCGCCGACGTCGGACCACCGGCTCGCCAGGTGCTCCACGCCCTCGAAGGTCACGTCGGCGACGGTGCGCTTCACCCTCACCACCTCGACGAACGCCGCGTCGACCGCGCCGGCGTTCACGGCGTGAGCGGCGGTGGTGATCCGCCGGGCGTCGGGGTCGTTGGCGACGCGGAGGTTCACCGTGAGGCGCGCGCCGCCGAGGCCGGCGCAGAGATCGCGGAAGACCGCGCCGGCCTCGATCGACGGCAGCTGGTCGGCGTCGCCGAAGAGGACCAGCCGGGCGTCGTCGCGAAGCGCGCGAACGAGTCGGTCCATCATCGCGAGATCGATCATCGACGCCTCGTCGACCACGACGAAGCGATAGGGGAGCCGGTCGTTCTCGTGACGCGCGAAGCGCCCGCGGGACGGAGACCACCCGAGCAGGCGATGGAGCGTCAGGGGCGCCGGCGCGATCGCGCGCAGGCCGACATCGGCGAGATCGCGCGACTGCGCCAGGCCGCGCGACATCGCGTCGGCGAGCCGCTGGGCGGCCTTGCCGGTCGGCGCGGCGACCGCGAGCTGGTCCATGGGCGTGCCCATCCAGGCGATGGCGCGCACCAGCGCCACCGCGGTCGCGGTCTTTCCCGTCCCCGGCCCGCCGGTGATGAGCGCGAGGGGAGCGCCGAGGGCCTGCCGGATCGCGCGCTTCTGCTCGTCGGTGAGCGCGGGCGGACCCGGCGCCACGGCGTTGACCGCGCGACCGAGCCCGCGGGCGTCGACGGTCGTCGCGGGGTGGAGCGCCCGAGCGCGAACCCGGGCGCAGAAGCGCTCTTCGAGCGCGTGCATCCGCTCGGCGTAAAGCCAGTCGCCGTCGACGATGAGCGGCTTGCGGGCGCCAGGGCGGCCGATCGTCGAGACGACGGGATCCTCCGGCGCGCCCAGGCGCGCGCGCACGAGGAGCTCGAGCGCCGCCGCCCTCACGTCGGGGAAACCCGCGGCCGCGAGGGCCGTCGTCAGCGGCGCGCCTTCGAGCGGGAGCCGCGTGCTCCCGGCGCGCATCGACAGGACGCAGGCCGCGGCGAGCCCCGCGAGCGTCCGCCGGTCGGCGTCGAGGAGCCCGGGCGCGCAGCGCGCGATCTCCCAGCCGAGATACGCTGGCTCGAAGTCCTCCGGGTCTGCACCGGACGCGATCGCGGGCGCGGCTGCGTCGCGATCGGACGGGGTCGCCCGGAGCCATGCCTCTCGCGCGGTACCGAGCGGAGCGAAGTGCGTCACGTGGCTCGCCCTCCGGCGCGCGCGGCGACCCGGAGATCGGCCGCCGGCGCCCAGAAGCGTCGATCGCGGAGGCGCTCGTCCCAGGCGACGATCTCCTCCCAGCTCGGGCGCGCCGTGAAGAGGCCCCCGCCCTCGCCGTCGAAGCCGCGCAGGAAGCAGTAGAGAAGGCCGCCGAAGCGTGCCGCGTGGTCGGCCCGGGAGCGAACGCCGAGGAGCCTCACGACCGCGAGCGTGTAGAGCCTCACCTGCTCCTCGTAGTGTCCGGCCACGTGCCGGGCGAGCGCGTCCGGCGCGTACGATGCCAGCGAGTCGCTCTTCCAGTCGGCGAAGTACGTGAGGCGCTGCCCGTCGATGACCTCCTCGAACGCGAGATCGAGCGAACCGCGGACGTAGCCGCGGACATCGCCGGACGGGACACTCGAGCCGTCGCGTGGCGCAAGCTCTCCGGGGCAGTCCGGCCCCCCGAGCGCCGGGTCGCTCGCGGCGGGGATCGGGTAGACGAAGTCCATCTCGCGAACGAGCGAGGCAGCCGCCGCGAAGCCCTCGAGCCGGCCGCCGCCCGGGAGGGCGACCGGCTTCTTGTAGGCCGCCCAGACGAGCTGCTCGGCGTGCCCTCGCTGCTCGGGGTCGATGCGGTGGGTCGCCATCGCCTCGTTGAAGAGCGCGGAGACGTCGGCGCGCGCGCGCCACTCGGCGAGCGAGCCTTCGGCCCCGAACGAAGCGATGGGCACGCGCTCGAGCAGCTCGTGCAGGAACACGCCCGAGGCCCGCGCCGCGCGCAGCGTGGTCAGGGGCGCCTCGTCGATCGCGCCGCCGGATTTGTCGACGCGAAGCTCCTCGACCGACTCGCCGCGCGAAGGCCGCGCGCCGCCCGCTCCGCGCATGCGCGTGTACGACGTCACGATGGCCGCGGCGTGACGCTGGCGCAGCTCCTCGTAGTGCGCGCCCTCGTCGTTCTCTCGAAGCAGCGCCGGCGGGGGCGTCCAGTCGGCCGGCGCCGGCGGGGCCACATCCGGCCCGCCCGCGGCGCCGACCTCTTCGATCGTCAGGATCGGATCTTCGGCCTGCACGAGCGCGGCGAGTCGCCCGTGGACGCGCCCGTAGGGGCCGCGGAGCGACTTCGGCTCTCCCGCGGCGTCGAGCACGTAGGGCAGGTACACGCGGCCCATCGCGCGCGTGAGCGCCACATACATGAGCCGCTCCTCTTCTTCGCCCTCTTCGCGCTCGATCGTCGCCTTCACCTCCGGTGACGGAGTGCCCACCCACGCGAGGCGCCGCCCCCCCTCGTGGAAGACGCGCACGTCGTCCGAGCGCGGCAGCCACATCCCGCCGGCCACGAAGACGAGCGGCGCCTCGAGGCCTTTGGCCTTGTGGATCGTCATGATCTGCACCGCGCTGCGATCGCTCTCGAGGCGCTGCATGTTGCCCTCGAGGTCCAGCGGAAAACGCGTCTGGGCGATCAGGCCGGACAGCTCTTGCACGAGGTCCGCGAGGGTCGCCCTCCCGCCCCGCGCGCGCTCGATCAGCGTCTCGAGGAGGTGCATCGTGTTGGTGAGCTCGCGCTCGCCGTCGGCGAAGAAGAGCTCGCGCCGCACGACGCCCGAGTCGCTGACGAGGCTCTCGAAGAGGCGATCGAACTCCCGCGCATCGGCGATCGACTTCCAGGCGTGGAGGCGCGCGACCAGCGGATGGGTGGCGGGGAGGCTCCGAGCTCGCTCGACCTCGGCGAGCGGCAAGCCGAAGAACGGCGTCAGCCACGCCTCCATGCGGCGCGCCGGGTGATCGGGCTCGTCGATCGCGCCGAGCAGGGCCCGGAGGTCGCGGGCCTCGTCGGTCTGGAAGAGGCCCTCCTCCTTGTAGAAAGCGTGCGGGATGCGCGCCGCGCGAAGCGCCGCCCCGATCTCGAGGCCCTCGCCGCGCGTCCGCGTGAGGATGAACGCGTCGCGGAAGTCGAGCGGTCGCCCGTCGAGCCGCCACGGCCGCGCCGGATCGGTCGCGGTCCGCACCTCGCCCGCGATCCACGCGCCGAGGTGCGCCAGGCGCACGTCGCCGCGCAGGGTGAGCGCGCACACCGGCGAGACGGCGTTCCCGTCGCCGCCGACGAGCGCGCGGTCGGGGCGCCCGCATGCGACGGGCGCGTAGTCGATGTCGCCGCTGAAGATCGGCTCGGGCGCTTCGCGATCGAAGAGCCGGTTGGTCGCCTCGACGAGCGCCGGCGTCGCCCGGTAGTTGCTCTCGAGGCGAACGCGCGCCCCGCCGCCCGCCAGCACTTCGCTGCCGGCCGCCAGGTAGGTGTGAACGTCGGCCCCGCGGAACCGGTAGATCGACTGCTTGGGATCGCCCACGAGAACGAGCGGGCTCGGCGCGCCGCCCGCCGGTCGCTCGAAGAAGACCTTGCGGAAGATCGACCACTGGGTCGCGTCCGTGTCCTGGAACTCGTCGATGAGCGTGTAGCGCCAGCGCTGGCGCATCGCCTCGGCGAGCGCGTCGCCGCCGGGGCCGCGGAGCGCGTCGTCGACGAGCGACAGCATGTCGTCGAAGTCGTAACGACCCGCGGCGCGCTTGCCCCGCGAGAGCTCCTCGCGAACGCCGCCGAGCAGCGCGTGCGCGATGGCCGCCGCGAACGGAGGCGTCGCCCCCGTGAGCTCGAGCGCCGCCGCGACCACCTGCGCCCCCCGCCCCGGACGCGGCGTCATGGGCAGCAGGCGCTCGCGCAGCTTCAGGATCACGTCCCTCGATTGCGCCACGAAGAGCGGCGCGTCTCGCGTCGCCCGGGCGCGCTCGACCAGGTCGGCGAGCGCGGCCAGGTTCTCGACGATGGTCCGCGACGTTCGCGCGTGCGTTCCCCACGCCTTGAACTCGGCGAGGAGCCGAGGCTCGCGCGCCTCGTCGGTCGGGAACGACGCGAGCGCCGCCTCGAGCGCGCGCGCGTCGAACGCCGGGCGGATCTCCGAGCGCTCCCGCGTGCAGTCCCACAGGAGCTTCTCGATGCGGGCGATCGACCACCCCGTGCGCAGCGCGGTCTCGAGCCAGCGCGCGCTCTCCGGGTTCCGCGCGAGGTCGCCGCGGAGCGCCTCGCGCAGCGCCCGCCCGAAGGCTTCGCGCCCGTCGACCTGCCGCTCTTCGAAGCACCGACCGCTCGCGAAGGCGTTCTCCTTCAAGACGCGGTGGCAGAAGGCGTGGATGGTGGCGATCGTCGCCCCATCGAAGGCATGGAGCGCGCTCTCGAGCTTCTGCCGGCGCCGGTCGTCGAGCGTCCAGTAGTCGCCGTCGCGAAGGTCGGCGTCGGTCGGAGCCGCGCCGCCGCCGGTCAGGAGCGACTGCAGCTTGCCGCGGACGCGCGCCCGGATCTCGTGGGTGGCCTTCTCCGTGAAGGTGACGCAGAGCAGCCGGTCGAGCGTCAGGTCCGTCGACAGCACGAGCTCGACGACGAGGTTCTCGAGCGTGAACGTCTTGCCCGTGCCCGCCGACGCCTCGATGACCACGTGGCGGTCGAGCGGCACCGATCGCAAGACGGGCGGCCGCGCGACGCGGATCGTCGCGACGCTCATGGCGTCCTCTGGAGCTTCCGGAAGAAGAGGCCGAAGCGCGCGTCGGCCATCGCGCGCGCGCGCTCTTCGTCGGGCGAAGGGTACGCCTGCGGCCGCGGAACGGGGCCGTACGCCGAGCGAAGAGCCAGCGCGCCCTCGGCGTCACCGAGGAGCGCCCGCGCCTTTTCCAGGTACGGCAGGTACGGCGCGAACGGACCGGCTCGCTCGCCATCACGGCGCTCGCGCGCGAAGACGGCCTCGCAGGGGAAGAAGTAGTCGTGCGGTCCCTGCAGCAGCTCGCGCACGAGGCCGCGCAGCCACCCGAGGGCCTCGTCTTGCGTGAGCGCCGCGAACCCGACGCGTTCGCTGAGCGGCCCCTCGGGCGTCCGGACGACGATCATCGACGCGTGCGGCTGCCCCGCGGCGACGCCCGACGCCGACAGCATCGCGTGGTCGACGAAGGCGCGGAGAGCCGTGCGATCGCGCTCCGCGGCGACCCAGAGATCGTCCCACTTTTGCTTCGGTCGCTTGTTCAGCGTGATCGACGTGACGGCTCCGGCGCCCATCGGTAGCGTGCGGCCGCCGATGTCGACGCGGAGCATCCGGGCAACGCCGGCCGCGTCGACGAGCTCGAGGTCGAGGGCCACGGAGTCGAAGACGCGGCCGCTGTTCGCGTGCTCTCCGGCGCGCCCGAACCGGACCACCTCGATGGCGTCGACGACCTCGCCGCGCGCCTCGAGCTCGTCGCGCCACGACGCGAGCGTCTCGAGGTGCGGGCCGCGCTCGCCTCGCGCGAAGACCCCCGAGGGCCCTGCCCCGCGGAGCTCCCGCCCGCGTACCGCGTCGTCGTAGGCTTGCTCGAGCCGGCAGCGCCGCGCGACCGAGTCGAGGAGCACCTCGCGCAAGAAGATCACTTCGCGCCGCGCGTCGGTCTCGAAGAGCTCGTCTTCGCGGGCCATCGGGTCGTCGTCGTCGCGCTCGTCGAGACCCACGCGGAAGCGCGCCCACCCCTGGAGCGGGAACTCGAGGAACTTCACGAGCGCGTGCACCGGCACCGTCAGGCGGCCGTGCGGGAACGGCGGGGCCGGCGGCAGCTGCGCGAGGCCGAGGTGAGCCGCGAGGTCGCCCCAGAGGGAATCGAGGGCCGCGCGGGCGAGGACGTCGTCGGGTCGCAACCGCTCGCCGGACGCGTCGAGGCTCCTGCGGAGCGCCAGCGTCCGGGCCTCGGCGCGCGCCTCGGCGATCCGCGTCGTGCCCAGCGGCGCGCGCGGCTCGAGCGAGCCGAGCGTCATCCCGGGCTCGCTCGCCCGGGAGGGCGGAGCGGGCTCGCGACGGATCGCTCCGAAGAGATCGGGGAAGTACTCCGGAGCCCACCGCCGAAGGGGATGGCGCCTGCGGAGCCGCGACGGATCGATGCCGTAGCCGCGCTCGACCGCGTGCAGCAGCTCCTCGACGACCGACGAGGCCGCGAGCCCCTCGCCCGTCAACGGCTCTCGCGACACGTACGAGAGGTACAGGCGATCGCGGGTGCCGAGCAGGAGCTCGAGGAAGCCGTACTTGTCGCGCTCGCGCGCGGTGACGTCGCCCTCGCGGCGTCGCGCCCAGCGGAGGTCGAGCGGATCTTCCGCCTCGGGCGACGGGAACTTGCCCTCGCCCATTCCGCACGCGAAGACAACGCGAAACGGCACGGGCCGCAGCGCCGCCAGCGTGGAGACGACGACGCCCTCGCCGGTGGCGCCCCCCGGGAGCCCCTCGACGCGACGACGCGCGAGCTCGCACGCGATCCGGAAGCGGACGCGCAGGTCGCCGCCCGTCCCGCCGAGGTCGATCTCGCCGAGCGTGTGGACGCGTCGCAGGCACCGCGCGAGCTGCTCTTCTTCCGCGGGATTCGCGGGCGTCACGTACGTCTCGACGAAGCGGCACAGAAAGGCGGCCCACTCGCGCATCGTGAGCCGCGCCTCGCGCGCGAAGCGCGCGTCGGCCACGAGCGAGCGCACGAGCAGGCCGAACGCCGCGGCGTCGGGCAGCTCCGCGGCCGACACTTCGTAGGGGACGTACGCCTCGCCGTTCACTTCGAAGGGCCGCTCGTCGCCGCTCGCGTCGCCGCTCATGAACGCGCCGAGCGCCAGGCGCCGCAGGCCCTGGTCCCAGTTCAAGACGTCGCGCTCGATGTACGTCGCCTCGTGGTCGCTCCGATCGGCGCCGTGCACGATGCCGAGGCCGTCGCACCAGGCGGCCCATCGAACGGGATCGACGTCGCCCATGGCCCCGAGGATCGCGGGGTGGAGCACGAGGCGCATGAGCTCCTGGCGGGTGAACCGCCCGAGCGGCGCAGCGAGCAGGAGATCGACCGCTTCGACCACGCCCCCGCCCCGCGCGAAAGGCGCCGTCGAGCTCGCGCGATGCGGGAGGTCATACGCCTCGCGAAAGACCGAGGGCACCTGCGCCACGTACCCGTCTTCGTCGGCGGCCGGAACGAGCACGGCGATCTCGTCGAAGCGAAGCGTCTCGTCGGCCTCGACCAGGCGCCAGATCTCGCTCGCGACCGCCTCGAGCTCCCGCCGGACGCTCGCGTGCTCGAGGACGACGACACTCTCGTCGCGCTCGAGGCGCGGATCGGCGGCAGGGCGCGCGGCCGGCGCTGATACGCGGTGAAGGACGTCGCTCTGGATGCGATGCAGGAGCGCGCGACCGGAACGACCGGCGCGAGCAGCGCTCGGTCCGCCCGCGGGCGCGTCCGCGGGTGCCGCGTCGAGCGGGTCGACGAACCGGTCGTCGTGGTCGAAGCCGGCGATGGCGTTCCATGCGCGCACCTGCTCGCGTCCAGGGCGGCCCCAGAGGTGCAGCGGCGCGGGGTCGCTGGCGTCCGGATCTTCCCAGAAGCCCTCGCACGGGCTGATGGCGTAGAGCACGACCTCGGTCGCGCGCGCCACGCGCTCGATGAGCTCGAGGAACCCGCGCGCGACGTGCGCGAACCCGAAGACGTGAACGGCGCGCGGCAGCCTCTGCGGCGTCGCCTCGAGGGCGGCCACCGCCCGGTGAAGGGGAACGAGACGAACGAGAGGTCGCTGTCCATCGCCCACGCGCTCGGCCAGCCCGCCCTCGCCGAACATCGCGAGCCAGAGACGCCGCTGCCAGGTCGCCGTCTCGACGTACCGAGGCGCGGTCGCCGCGGACCCGGCCGGCTCGTCGCCGAGGCCGCCGAGGCCGCGCTGCCACGCGGCCAACATGTCGCCGCGCGAGTAAGTGTACTCCTCGAAGAGGCGCCCGATGCGCGACGCGAGCTGCACGCGGCGCACGTCCATCGGGTCGGTCGCGTCGCCTCCGCCGCCGAGGTACGCGCGCACCGGCGCGAGCTCGGCGTGCGCGAGCGCCTCGTCGTCGAGCAGGATACGGAGGGCCATCGCCTCGATCGCGGCCGCGTCCGCCACGCGCGCTCCCGACAGCGCCTCGACGACGTCGGCGGCGAACGCCGTGAGCCTCGTGAACTCGAGGTTGGCAGCGACGCCCTGCTCGCGCGCGATGCCCAGGCGAAGGTAGGCCTCGACGTCCGCGCTCGGCACCACGACGCGCACGGGCGCGAGGGCTCCGTCCCGGGCCTGCTGCGCCCGCACGCGCGTCGCGAGCTCGGCCAGGATCTCTGCGGCGCTGTTCGAGTAGACGAGGCTGACCATCGGCGCGCGATACCGTAGCGTGCGCGCGGCGTGCGCCTAGCCTCGCGGGCTCGCGCACCGGGGCGTTCGTCCGGGGGCTTGGTCCCGACGCGCTTGTCGCGGCTCATTCGTCCCGGTCGGCGGTGCGCCCCCGGCAAAAGCGGCCCCGGCGCCGGAGAGGGCGCCGCCCTGAGGCTTGTCGTAGGGCACTTTTCGTGTAAGTTGCCCGCCCTGGCCCACTAGGAGAGGTGACCGAGTGGCCGAAGGTACCCGCTTGCTAAGCGGGCGCAGGTCAAAAGCCTGCCGCGGGTTCGAATCCCGCCCTCTCCGCTGAC